>CAMFIS010000043.1 GCA_945952345.1 uncultured Fimbriimonas sp.
GCGAACGAGCAGCCATCTCGAAGGAGAATTTTGATGAGCTCGGTGGAGCACCATTGCGTGCTTGCGACTAAGCCTTTGCTGGAAAGGTTGGGATACGAGGTCGAGCAGATTCCAGTGGATCGCGAATCCCGAGTCAGACTCGATGTTCTCGAGTCGATGCTGGATGAAAGCGTGCTGCTGGTTTCGGTCATGAGTGTCAACAACGAGACGGGAATGCGCCAACCAATCCAAGAGGTCGGCGCGAAGGCTCATCGGGTTGGGGCGAAGGTTCATTCCGATCATGTGCAGGGCTTTCTGAAAGATGTGGCAAACCCGGTTGAGTACGCCGACCTCGTCTCGGTCTCGGCGCACAAAGTGAATGGGCCGAAGGGCGTTGGCGCACTAGCGGTGCTGAACGGCACCAAGATCAAGCCTTTGGTTGCGGGCGGCGAGCAAGAGCGAGAGGTTCGGGGCGGAACTGAGAATGTGCTGGGAATTGCGGGATTCGGGGCTGCGGTCGACCTTCACCAAGCGACACGGCTGGATGAGATGCAGCATCGGCTCTTGGCAGGACTGAAAATCTTCGGGGCGGTTCCGACGGTGGCGAACGCATCGCAAACAGTCGACTCGCATGTGCACGTTCGCTTTCCCGGTATCGACGCGGAGACCTTGTTAATTCGACTGGATCGCGAAGGCATCAGCGCCAGCAGCGGCGCAGCTTGCAGCAGCGGAAGCATCGAACCTTCGCATGTGCTTCTGGCGTGCGGGTATTCGGAGGCAGAAGCGAAGGAAGGGATTCGGTTTTCGTTGGGATTTGGCAATACGATGGAAGAGATCGAGCGAGCTCTGGTGATCATTGAGCGCTGCGTAAGCGAGATTCGCTTGCGGCGACAACCTTAATTTTCTTCGGAATTCATGCTGTCCTCATCTGAAACCCGATACAATGTGCCCATGCGGCCAGCGCGCTTGATCGGGCTCCTATTGCTTCTCCCAGCAGCTATCGGTTGGGGCCAGAAGACGGAAGAATTGACGCCCAAGCAAGTGTTCGAGAAATGCCACGATTCGGTCGTGACCGTCTTGACCGACACGAGTCAGGGCACCGGCTTTTTCGTGCGAAATAACCTGTTGGTCGCGACGTGCTATCACGTGATCAAGAATGCCAAAAGCATTGAGATCCAGGGTACGAAGGGAGCGAAGTGGAAAGTCGGAGCGGTGTACTTCGACAAGTCATGCGATGCGGCGATTCTCAAGCTCACAGATCCCTCCGATCGGAAGCCGCTGGCCTTGGGCGAGTTTGCCAAGATCGAAACCGGTGATCCGCTGTATGTGATTGGCAACCCATTGGGATTGGACCAGACGCTGACCAACGGCATCGTCAGCGCAAAGCGAAAGGACGGCGACGTCGACTTAATTCAAACGACGGCGGCGATCAGCCATGGCAGCAGTGGCAGTCCGGTTTTGAATGCGCAAGGTCAGTTCGTTGGCTTCGCGATTTTCCAATTCACAGAGGGCCAGCTCCTGAATATGGCGGTGTCTTCGTCCGCGGTCGTCCGGCTCTGGGCCGACGACCCGATTCCGATTTCAACGTTTTACGCTTCCGCACGAACTGAGCCTAGTTCAAAAGATGGCAAAGAAGACTCGGGCAAAGGGAAGGAGAAAGACAAGGAGTATGTGCCGAAGTACGCCAAGTCGGAGGCCATGGAAATTCTACGAAAGGAATTTCCGAAAGCCTATTCAAAGCTGGGCACCCACATCATGCAATGGGATGTGGCTTGGGATCACGAGTGCAACAAATATCCACATGACGCGGACGCCTATAAGATCAAGGTCGAGAAGATCATCGATCAGATCCTGGAAGACTATTTTTCAGACGATTTCAACCAGGCGTTGATCGACGCCAAGTTCGACACAAAGGTCTTCGATGACGTTGCGAATCCGCTCCTCGAGGTGCTGAAATCCATGGAGGCGCTTCTCGACACTCAAGAAGAATCTCTTCGCGCGACAATGGCAGGCAAGGGAGAAGAGGCGGCGGATGCTAAGGAACGTGCGGCTTTTCGAGACGTCCACGATCAGTTCTATTTCCTGGGTCGTGGGTACACAAAGGCGGCCAATATCACGATTAACCAGTTCCGTCAGATGATTTTGCCGACCGTAGTATATGGCTTTTTCGGATCGGGTTTGAAAGGCATCGAGCCCGATCCCGACCGCCCCAATGGCTGCTATGTGGGAAGGAGTACTGCCAAAGGCGGGCCGTCGATCGGTTCGAAGATCACCGGTATTCGCAGAGCCTCCGATCCCAAATTGACTCTGGTTAGCGGCTGGCTAGAACTGCAAGACTTCTTGGTGGAGCTCGATAAGAGTGTGCAGAGCGTGTATGTGAAAACCGACGAAGGCGAATTCCTTGTCACGATCACGCGACCGACGACGGTTAAGTGAGGGCGATGAAGTTGTGGATTGGAAGATTTCTTCTCTATGGATTGCCTTCGGCCACCTTTTTCGCATTGAATCGACCCCATTACATGGTTAGCGCCTTGGTCGTCCTGGCGGGCGTTTGTGGTTGGCTGGCATACGCGTTCTGGTTGGAACGTGAAAATGGCGTGGGACTGACACCCATGCGGGCCCTGCGAGGGAGGCTGCCGCTGTTCGCCGTTGTCTGGCTAGGTTGGTGTGGATTTCAGGCGATTGGAGATTGGATGGTCCACCACGATCCCATGATCGTTGGCCGGAATGCGCTTAGCAGTTCGGCGCAGCTAGCCTCTCTGGCGATTGCGCTCAGTTGCGTTGGGCCGGCTATTTCGGTCGAGGGTCTAAAGCTGTTGCCTTGGTCGCGAGCGCCATGGGCGAAGGTCTGAGCCGGATCGGTTATTTCTTTTTTCCAATTGAGAACGGAACGACGGCCTTCAGCGCCAACGCGTTTCGGTACACCTGCGCATTGGGATCGCCAAGGATGAGGAAGTACTCAATTCCCTGGTTACCGGTTCTCTGGTAAGCGAGGTAGGCGTTCACTTTGTCGTTTTGCCGCACCATTCGACCGGCGACCGAGCGGTCGTTACCCAGATCGTAGGCGGTGGTGAAAACGGTTTGGTCGGCGGCACCCTGGTAGTCCACGTGCTGTTCGCGCAGGCTGAACTGCAGCCCTTTCGAGGGGCGCCACTGCGCAGTTCCAGTAACGCTTTTGTACGGGAATCCAGCTTGAAGTCCTTGGTCGTACCGCACCGAGACCTGGTTGTAGGGGTTGCCGCGGGGAAATGTAGCCTGGTAGGTGAAGAGGTTGTCCATGCTGCCCTCGAAGTTGGCGATGTCCGCACTGTAGAGGAAGTTCAGGCCGTTTCGCAGCGTAAAGGAACCACCGTAGGCTGCTTCTCTTCGGTAGAAGCCACCGTTCATATGGTCAAGCGCGGTGATGGTGTAATTAATGTCGTAGTCGGAAATGGAACCCTTGTCGAAACTCCGAGCCCAGTCAGTGAAGATAAATGGACCTTTCAGGTCGACTTCTTGTACAAATCCAAGACGAGGAGTGAACCCAGCGTCGGCCGTCGTGTATCCGCTTCCAATCGACAAGCCGTTCTTGGTGTACTGGACCAAGGCGTCGTTTTGCTGTCCGAAACCGAACTGAGTGTCGCGGCTGCCCATGTTGCGAAGGAAGACGTTGTAGTCGCCATAGTTCTGCGAATATCGAACGAGATATGCCTGGTTGCTCTGACCGGGAAGTTCTTGATCGGTGGCGGTCACACGGAGCGAAGTGTTAGGATTTGGGTCCTGGGTGATGGTGAATGCGGAGTCGGACTCTTTGCCAAACCGTGCGGTGCTGATCACGCTAAAGCTCGTCTTGTCGTTGAAGCGCCCGTAGGTGTTGATTCCCGCATCAAAGCTGCTGATGCGCTGAGGGATGAAGAGTTGCGAGTTCGCGTATTGCGACCCTTCCTGAAAGAACGGGCGAGTCTCGTTCGCGATGCGCTCGAAACGGCTGAAGTCGAGCGAGAGAACGCTGTTCGCGATGTTTCGAAAGTCGGGATTGATCGATCCGACCATGTTGATCTGATCGGTGATCGCGGTCTTGAGGTCGAGGCCCGAGTTGAAGATTCCCTTGGTTTTGGGGTCGTAGCCCGCGTAGGTGTAGGGCAGCAGGCGAATGCTGTGATCGACTTCGGGCTTGGGCAATTCGACGTCGGACCATGTAGGCGTGAGGCCGACTTGGGTTGTTGGGACGAAGGTGTATGCGAGCGAGCGTTGGTTCTTGGCGACGAACCTCAGAATGTTGAATCGTACGTCGCGCCGTCCACCACGAGGGATATCCATCGCACGCCAAGGAATTCGGGCTTCGCATTCCCATCCGTTGGGAGTTTTATGGGCTTTGGCGAGGAATTCACCCAGCCATTCGCGCTTGCTTGCGCGCCCGCCGGAGATGCGGATGTTGGTTGCCCCTTGAGGATTGATCTGAAAAGTATTGAAGGTCGCAGTGGATCCGGACAGGTCGAGATCGAGTTCGACAAAGTCGTCGCCGGTGAGGGGAACGTTGGTGCGGTATTCGGTGGCGTGAATTTTGTCGGGCTCGCTTTCCTGGAGGCGAGCGGCGAAGTAGACGTACTGCTTGTCGTAGCCGATCCAGAACCGGCCGCCGTCTGCGTACGCCGAGCCGGTAGTGGAGTCATGAAGGCCCTCCAAGAATGGCACGCTCTTCCATTCATCGTCGTTGATGGTGCCGTCGATCGTCGGCGGTGTATCCATCCTGACCGCTTTGATCGGTTGTTGTTCGGCGGCCGCCGCAAATGCAGGAAGCGCCAGCCAAACCAAGACCCAATATTTCGAAAGGAAGTTTCTCAAACCCACTCCAAATTCCCTTGGAGTGATTACGGAGCATGGTGTGTGGAAGTTCCGAATGCCAGCGCAAGCGGTTTATTCTGCCGGAGTCTTGCAACCTGAAAACAATCCGTCATACAATGCCATTGATGCTCTGGCTAACTCCGTTTCTTACCCTTCCGCAATCCGCCCTCAGGCTGCCATCGCTCTTCACCGATCACATGGTTTTGCAGCGCGGCAAGGCGATCAACATTTGGGGATGGGACAAGCCGGGCCAGGTTGAGCGAATCGAAAACAACGGAAAGAAGGTCACCACGACCACCGACGGAAATGGCCGATTCCAATCCACCATTCCCGCGATGAAAGAGGGTGGGCCTTACACTTTGACCGTCGCGGGCTCGGGCACGAAGTCGATTCAGGATGTCTATGTCGGCGAGGTTTGGATTTGCTCGGGCCAATCCAACATGGAGTGGGTGGTGATCAACACCAAGGACCGAGCGTTGGCCCAACAAGAAGCGGATCATCACATCCGGATGTTCACCGTGATCAAGAACGTCTCGAATTCGAAACTGAATGACGTCACCGGCTCATGGGTGACGGCTCAGCCAGGCACGGTCGACATGTTCTCGGCCGTGGGGTACGCCTTCGCCAAGAAGCTTTATCGAGACCTCCACGTACCCATCGGCATGATCCACACATCGTGGGGCGGCACCGTCGCTGAGGCCTGGACGGGCATGGATATGCTCGCCACCGATCCATGGACGAAGAACATTTACGACCACGCCAAGACATCGCTGGCTGGGGCCGAGAATGGAATGAGCCAGTACATTGCCGCCATGCGCATATGGCAAGCCAAGGGCGTGCCGGACTTCTTCGGCCCGCGACCCATGACCGAAGCCAAGCCGGACTACGACGACAGCGGGTGGGAGACGACGACCATGCCCTATGCTTTTCCAGACTCTTTCGACGGCACGATTTGGTTCCGCAAAGAAGTCACCTTAACGGCCGCCCAAGCCGCATCGATCAACTCGCTCAGCCTCGGTCCGATCGACGATATGGACATGACGTTCATCAACGGCGTGGAAGTTGGCCGAACGGACATGACGGTTCCGAACTTTTACAGCGTGCTCCGACGCTACACGTTGCGATCGGGAGTTTTGCATGAAGGGCGAAACTTGATTGCGGTCCGGGCCTACGACGGACAGGGACCGGGAGGATTCACGGGTCCGAAGGAATCCCTTCGATTGGGCGATATCCCGATCGTGGACGGTTGGAAGATGAAGGTGGAAGGTCCGAAGCAGGCACCATTGGCCGATGCGGGTCCTGAGCCGCAAGCGCCCCAGACCACGAGCGATCCCAACTTCCCCTCGAATCTTTACAATGCGATGCTCTATCCTCTCGCGCCGTACTCGCTTCGAGGTGCCATTTGGTACCAAGGTGAATCGAATGCTGGACGAGCCGTGCAGTATCGATCGCTCTTGCCCGACATGATTAAGGATTGGAGGCAGATCTTCCGCCAGGGCGATTTCCCTTTTTATACAGTGCAGTTGGCGAACTTCATGGCACCGAATCCTAACCAGTTCGACTCCCAATGGGCTGAGTTGCGTGATGCTCAGGACTTCGTTGGCCAGATGAAGAATGGCGGCACGGCGACGATCCTCGATATTGGCGAAGCCAACGACATCCACCCGCGCAATAAGCGAGATGTGGGCGAGCGCCTGGCCCGAATCGCTCTGAAGAAGGACTACGGCCAAAACGTGGAGTGGCAGGGGCCACGGTTTGCATCGATGAAGATTGTTGGACCGCAGGTCATTGTGACTCTGTCTCACGCGAACGGATTGAAGACGACCGACGGAACGCCGCCGAGGGCGTTCGCCATTTGTGGCGCCGACGGAAAGTGGGCATGGGCCAATGCGGCGATTGTGGGTTCAACCGTGGTGTTGACGAGCACATCCGTTCCTGCCCCGGTCGATGTTCGATATGGATGGCAGGACAACCCGCCAGTGAATCTGGTGAACTCGGACGGTTTGCCCGCGATGCCGTTCCGCACGGATAAGCATCCTTTGACGACGAGGGATGCCAGATAAGGCGAAGGAAGCGCGAAGAAGCGAGGGAAGAGCGAGAAGCGTGAAGAAGCCATCTGGTCGTGGCACAGATACACGGTGCCATCTGCTTCTGCCTGCCGGTTGATTGATGTGCTTATCCGTGTGAGAGTGAACACGGGTAAGCGCCACACTTGTACTAACTCGTGGCTCTTAGCTAGGAGCTCGAGGCTAGTTAGCCCCTTCGCTCAGAGCGGTGAGTTCGCCCTCAACGTACTTACCCTCTTCGCTATCGCGGAAGACGACATCGCGCATCTTATAGAGAACCTCGCGGAGTTCGCGTTTGGTGGCGTTGTGTTCTCGGCGGATTTGGTACGCCTTGAGGTACTCGACGTATGCTTGCGAGTTCTGACCGGCGGATTTGAAGGCGTCTCCGGCATCCATGTGTCCTTTGGATTGAGCGATTTCGGTGATAGCCTGATCGGCCCGGGCGCTGAGGTCGGCGCCGCCAACCTTTGGCTCCCCAGACGAAATGGTGACGGCGGGCTTGTTCGCGTCGATAACTGGCGTGCCATCGGGAAGAACCTCGGGATTGCCGGCGCTAGGCGCCAACGGGTTGTTGGAAGGCGTCGTTGGAGAGGCGGCAGGATGCATCGAATTGCCGATCACGAGGACTGCGCCGATGAGGGCAGCGGCAATCACGGCGAGAATGGAAAGGGAGACTAAGACTTGGCGCATGGTCTCCGCTCCTAGCTAGCCTCCGTCGGGATGCTGGGCGGCACGTTCACTGTCGATGAACTGTCGCTCCTTTGAACCCTCGTCGGTGACATCGCTCATCTTATTGAGTACCTCACGAAGGTCGCGATTGCTTGCCTGGGTGTTCTTACGAATCGTGTAGGCCTTCAAGTATTCCGCGTACGCTTGGGGGTTTTGGTTCGAGGCTTTGTAAGCATCTCCGGCGTCGATGTAGCCTTGGGCTTTGGCGATATCCGTGACGGCGGAGTCCGCTCGTGAACTCAGGTCCGCGCCAGATACCTTGGGTCCCGAGTTATCGACCGACCCACCGTTGCTTGTACTCGACGACGAGTTTGAGGTCTTCGATTTTTGAATCGAGTTCGTGAGACTCACAAATGCTGCGACAAGAATTCCCGCAATGACCGAGATCAGGACAATTGCGAGCATGAACTGGCGCATCCGCTCCTTAGCTTCATGCGAGATGAGCGGAGGTCCGGGCTGGGGTGGGTAGTAAACGTTGTACGGCGCCGGCTGTTGGTATTGGGTCATCATCGGCTGCTGCTGGTACGGGTTGTAGGTTCCATAGGTTGGCGGTGGAGCGATGACGGGAGGGGCGCCAAGGACCTGACCATATGGATTGTACGAGTTCGGCAAGACTCCACCGTAAGGTGTCTGAATCGGCATCCCATAGGGGTCGGGTTGTTGCTGATAGCCGCCCGGTTGATAAGGATTCTGAAGCAGGCTGGTTGGCGGTTGAGAATATGGATCGAATCCGACAACGGGACTTTGATGTGTGGCTGCCGGAGCGACCGCATCTAACAAAGCTTCGCGCATTTCCGCGGCGTTGTGGTATCGCATCTGGGGCGCTTTCTCAAGGGAGCGAGAAATGACTTGCCAAATAGGATTCGGAATCTGGGTTGTCGGGGCCGGGGTGCCGTTGACAATAGCGTGCGTAATCGCAATGACATTGTCACCTTGAAACGGTTTGTTTCCGGTGATCATTTCGTAAAGCATGACGCCGACGCTGAACAGGTCGGTGCGGTTGTCGATTTCCTTGCCGACCACTTGCTCTGGTGACATGTAGCTGGGGGTGCCAAATACTTGCCCGTCCATGGTGAGGTTGGGCTGAAAGGTTAGACGAGCAATACCAAAGTCGGTGATCTTGACCCCGTTGGCTGTGGTGATTTGGATGTTATCGGGTTTGATGTCTCGGTGGACGACGCCTTCGTTGTGAGCATGGTAGAGGCCGTCAAGAACGGCGGTAGCAATTTCGACCGCGCGATCGACCGTTAGGAAGCCTGAGTTGTCGACTTCTTTTCGAAGTGTCGTGCCGTCGAGGTATTCCATCGCCATGAAATAGCGACCGTCGTCCTCAGCGAACGAGAACACGGTCATGATGTTTGGATGGTTCAGGCTGCCGACGGCTTGGGCTTCACGGCGGAATCGATTGACTCGGTCTTCAAGCTGTTGCGGAGTAGATCCTGCCGGCATAGAGAGCTCTTTGACGGCCACGCGCCGGTTCATGAGGGGATCGTAGGCTTCGTAGACGATGTCGTTCGAACGCGCAATTTCGCGGATGATTTGATACTGTCCAAGCGTTTGTGGGGGACTGCTCATTCGCGAACCAGATATTCCTATTGTAGGGTTCTCTTGGAGTTTACAGAGAGTTTCATTTATTTGGTAGAAAAACCCTGACAGAAAGTTCGGTGGAACATGGAAAAAAATTAATACAAGATGGCCGTATGAATTCTGTATTTATTGGATTCGTCATCCGTTCTTAATCTTGTATCCCCGTTCCGGCAATCAAAGTGAATAGATTCCGTTTAGCTTCAATCGTACTGTTTTTGACCTCTTGCTGCGCGTCGTTTCCCGCCCAGGGAAATCAGAAGGCGGTGCAGATTTGGACATCGGGCTTTGGTCCCACCAAAGACGTCCGCGTCCGTACTCCACGGTTCGTCTGGCAAGTTTGGCCCGATGGCGATGCCCATATCACGGGCAGCACGATGCTCATCAACGGGCGAAAAGTGAATGCAAACTACGACGAGAAGAAACGGGAGCTTTCCTACGAGTCGGCCGAGCCCTTGGCGCCGGGCACCTACGAAGTGTTGGCGAAGGTGAAGGTCGATAATTGGGCTAACTTCGAGAAGAAGTGGTCGGTCAAGATTTCTTCGGAAACGATTTCACCGAATGCGACGATCTCGCCAGACGCGATGGCGGCGATCGCCGAATATAACAGGATTCGCAAAGCCCATGGATTCGAGCCCTGCCAGCTCGACAATGGGTTCGCCATGTCGGCGGCAGCGCACACCAACTACCTCTTTCTCAATCGCGAAGGCGGCCACTACGAGCAGGAAGGGAAGCCGGGCTTTACGGGCACCGAACCCGCCGACCGGGTGAGCCTCTTTGGCCACGTGGGCAGCAGCTTCGAAGTCGTTTCGATGGGTGGTCGCAGTGCAGCTGATGGAGTTCGCGGCTTGTGGGATGCACCTTACCACCGAATCAGCATGATGAAACCCGGCCCCGGAATCGTCGGTGCGAGTTTCAAAGACCAGTTCTTTACAATGGACGGCGACGGAACATCGGTCGACGGGACCTTTGTATCTCCGCCGGACGGCGGCCAACTCGTGCCGGTGCTGTGGCATAACCGGGAGGTGCCCGACCCGACGAGGAACTTTGACGACGCAACCAAAGACCTCGGCTATCCGATCGTCATGAACGTCTACGGGAAAGACATAAAAGAGTTAAAGATTCTTGAGTCTCACGTCACCACGAATGCTGGCAAGGAGATTCCGAAGTACGAATTGTCAAGCAAGAACGATGAAAACCTTCACAACTCGGTGATCTTGATCCCTAAAAAACCGCTTGCGTCCGGGACGACTTACTCCGTGACCCTAAAAGTGCAGGACAACAACGGCAAAATATACGACAAGGCCTGGAAGTTTACGACTCAGTAAGCACCTGGGCTGGACAGGTAGATTGCTGTAGATGACCTTGGCCGAGCGACTTCAAGCGATAACATCCTCTAAGCGCGTAGCCATTGTTCACGATTGGCTAACGGTGATGGGTGGCGCCGAGGAAGTACTGCGCGCGATTCACGAGATGATGCCATCGGTCCCCATCTATGCGGCCCAGTACAACCCGGAAAAATTTTCATGGCTGCAAGGAAAGGATGTTCAGGCGCATTGGGTTTCCGGGATGCCGCTTTCGAAGCAAAGGCACTACCTGTATTCGCCGATCCTTGCCGATTGCTATCGGTCATTCGATCTCGAATCCTATGACGTTGTCATTACATCGTCGCATACCTTTGCTCACAACGCTCGGCCATCCGCAACCGCGGTGAACTTTTGCTACTATCATTCGCCCGCTCGAGCGCTCTGGTTCCCTGAAATCGATGGTCGGGCGGGTGAAGGTGTTCTGCGTCGGTCCATCGTGAAGCGACTGAAGCGCCTTGACCTCGTGGCGTCTAAAAATCCCACTTACCTCGTCGCAAATTCCAAAACGACGGCGGATCGCATCGAAAGGGTCTATCGCCGACCGGTCGAGCATGTTGTTTATCCAGGGGTCAATGTGGAGAAGTGGCTGGATACGCCGCGCGTAAGCGATGAGGAAGGCTTCACGATGTGGAGTCGTCTGATTCCTTATAAGAAGTTCGATCTCGCGATCCAGGCGGCGAAGTTGGGCGGATTCAAACTGAACATCGTTGGAAGTGGCCCCTACGAAGCCGCGCTAAAAGAGCAGGCGGCTGGACTCCAAAACGTCGTTTTTCACGGTCGGTTGCCCGATCCGGATTTGAAGATCTTGTTGAGCCGGTCTCGAGGAGTGCTGTTTCCGGCCTACGAGGACTTCGGAATTGTGCCGGTAGAAGCGATGGCAGCGGGACTGCCGGTGATTGTGTTCGACAAAGGGGGCGCAGCCGAGACTGTCAGCGCGGAGTTTGGGGAGCACATATCCGAGCAGTCGCCGGAGCAGATTGTTGCCGCAGTCGGTCGCCTTCAGGGCCGCGACTTTCATCCCGACAAGCTAAAGGAACACTCGAAGCAGTTTGCCACCGAGAGGTTTAAGGCAGAGTTTGTCGAATATCTGGAAGAAGCCATCGAGCGGGGGACGGAACGGCGATATCTGCCGTAGTTAGGGTATACACCCTTGTGCGGAGGATGCCTGATGACGATTGACGCGACCCTGGTTCAGGCTTTCCAACAAGAAATTGCCCGTGCCAAAACAATTCTGATCGGAACTCATTTGAATCCAGACGGCGACGCCTTGGGTTCAGCACTGGGATTGGCCCTCTACCTTGAGAGCCAAGGCAAGGCGGTGGAAGTAATTTGCCATCACACAGCCCCAAGGAATCTTAAATTCTTGCCAACCGTCGACCGAGTGAGCCTAACCCCGAGTCGCGAAGATTTTGACCTAGGGATCATTGTCGACCTCGATTCTTTCGAACGGCTGGGGTCGACTGCCCCGTACTTTGAGAAGCAAGATCGGCTCATGGTGATCGATCACCATGTTCCGCACGAAGCTCCCGGCGATCTCCGAATAATCGATACTGGATCAGCCGCGACCGCGCTCATCATCACGCTGCTTTTGCAGGAGATGGGTGCAGAAATCAGTCCAGAAATGGCAACTTGTTTCTACACGGGAATTTCGACCGATACCGGCTCCTTCCGATTCCGCAATACAACGTCGGATGCTTTGAAGGCATCGGCTCTGCTGCTGGAATGCGGAGCCAATCTCGAACAGGTGTCCGAAGAAATTTTCCAGAATCGACAGCTTTCTTCGGCACGATTGTTGGGCCATGCCCTGGAGACGATGAAATTGGACATGGACGACCGCCTCGCGTGGAGCTGCCTTTCCAACCGCGACTTCGAATGGGCGCATGCCACCGACGAAGATACCGAGGGATTCGTCAACGAGCTTTTGAGCATCGAGACCGTACAGATCGCAGCTCTGCTGCGCGAGGCCAAACCGGGCAAGATTCGGTGTTCGTTGCGCAGCCGTCGCGGGTTCGACGTGGCTGCGGTGGCCAGGGAGTTTGGCGGCGGCGGACACATGAACGCGGCCGGATGCAATTTTGAAGGTGACTTGGCGGACGCCGAGCACCAAGTGGTTGAGGGGATGCGCCGTTGTTTGGCATCGTCCTAATCGATAAACCGCTTGAGTTTTCTTCCCACGACGTCGTCGCGAAGCTTCGCCGTAAGTTCAACACGAAGCGAATCGGGCATGCCGGGACCCTTGATCCTATGGCGACTGGGTTACTGGTGATTGCGGTTGGTCCAGCGACCAGATTCTTGCAGTACTTGCCACTGGAACCGAAAGTTTATCGCGCTGTCGTTCGGTTTGGAATCTCGACCGACAGTTATGATTCGGAAGGCGAGATCACCTCGGAGATGCCGGTCCCGATGGATTTGGCGGCTCAAGTGTCGGAGGTCGTTCCCACGTTTCTTGGCTTGCAAGAGCAGGTACCGCCGATGTTTAGCGCGGTGAAAGTGAAAGGCCAGCCTCTGTACAAATATGCGCGCGAGGGTGTGGAGATCGAGCGGAAATCGCGGACGATCCATATCGAACGGATGGACACGTTGGCGGTTGGCGAGGCGACGGCTGAGTTTGAGATCGAGTGCTCGGGCGGGACCTATGTGCGGACCATCGCCCATGAGCTTGGCGAAAGGATTGGTTGCGGAGCGTATCTGCAGTCGCTGGTTCGGACAGGAGTTGGTAAGTTTTCTCTCGAGCATGCTTCGACCATCGATGATGTCAGCACGGCGGATTTGATTCCACTGAAAGAGGCGTTGCTGCCGATGCGCATACGGCTCCTGTCCGACCTCGAGACGATGCGGGTGCGAAATGGCGGAGCGGTGGCCAACTTAATCGACACCACCGACGAGTTCGTGGCTTTGGCCGAGCCTAGCGGTGATATCATTTCTGTAGCGGCAGTTCTCGGCAACGTTTTGCAGCCCGAGTGCGTTATTCCTATCGAGTCCCTCCATGCACCTCTTTGAACCCTCGAAGCCAATCTATGTTCGCGCGCAGCTTGTCTGGACGGCGGCGTGGGCTTTTTGCACGGCGGTGGGTTTGTATTTGCGACCAGACGCCCACGGCCACGGTACTCATCAGCAATTAGGTTTGCCGCCATGTCCGAGCGTGCTGCTGTTCGACCGACCCTGCCCGGGATGTGGCCTGACGACTTCGTGGACCAATTTTCTGCACGGGCACATTATCGAGGCATTTCGATGCCATCCGCTTGGCGTGCCGATGTATCTCGGCTTTTCCGCCATCGCCTTGTTGTCTCTTTACGGGAATTTCAAGGGCCTTCGGCTGCTGCTCGATTCGCGGAAATTTAACCTCGGGTTCGTGACGTTCGTGACGATTTTCTTCGTGTTCGGCTTTGCCCGAATGGCACTGGTGACCGGTTTTGCTGGCACTGAGAAAGAAAAAGCGTTTCGGTCGTGGGCGAACCAGACAGCGAAAACACAGTCTCAGCAGTCGACGACGCACTGACGCCAGCCTAATATCGCTACCTCACTAATTGTGAACTTCGATCAATTGGTCGGAATTCGAATCAAATTGGTGAGGTTACGAAAACAAACAGAGCCTCACCAATTAAGAGAAAGGTTTGCCGAACTAATCTCTCGATCGTCAATTGTGAGGCAGCGGTCAAACTACAATTTGGAAGCGATCTTACCGAAGGCAGACTTGCCTGCGTAGACGGCGTTGTCGCCAAGTTGCTCTTCAATTCGAAGCAACTGGTTGTACTTCGCCACTCGGTCGGTACGGTTCGGAGCGCCGGTCTTGATCTGACCACAGTTGGTGGCAACCGCCAGGTCGGCAATCGTGGCATCTTCGGTCTCACCGGAGCGGTGGCTCATGATGCTCGTGTAGCCCGCTCGCTTGGCCATCTCGACGGCGGCGAACGTCTCGCTCAGCGAGCCGATCTGGTTGACCTTGATAAGGATCGAGTTGGCGGTGCCGGTCGAGATTCCTCGGCTGAGTCTTTCAACATTGGTGACGAACAGGTCGTCGCCCACGAGTTGAACCTTGTCGCCAAGGGCATCCGTCACGCCCTTCCAGCTTTCCCAGTCTTCTTCGCTGCAGCCATCTTCTATCGAAATCAGCGGATACTTCTTGCTGAGCTCGACGAGGTAGCCAACTTGCTCGGGACCCGAAAGGGATTTGCCATTCTTGTAATCGTAAGTCTTGCCGTTATAGAACTCGGTGGCAGCGGCATCGATGCCGAGGAAGACATCTTTGCCGGGGTTGTAGCCTGACTTTTGGATGGCATCGATGATGTAGTCGAATGCCATTTCTTGCGATTCGAGACTTGGGGCGAATCCGCCCTCGTCGCCATAGCCCGTGGCTAGTCCCTTGCTCTTGAGGACCTTTTTGAGGTTGTGGAAGATTTCACATCCCCAGCGGACGGCTTCGGCAAAGGTTGGCGCGCCGACGGGGAGGACCATAAATTCTTGGAAGTCAACGTTGCTGTCTGCGTGGGCGCCGCCGTTCAGGATGTTCATCATCGGAACGGGCAGAACCTTTGCGGTGGTACCACCGGCGTATCGGAAGAGGGGAAGCTTGGAATAGTCAGCGGCGGCTTTTGCGACGGCCATTGAGACGCCAAGGATAGCGTTGGCTCCGAGTTTGCCCTTGTTCTCCGTACCGTCGAGTTCGATCATCAGTCGATCGACACCCTCTTGGTCGGAGGCGTCATGATCGAGGAGCGCAGGGGCAATGATCTCGTTGACATTGTGGACGGCATCGAGAACACCTTTGCCTTGAAATCGTTTGTCGTCTCCGTCGCGGAGCTCGACGGCTTCGAACTGGCCGGTACTTGCGCCGCTCGGGACCGCGGCTCGACCCATCGCGCCGGATTCAAGCAGGACATCGACTTCGACGGTTGGGTTACCGCGGCTGTCGATAATTTCGCGAGCGAGGATGTTCGAAATATATGGCATCGCCAAAAGATTACCGCCTGACGGGTAACCTCGTAGAAGAGAACTATGGCGATCACCGTTTCGCGCGAAGACTTTGTGATGCACCGGATCCATTCGTTGACGGGTGTGATGCCGGTCGGCTACTACATGGCCCAGCATTTGACGCTGAACACGTTTTCCATCGGCGGCCCCGACAAGTTCAATGGCGTTATCGAGTTTTTTGAAGGAATGCCGAAACACTTCCTCCTCGCGATGGAAGTCCTGATGATTTGGCTGCCACTGCTATTCCACGCGGTTTACGGCCTATTCATCATTTCTCGAGCGGAGAATAATTACTTCACGACGAAGTACAAATGGTCGCAGAATCGTATGTTCTTTTTCCAGCGGCTAAGTGGTCTGCTCGTATTCGCCTTCCTTATCGTTCACGTTTGCTCGACCACGGTCTACAAGTACGCCACGGGGAACTCCGAGGCGATCAAGTTTAATGCTTGGCACGATAAGATGCACAATCCGGTCTGGCTGCTGTTCTATGTGGTTGGAATCGCGGCTGCCTCGTACCACCTTGGCTATGGACTCTGGAACTTCTGCATTCGCTGGGGCATCACCGTTACCGACGCGGCCCAGATCCGAATTCAAAAGATTTCTGCCGTGGTGTTCGTGGGTCTTACGCTAATGGGCTGGGCGGCCCTGGCTGGCTTCCTTATCAACAAGCCAATGGATGCGACTCCGAAGACCGTTCCAACGGCGATGAACGCAACGCTACAGCGGTAGATTAGTCCTTGGCTTTAGGTCAACCCATGACTATGCCCGAAATCGCGGATATCTTTTGGACCTGAGGCGGCGCACTTCACGCATCGACGGGTCTTTCATTCCTTAAGAGCAAGGACTCCTTAGCGTCGATACGTGCCACCCGGGCTTACCCTCACACTACTGACACCCAGACCAGCAGTGGCGAAGTCACTTTCAGAGTTTGCCGTCTATGGTCCCCTCCATCCACAACCTTTTCTCCGGAAGAGGAAGGGAGCTTTAAAGCGGAGCGTAGATGTCCACCGCGTTACCGTCTGGGTCGAGGACTTGGGCGTAGCGTTGGCCCCAGAAGGCGTCGAACGGTTCGGTTCGGCCTTCGAACCCAGCGTCGACAACAGCTTTGTAGGTTGCGTCCACCCCGTCTGGAGTTTCGGCGTTGATTCCCATTCCCATCCGGTGGCCCTGTGGTTCTTTCCACGGCCCGAGGCTCCTGATGAGTTCAAGCGAATCGAGGGCGAAGCGCATGCCATTCGGTAGTTCGACCTCCACATGGTCGCTATCGGCATCGGGCATGGGCAGCCCAAGGAGGCGGTAGAAGAGTACTGATTTGTCCATGTCGGCAGCCACAACGCCGACGTAATCCCACTTCAATGACATAGGATTTCCATTATATAGAAATTCGTCTACTATTTCAAGACTTCTTCACAGGATTTTCCCCAATCGGAACCAAGTTTTAACGAAGTGTGTAAAATGATGGGATAGGTTCTATGGAAGACATCTTGGCTCTACTCGAAGAACTCCAACTCCTCGCGACTGAGGATCCGCGCACGATCGGGGGTCGCCTTACCTACGGATTGGACAAGCAGGAAATCAACCTTGTGATCGGGAAGATCAAAGCTTCCTTGCCAGACGATCTTCGAAATGCCGCACAGTATAAGAAGGATTCCGAGAAGATTCGCGAACAAGCTTCGACCGACGCTGAACAGGCGCTTCGCAATGCTCAAGAAGAGGGCGCCAAGCTCATCGAGCAAGCCAAAGCTCAGGCTGCTGATCTGATTGATCAGGCCAAACAGCATCAAGAATATTTGGTTTCCCAGAGCGAAGTTCTTAAGCTGAGCAAAGCCCAAGCCGAAGAGATTCGAAACTCGGCCGAGCGAGAAGCCGCACAAACCCGCAAGGGTGCCGACCAATACGCGCTCGACGTTCTCTCACGACTTGAATCCACCATCGATAAGGTGTCTGGCCACGTCAAGGCGAGTCGAGGTGAACTCACAGCCCAAGAAGTTGGTCCGATCGGAGTCGCAGTTCCACGCGGCGAACGAATCCGCGTTTAGTGTCTACTTGACAACTCGACGGTCATCGATCCGTTCGGTGAAGCCGATCGCGTCCAAGTGCTCCAAAATCGGAATGATATATTTGCGGCTGGTCTGCAGAGCTTCCTTCACTTCGCTTGCGGTGAACGGCTTACCTTTAGCAAAATCGGCGACCGCTGTTTTGATCTTCGCCATTTGATTCTGAGTGTAATAGAGCGTGTCGCCGATCTTGACGATTCGCCCCGCCCTGGCCGCCGTCGACATCATCTCCTCGACGGCCTGGACTGGCACGCCGATTTTTGACGCGATCTCGCTTGGGTACGGGATGTTGATGAATGACTTGTCCATCTCGCTTTCAATCCTCGAGATGAACGCCTCCTGTTTCGGATTTAGGGCTATGTTGAATTCGGCGAGCTTCACCCGAGTGCCATCGACCTCGAGTTTGCCAAGCTCTACTAGCTTCGCGAGGATTCGTTCCAGTGGTTTACCGGTCCAGTTGCGACCGATCCTCTGCACTACGAGCTCACGAGGCTGGAACAACGACATCGGGCTTCGATCGTGCATCTCCTTCAGCGTTCGGAGGAAGAGGTTGGCTTGGGTAAGGAAGATGTAAGGCTGATACCAAATGCCGGCAAAGCCGATGATCTTCTTTTCTCGAATAAGCCGTTCGAAGTGATCGCCTAACTGTTGCTGGCTGAGGCCAATGAGTCGGCAGATTTCCTGGGTCGAAACTCCGTTGGGATCTTCGTGAATGGCGGCGAGGACTCCCTCTTCGATATTCGCGAGATCGACATACCGGACCACATCCTTCTTTCGGCGCACTTCGCCTTCGGCGACGATGACGGTTCCGCCACCAAGAAGACTCGCGGGACTATGCCGTCGGATAATGACCGGCTCGCCCTTTGCCGCCGCGACGACTTCTTTAAATCGGACCTGAGCCAGCGAAGCATCGTTATCGTTGAGAAATAGCCTTCCAATCGCATCGGCAGTGCCAATCGCCACCCGAACATCCATGGCGTGCTTTGGCTCGTCGAGCCATTCCAGTTTCATGTCGGAGACCATGGTCTCGGCCACCGCGCCGGGAGCACCAATCACCACTCCCCGGGGAATGTCGTCCAGGCTGACCCCGGTGATGTTCATGGCGACCCGCATTCCGCGCTCAGCGGTAGCAACGGTTTCGTCATGCGACTGGATCGAGCGGATTTTTACTTTCAACCTTCCGGGAACGATCTCAGCGTCCTGGTAAGTTTCGACCGCACCCCTCGCCATGTACCCGGTTACTACGAGTCCCAGCCCCTTGACGACGAAGGAACGATCGATCGGCATATACCAGAGGTTGTTTGGCTCCGCGGGTGGCGCATGGCGTTGTACTGCTTGGTCCAAGGCTCCCACCAGAAAGCTCAGGCCTTCGCCCGAATGGGCGCTGACAGGAATGATCGGGGATCCGGCAAACCTTGTTCGGGTGAGGTCGTCTTGGATTTCTTCGAGTTGAAGGGCCATGGTCTCGGCGTCCACCAGGTCCGTTTTTGTCAGGGCGACGACGATCTGTTTGACAGGTAGAAGGGAGAGAATCTCGAGATGCTCTTTGGTTTGGGGCATCACGCCTTCGTCAGCGGCGATGCAAAGCAGACCGACATCGATTCCCATCGATCCGACCAACATGTTGGTGGCGTACTTCTGGTGGCCGGGTACATCGACGATGGAGCATCGACCCGACTGGGGGAGATCGATGAAAGCGTAACCCACGTCGATGGTGACGCCTCGGGCTTTCTCTTCGGGCAGGCGGTCAGCATCGATGCCGGTCAGCGCCCGGATGAGGGAGGTCTTTCCATGGTCGACGTGGCCAGCGGTTCCGATGAGGCAGGGCATTGAGTTTTCAGGCCCCAAAAGCTCTGCACTTGGGGCCGAGTTGCAAGCTTATCCTTTGGCTGGCTGCTCGCGGTATTCGATATTACCGTCGCGGCAAATCCAGTAGGGGAATTCACCCTTGGTGGTGGCCGCGCCGAAGTCGCCATCTTTGCGAAGCGCCATGACCACGCAGGGCAGATCGGCGGCATGGGCTTGGCGGCGAACCATGTGGTCGATGGTTTCCTGGCAGGCCTCTTGGGCGGACATTCCCGCTTCCATGTTTCGTACCGCGCGGTAAGAAGCGACGGCTTTCCAAAGTTCTTCGCCCAGGCCGGTGGCTCCGGCGGCGCCGATTTCGTCGTCGGCGAAGATTCCAGCGCCTACGATGGGCGAATCACCTACGCGGCCAGGGAGCTTCCATGCCAGACCGCTGGTCGAGGATGCCGCGATTAGGTGAGGCTTACCATCGGGGCCGGTTTCGAGTCCGAGCATGGTGACCGTGTCGTGCGACTCTTGGGCGGTGTGGATGTAATACTTCTCGGCCTCTCCTCGAACCCATTTGTCGTATTCGGCGATGCACTCGGCGGTCATGAGATTCTGGGGACGGAAACCCTTGCTAATTGCGAAGCGGCGGGCTTGGTCACCTGCCAGCATCACGTGAGGGGTTTCCTCCATGACCTTTCGCGCCACCGAAATAACCGGGACGATGCCTCGGACCGAGCACACCGCACCGCAGTTCATGTCTCGGCCATCCATGATGGAGGCATCGAGTTCCAACTCACCGTCAGCGTTGGGAAGCGAACCGAGCCCAATGGCGAGAAGGGAAGGGTCGAGTTCGCACGCGGCAAGTCCCTTTTCGATGGTGGTGATGAGGTCGGCTCCGCCTTGTCGGGCCTTCCATGCGGCGTCGATGCCGATCTGACCGGGTTCTTTCCAGGTCACGAGGAGGGTGGTCACGGATGGGAAGTTTACTTGAATCAGGGCGAGGGCGAGGGCGAGGGAAGCGAGGGAAGCGAGGGAAGGACTAGCCCCTTAGGAGAAACAAACATCCTGAATCCTTCCAAATCTTCATCTTCTTTGCGCTGGCTTAGCCGCTTCCTTGCGCTTCTTCCGCTCATCGCATCAAACCCATGCCAACTGAACCTACCAGGCACAATTATCAGGGTTTTTCAAATCCCGGTATTTTTACCAGGATAGTAATTTTGCGTGGTATGGAAACAGGTAAATGAACGAGGGTCGTGGAGACCAAACGAGACCGGAGCGCCAAAGAGCAAAGGGATCGAAAAGGCCAAGTCAGGAAGAGGCGGCAAAGGCTCCACCGACAACACGGAGGTCTATATGTCATTTCGAATCAACACCAACGTAGAAGCACTGAGCGCTTTCAATAGCGTCTCGAACACGTCGTCCATGATGTCCAAGTCGATGAATCGACTTTCTAAGGGACTCCGAATTTCCGACGCATCGGATGACCCGGCGGGACTTATCTCGTCCGAGCTGTTCCGCTCGCAGATCTCGTCGATGGACGCAGCTGTACGAAACAACACCGAAGCGATGAACTATGCGAAGACCGCAGAGAACGCGCTTGGTGAAATGAACCAACTTCTCGACGATGCGCGAAACCTGGCGGTTGCTTCGGGCAACTCGGCAACGCTCACGGCCACTCAGCTGACGGCAAACCAGGATCAGATTAACTCCATCATCACATCGATCAACCGAATCTCTAGCTCGGTGACCTACTCGGGTCGACGACTGCTCGATGGATCGGCCGGTGTTACGACCCAGATTTCGAACACGAGCAAGATCGGTGGTTTCAGCTTTGGCGGCACGGCCAACAGCACGACCATCACGCAGACTGGTTTGATCACGATCAACCAGACAGCAGTTGCGGCTGCCGCTCTTTACACTGCGACGGCTCTTCTTACCGCTGGTGCAGCAGCAAGCGGCTCGATCAGCGTCAATGGTGTGAGCTTTAACATTTCGGCTGGTACTTCGGGTGCCAACATCGCTTCGATGATCAACGCCGCTTCGGGCCAGACGGGCGTCACTG
>CAMFIS010000044.1 GCA_945952345.1 uncultured Fimbriimonas sp.
GTGTAGAGTCGCTTCATCCGCCTCAGCTCGGAGTCTGAGCCAGCCTGCAGCGGCATGTGGCAATGCTCCATGACCTGCGGGATGTCCCGGATGGCTTGGATGACGTCGCGCTTGAAGTCGCGAGGATAAGGAGAGGTGAATCGGATTCGCTCGATGCCGGGAATTTGCGAGACGAGCAGCAGGAGCTCGGAGAAGGGAACTTTTCCTTCCGGCATGTTCTTGCCGTACGAGTTTACGGTTTGTCCCAGAAGGGTGACTTCACGAGTGCCGTTGTCAGCAAGTCGTTTGACTTCGTCGAGAATGTCGGCGGTGGATCGTGATCGTTCTCGACCGCGTGTGGTGGGGACGATGCAGAAGGTGCAGAACTTGTCGCAGCCATACTGGATGGGAATGTACGCCTTAAGTTTGGACTGTCGTCCTACGTGGCGTACCGGCAACTCTTCAACGATCGAACCCTTTCTCTCGGGGAGGTCGAGGCGAGTCTGAAATCGCCGGTCGGCAAACGCTTCCTGGACCAATGCGGGAATCTCGGAGAGGTTTCCGGTGCCGATGACGAAGTCAACATGTGGGGCGCGTTGGCGGATTTCATTCGCCCTCAATTGGGCCATGCAGCCGCAGACGCCAATGACGGTGTCCGGTCTTGCTTGCTTGACCATGGCCAACTCGCCCAGCATCGAGAACGCTTTGTCTTCTGGCTTCTTGCGAACCGAACACGTGTTGAGCAAGATAACCTGGGCTTCAACAATCGATTCGGACCGGACCAGGCCGATCTGTTCAAGATAGAGCGCCATCTGCTCGCTATCTTCTTCGTTCATCTGGCAGCCCCAGGTTTGAACGAAATAAGTTCCCAACTGCGCCTTGGGGCGCTCGCTTTGAGCCAGGACCTTGGAGGCGAAAGAAATGGCCATTTGGGAACTTCTAGGATACCTGCTAGGTTCAATTCGGTATGGTGACCGTTTCCAAACCGTATAATCAGGGAGTGAGTCCCGCTTTACTCAACCGTCTCTTGTTGATCCTCGGATTCGTCGGACTATTTATTTCTGGCGTTTTGTCGATGGAACACATGTATCAAATCCAAATTCCGTGTACCAACGGGGGCGGATGTGAAGCAGTCGCGCGGCATTCCTCTTCTTACTTTATGGGCGAGCCAGTTGCGTACTACGGCTTCGTTGGTTACTGTTTGCTGACCATTTTTGCCTTGGCCCGAACGGTGACCGGACAACTCACCAACCGATTCCTGGTTGGGTTCGGGTACTTAGGTTCGGCGATCGGCGTCGTCGCTTCGCTTTATCTGCAATACACCAGCTTTTTCGTCATCGGCGCCACGTGCGTTTGGTGTCTTTCGTCCGCGATCACGATGATTGCGACCTTCGTGCTCTACACAATGCTCTACAACAAGATGCAGTCGGAGGAAGCGACGCCATTTGCATTCGTTCCCAAGGAACTGATCTTGGGTGTGGTTGGCGTGAGCATTGCGCTAGGCGGAGTTTTTGGCATCATCTACGGGCGGACCAAGGTCGTTGGACCCGTTGAAATCGTCGACGATGCGAAGGTTGCCCAGAGCCTGGTTCCCGAACCCAAGAGTTCACGCAATCAGTTGGGCCCCGACGACGCGCCCGTCACTGTGGTTGAATTTGCCGACCTCTGCTGTCCCACTTGCCGAGCGGGATTCTCGAAGACTCACGAGTTGGTAGCAAAGTACCCTGGCAAGCTTCGAGTGATCTATCGGCACTTCCCACTCTTCCGAGTCGAGGGCCACCAGATGGCGACGGTCGCGGCTGTGACCGCGGAAGTTGCGGCCGGCAAAGGCAAGTTCTGGGATTTCGCTACTGCTTTCACGGCGCCTGAGGAAGCACCTAAGGATCGTGAAGGCGTCGACAAGATTGCCCAGTCCGTCGGTATCGACCCTGCCGACATCACCAAAGCCCTGGACGACCCTAACTCCCCCGCGCAGAAGCGATTGGTTCGCGACTATACCGATGCGCTCAAGGTCTTCAACGTACAAGGCACGCCGACGTACATTGTCAGCGCGAAGGGCCAACCGGCCAAGAAGCTGACGTTGACCGGTGTGATGGCTGAACTGGACAGCAAGGAATTCCAAGCCCTCCTCAAGCCGTGACAAAGAAGCCCACTGTTCTCGTCGCCATGTCGGGCGGAGTCGACAGCAGCGTAGCCGCCGCCCTCATGAAGCGTCGCGGCTACGACGTTGTTGGCCTGACGATGCAGATTTGGCAGGAAAGCCAAACCGACTCTCGACATGCCGGGTGCTGTTCCCTGGGCGCGGTCGAGGATGCCCGACGCGTTGCTCGGGTGCTCGAGATTCCGCATTACGTGATGAACTTCAAAGAGGAGTTCCGCAAGAACGTGATCGAGAACTTCGTAGAGGAATATGCCAAGGGGCGCACGCCAAACCCATGCGTGCAGTGCAACCGCCACGTCAAGTTCGAGATTCTCATGCAGAAGATGGTCGAGCTCGGCTGCGACAAACTCGTGACGGGCCACTATGCGCGAATCCGTAATCGGGACGGCCGTTGCCAGCTTCTGAAGGCGAGGGCCAAAGACAAGGACCAGAGCTATGTGCTGTACATGCTAGGTCATGAGCAGCTCAAGGACGTAATGTTCCCGATGGGAGAGATGCCAAGCAAGGCGATGGTTCGCGATCTTGCGAAGGATTTGGGGTTGCACCTCTACGACAAGCCGGACTCTCAGGAGATTTGTTTCGTGAGCGAAGCGGGTGGCTACAAAGAATTCCTGCGTAAGCAGCGGCCAGAGATGTTCGCTGAGGGCAAGGTACTGGATACCGATGGAAAAGAGATCGGATCGCACCACGGAGTCGCCGACTTCACCATTGGACAGCGGCGCGGCGTAAAAGTCGCTTCGAAGGATGGCAAGCCGATGTACGTGATCGACCTGCAGCCCAAGACTCAGACGGTTATTCTGGGTTCCGAGGATGACCTGAAGCAGACCGAAGTAAGGCTTGAGGACGTGTATTGGATGGCCGATGTAACTGAGCCGACCGAAGTTCGGGCGAAGATTCGATACAACATGGATCCGCTCCCGGCAACGATCTATCCTGGGGCCGAGCCGCGTATTGTTTTCAAGAAGGCGGTCAAGGCGGTCACGCCGGGTCAAATGGCGGTTGCTTATCGAGGCGCTACGGTCATCGCGGGGGGAATTATCTCGGATGAGAACAAGCCTTTTACAAAAATCCCGCCGGCTCCAGCCCTAATTTCTGTGTAATCGGGGTACAAAGCGTAACTCAACCCTAAGCACAGGCGTAAAATGTGCAATAAGGAGTAATAGATGAGTGACAACAATAACGATAGCAATAGCATGCTCTACCTCTTGGCTGGTGTGGGACTTGGAGCCATTATTGGCGCGGCAGCCGGTCTGCTGTTTGCCCCGAAGGCTGGAACGGAAACGCGAGACGACTTGAACGATAAGTTCAACGAACTCAAGTCGAAGACGGAAGACTGGCTCACCGAGCAAAAAGCGAAACGAGCCGTTACACAATCCACCGAAGAACTCGGCGTCTAAGAACCCCTCGTGACGGCCAAATCCGCCGACTGGAGAATGGTCCTGTGGGTTGCGATTTCAATCGCAGCCCTTGGTTTTTTGTACCTGGTCCGTGGAATCCTTTTACCATTCGTGGTCGCGATCATCATCAGCGCCCTGCTGCATCCAGTCTTTAGCTGGCTCAGGCGCAAAGGTTGGTCGGTCTTCTTTTCTGGCTTCGTTCCCATCCTCCTCTTCTTCGGAACGTTCCTCACGATCCTTATTGGATTGACTCCTGTCATCACCCAACAGGTCGGTGGTTTGAAGGATCGAGGTGAGCAGTTGGTGACTTCGCTCGCCAAGCCGAATCCACTGGACAACTTCTTCATTCGTGGCAATCCCGAAAACCGATTCCGTGCGCTTGAGGCTAAAGATCCCGTAGATTCGTTCCTGGGAAGCTATACCGATTTGCTCACGCGGTTTAGCTTGCCAACTAGTAAGCGCGAAATCATCGCCCAGTACATCGAGCCGCAACGCGATTCGATCAAGAACACGATTCAAGGCGCGCTTAAGAGTTCCTTCGGTGTCGCGACCGGAGTCCTTTCGCAGGGGCTTACTCTCATCTTCGTACCACTGCTCGTGTGGTTTATCCTTCCGAATACGGACACTTTCAAGCGCAAGATCATCAACTTTATCCCGCCGCAGTTACGGGCTTCCTCGGTCGATTTGGCCGACGACATCGGCGAGGTCTTTAGCAACTACCTCCGGGGTGTTGCCATCGCCGTGTTTGGATACATGGCGTTTATGGCGATCCTGCTATCGATCCTCGGTGCGCCGTACGGTTTGCTTCTGGGGTGCCTGTTCGGCGCCCTCTATCTCATCCCGTACCTCAATGTAATGATCAGCGGAACCACGCTCTTCATCGTTACCGGACTCAGTGGCAAGGTGCAATGGCTCGGCATCCACTTCTCGTCCTCGTGGGCGTACGCGGGAGTCTTGGTGCTCACCTACGTCATTTGCCACTTCATCTTCGATAGTGCCGTTTATCCGAGGTTCGTTGGAAATGCCGTGGGGCTCGATCCCATCGTATCGATGTTCGTGATCTTCTGTGGCGGCGCGTTGTTTGGCCTGCCCGGCATGATCTTGGCATTCCCCGTTGCAGGCTCGGTGAAAGTCCTACTCGACCGACTGATCAAGGTTACAAATAAGGTGGAGATGGAACTGACCCTCCCCGAAACGCCGTTGAGGCATAGAAGGGAAGCGACATGATCTCCTCAATTCTAGCCTTAAGCCTTTTCCACCAAAATCCTGTTCGCAGCTACTCGTATCCTTTAGGATCGGAAACTAAGTTTCAAGTCAAGGTTCAATTCGACGGATACATTCCGTTGTTCGGCGGCAAGATCGGGAAGGCCGACGTCGATTTGACCGTTAGCGCAAAAAGCGTTCTCGAAAAGGATCCCCGTTTGACGGCGGTGGAGAGCCAGATCACTGAACTGAAAGCCGTAGCTTTTGGCGTGGCATTGCCTTTAAACAAGAACAATATCGGTCAGTTCTTTCCAAAGGCAACCGCCACGATCGACCTGAACGGTATGGTCAAATCCAACAGTGCACCCGCAATCGACATGCCGGTGAAACTTCCCGGTTTGGATTCCCAACGGCTTCCCGAGATTAGCTACGTTCCTTTAGTCCTGAACACAGAGGGCTTGCTCACGAATAAGCCTTATGAGTTTGACCGTGAATTCAACCATGCGAAGATGCACTATACGGTGACTCCGGGTGCCATTGTCGATGCCGTTCAGTCGTTAGATATCAAAGTCACCCAGGATTCAGATGGATTTGAGGATTCATACGGAAATCCCTCTGAGGAGTCGATCGCGAAATCCAAGTTGGTGACTCACCTGGAGGGGACGGGAAAGGCCAAGTTCAATATTGCCCTTGGCAAGTTTGATAAAGTGGTGATGGAGACGAATGGCGCAACGACGGTCACCAACATCAAATCAGGCAAAACATCGTCTCGGTCCTTAAAAACGACGCTCACAATTGTGCGCGACGGTGCTAAGGTAGACAAGTGATAACGCTCGGCTTGATGATGGCCCTTGGCCAGTCGTATCTGGATTCCATTCAGGCTCAGGACCTGAAAGAGTACGTGACGTTCTTGGCCTCCGACGAAATGAAAGGGCGCCAGACGCCGTCTCCCGAACTTGACAAGGCTGCGGCCTACATCGCTGGCGAATTCAAGAAGGACGGAGTTCTGCCAGGAAACGAGGGCTCCTACTATCAGATCGTCGAGTGGACTCGTGGCAAGGGAGCGGGGCAACTCGTCCGCAACGTCGTTGGAATCATTCCTGGAAAGGACGAGAAGCTTGCGAACGAATACGTGATTGTCTCGGCCCATTACGATCACCTCGGTGTCAAGACCGGCGCGGCGAAGCCAGGCGAGGACGTGATCTTCAATGGCGCGGACGACGATGCCAGCGGCGTGGCTGGTGTCATCGAAATTGGAAAGGCGCTGGCCAAAGCCGACCAGAAACGGACGATCGTGCTCATGACATTTTACGGTGAGGAAAAGGGACTTGTCGGTTCCGGTTACTATGTCCGCCATCCAGTCTTCCCCCTTAACCAAACCGTCGCCAATATCAATATCGAGCAGATTGGCCGAACGGACGATACGGAAGGACCGAGGGTAAGCGCAGGATCTCTCACCGGCTTCAATTTCAGTTCGATTGGAAAGACTTTTGCGAAGGTTGGCGCTTCGATGGGTGTGCCCGTTACCGGTCACCCAAGATACTCCGCGATGTACTTCGGCGCGAGTGACAACCTGTTCTTTGCGCGGGCGGGAATTCCGGCTCACACCATCTGCACGGCATTCGAATTTCCGGACTACCACCAAGTCGGTGACAGCGTGGACAAATGCGATTTCGCGAACATGGAAAAGATCGTGAAGCTGACCGCGGCGACCGTCATGGACGTTGCGAATGCGGCAACGCGGCCGGAGTGGAACAAGGATGAGCCTCAGGCGGCGAAATATGTGGAAGCCGGCAAGAAGCTGTATGGCGGGAATTAGCACTTCTTAGCGTGTAGCGTTGAGCGATTAGCGTCGAGATAAATGAAGAGGGCTCTCGAATATCGAGAGCCCTCTTTGCTAATAGCTAGAAGCTAATCGCTCAAAGCTAAGAGATCATCGCTAAATCACGGCTTCGTCGGCACGACGATCTTGCCGCTGATGATGTCTTGCTTGGCCTTCTCGACGCCGTCGAGGGTCTTCTGGCCAACGATATCCTTGGTGTTTCGCATATCGCTGAGGCCAACGCCGTTCGACTTGAGATTGAAGACTTTGTCGCCAGCCGTGAACTTGCCATCCTTGAAGTCCTTGATCGTTTCGTAGACCGAAACGTCTACGTGCTTAATCATTGAAGTCAGGACGCTGCCCTTGGCTTCGTCGTCCTGGTCGCTATCGACGCCGATCGCGAACTTCTTCATTTCCTTGGCCGCAGTGATGACGCCCAATCCGCAGCGGCCAGCCGCATGGTAGACGATATCGGCACCGTCGTTGAACAGGGCCTTGGCATTCTCTTTACCGGCCTGGGTGTCATCCCAGCTTTCTGTGTACTTGCCCGGAAGCACGACGACCTTAGGATTCGCGGCCAGCGCGCCCGCCTTGTAGCCACCTTCAAATTTCAAAATGAGGTCGATCTTCTTTCCGCCGACAAAGCCAATCTTGCCGGTCTTCGTGGTGGCACCCGCCACGTATCCGGCCAAGTAGCTTCCTTCTTCTTCCGAGAAGAGGAGCGCGCGGACGTTGTCGGCTTTCACCGGAGCGTCGACGATGGCAAATTTGACCTTGGGATACTTTGGTGCGACGGCCACAACTGCGTTCATCTGCGTGATTCCAACGGCAAACACGAGATCGTAACCATTTTCGGCCAAGGTCGACAGATTCGTCTCGTAGTCTTTTTCGCTCTTCGTATCTACCCGCTTGGCGGAAAATCCAAATTCTTTCTCGGCTTTGGTCAGACCTGCGTTGGCCGAGTCGTTGAACGACTTATCGCCAATTCCACCGCTGTCAAAAACCATCGCGACTTTGAGATTGGAGGTCGCAGGCGTGCTTCCGGAGTTGTTGGAAGCCGTGGTGGGAGTGGAACTTGTGCTTTCGTTGCTGGCTCCGCCGCCCGTACAACCGGTGAGAAGGATGGCTAGCCCCGCCGCAACCAGTCCAAATGTCAGTGTTTTCATAAGAATCCTTAATACCGTACCAGGTAAACTATGCGGAATTATGGCGCAGATTCCCTTTGCGCCGATAGGAGTTTTCCCAGTTTGATTACATGTAATCTCACCAAGCTTGAATCTGCCGTCGATCAGATGCGCAAGGCGTACCCCAAGGTTTTGGCCGCTGACGCTGCATTGGTCGCCTCGGCCCTGAGCCTGACCGGTCGCCACGCCAAGGCCGTATACGAAGGTGAGTATTTTGTTTGGCCAGACGATAACCAGAAGTTGATGGAGTCCATGTCGGCCCATCTCCATTCCGTCAACGAGGCGATCGAAGAGAACGCCCCCAAGAAGCTTTCCAAGGCAGCCCAGGCGGCTGCTCCCGAAGAGGAGCCGGTCATGGTCAACATCGGCCTCGCTCCGAATATCGGCGCAGGTGAAGCCATTCTCGCCAACCGCGAAGACCTGAAGACCATGCTCTCCGACGTGCTGCAAGGCGGCGTCGAGTTCCTTTATGGCACTCAGGACATCGGCTGGCAGTGGGCCCTCGATCGCGCGAACTGGAACACGATTTCTGCAGGTGAACTGAGCCGACGAATCAAGATTAAGGCTAACTTCACCGAAGGCGCAGTCGGCGTCGAACAAGGCACGACGGTCAAGAAGACTCGCGGTAAGAAAGGCGAGGAATAAATTTAGCGTTTAGCGTTCAGCGATTAGCGTTGAGAGGGAATGGGAGCCGGAGGAAGCTCCCATTCCGCTTTACAGGTATGGTCGTGTGATGAGAAAGTCCGACTACCGTGACCTTGTGGTTTGGCAAAAGGGCAGGATTCTCTGCCCAGAAATCTATATCTTGACTCGTCCATTTCCAGACTTTGAAAAATTCGGACTCGCATCGCAGATTCAAAGAGCTGCAGTTTCCATCCCAGCGAATATCGCGGAGGGTCATGGCCGAAGTTCTGACCAAGAGTTCATTCGCTTTCTTCATATTGCTTACGGCTCGGTTCAAGAATTGGAAACTCTTCTCGGAATTGCGTGTGATTTAGGCTACATAGACGACGTTGAGCCCTGGAACACCAAAACGCAGGAAATTGCGAAAATGCTCTCGGCTCTGATTTCGACTTTGAAGCGACGAATCGAGGATTCAAAGTAACTTCATCGCTAACCGCTAACCGCTAACCGCTAACCGCTAAACGCTAAACGCTAAACGCTAAACGCTAAACGCTAAACGCTCACAAGGTCTTCGTAACCTTACTCAAATGCCTGGCCTTATCGGGATCCAGTCCCCGTGACCGCGCAACGTGCAGCGCCAGCCATTGGCCCACGATGATGTCCCAGATCGGGAAGAGGGGTTCGAGTTCGGGCGTCGTGTCCAACGGATGCTCGACTTCCAAGATTTCGCAACCCTGATCGCGGAGACCGGGCAGGGAACCGAAGTAGGAGATTGCCGCGCTGCCATGTCCGGCCAGGGCTTTCGGGCCATGCTCGAAGTCGGCGGCGCTGTACGCCTTGCAAGGAACCAGGGCGCATTCCATCAGCTTTAGTGCCGTCTCGAGCGCGGTGCAGAAGCCGTAGCCCCGGGCGAGTGAAAACACAGGATTCGAACGGTTGATCGGTCCGGAGAACTCGGCCGCGGTCTCCGAGGAAGCATCGACCCAAGCCTCGTCGGGAAGCACTGGCTCGATCAGCGATCCACCCATGGCGCGAACCAGTTGGTACAACGCGAGGAGCGTGGAAGTATAAGTCTTAGTCGCGGCTACGGATTCCTCTTTCTCGCTATTCAAAAGCAATGTTTCGGTGGCAACCGTCGTCAAGCGCGAATCTGGAGTATTGGTGATCGCAAGCGTGGTATGCCCCTGCTCCTGCATATAGCTCAGCACCTCGGCCACGTCGGGTGCCGCGCCACTTTGCGAGATTCCGATTGCGAGGCAGTTTCGATAGCGCATGTTGCTGTGATAGCGAGTGATGACGCTGGGCGCGGCCAGCGAAACCGGAATGCCCAGGTGGATCTCGATGAGGTAGCGGGCGTACAGTGCGGCGTTGTCGCTGGAGCCTCGGGCGGCGAGGAGGACCATGTCGAAGTCTCTCCGCTCACGGAAGAAGGCGCTTAGTTGATCGAAGTAAGCAGGCGCATTGGCCGAAAGGATTTGGGGCTGCTGCCGAATTTCGCGTTCCATCGCGACGCCGAGGGCCATGTGAGAAGTATAGCTTTTGAAGTACGCTTTAACCCAATGACACGCCAACTAGCCGTCGCAATCCTTGTTTTGTCAATCGTTGGATGCAGCAATTCGAGTTCGTCCTCGGGCACCAATGCGGCCGATAGCAGTGCGGTGTCGATGAAATCTCCCGAGGCAAAGAAGATCGGCTCGACAACGCTGACCGAAGCGAGCGAGAAGGCGGGAATCAAAGCGTATCCAGGTAGCGAGAAGGCCTCTGGCGACGTCCTCGATCGTGGAAACGGCGAACTGAAAGATGAGATTACGTTCTTAACGGCGGATAAAGTCGAGAAAGTCGGTGCGTTCTACAAAGATCAAGGTCTCGATTCCAAGAACGGTCCTGTGGCAGGAAGCGCGATGGGAATGACGAAGGGCGGGGCGAGCATCATCATCTCCTTCCAGGCGAAGGGAGATCGGACGGAAGTCGTTTTCAAGAGCGTTCGAGCGGAGAAGAAAGCGAACTAGATTTTGGTAATCCCCATTTGGAGTGCGTCGATTCATCGGCGCTTTGTCCTGCGAGATTTATCTCGCTGCATCAGATGCATTACCGCGCAATAAATTGCGCGGTTGAAAGCGCGAATAAATTCGCGCACTCCAAAAGGGGCCAACCTCGCTTATCGAGAATCTAGATTCACAGCAAAAACGGCGACTCGGCAAAATCCGACTGGGTAACGTCAATTTCAATGATCGTTCCGGTCGTTGCCATGACTGCCATCGCATCCTCCATCGAAAGCCGAGCCAAAGACTGGCGCAACGGCGCCATCATCTATCAGGTCTTCGTGGACCGATTCGTCGCTCCCACCAACCGCGAACAAAAGGCCAAGTACTTCACCTCCCCGCGCTGCTACATGAAGTGGGACGACCTGCCAAAGGCAGGCAAATTCGATGCTAAGGCCGGCGTTTGGACCCACGAACTGGACTTTTGGGGAGGCGACCTCAAGGGCGTTGAGAGCAAGCTCGATTACATCAAGAGTCTGGGAGCAGACATTCTCTATCTCAACCCTATCCATGAGGCTTTCACGAACCATAAATACGACGCGATCGACTACAAGAAGATCGACCCTGCGTTTGGAACCGAACAAGACTTTGAGCGCCTGGTGAAATCCACTCATAAGTCGGGGATGAAGGTCGTCCTCGATGGAGTTTTCAACCATATGGGACGGCGTTCGCCGTACCTGCAGGATGCGCTGGCGAATCCCAAGAGTTCCTATCGCAAGTGGTTCTTCCTCGGCAAGGAATATGCGTCGGGCTACAAGGGTTGGCTGGGCGGAACAAACATGCCGGTGCTGCACCTGGAAGACGAGGGTCTGCAAAAATACATTTGGGGTGGCAGTGATTCGGTGGTTCAGCATTATCTGAACCTGGGAGTGGACGGTTGGCGGCTCGATGTCGCCTACGAGATCGGCCCAAAATGGCTAAGTGAAATCACGAAAGCCGCCCATAAAGCCAAGAAGGGAAGCCTTGTCGTGGGAGAGATTCTGGGTTACCCCGCGGGCTGGCAAGCCAGTTTGGATGGCCAGTACAACCTGTTTGCGCCAACGCTCGCGATGGAAATGCTCGGCGGCAAAGTCGACGGCGGACGAGCCGGAGCCATGCTGAACGACTACGTTGCAGATGCTGGTATCGACCATGTCTTGAAGTCCTGGATGGTGGCCGACAACCACGACACGCCGCGGCTGACCAACATGCTTCCCGATGCTAGGGATCGCAATCTCATGTGGGCGCTGATGTTTACGTTGCCGGGCTCGCCGACGATCTACTATGGATCAGAATTGGGAATGGAGGGGGGCGGCGACCCAGAGAACCGGGCCCCAATGCGATGGGATTTGGTCGGCCCGAAGAACGAAACCCAACAATGGATCAAGAAGTTCATCGCGTTCCGAAAAAGCCATCCGTCGCTCAAATACGGCGACTTCCAGGCTCTAAAAACGGAGAAGCTGTTGGCATTTACGAGGACCACCGGCAAACTTCGCGAGAACGTAATCGTCGTGGTGAATCCAACCGCGAAGAAGGTCACTGAGACCTTCGCCCATCGGCTCGGAAACCTCATGAGTTGGGAGGAAATGCGAGATATGCTGAGCGACGAAAAAGTGCTTCAGCGCTCCGGCTTGATGACCGTCGAGATGCCGCCGAAATCAATCAGAATCTTCACACCTATTGTCACAAGGACCAATGGATTCTCACCTTACGATCGCATCAGGTGATCGTGTAGAATTTCTCCGTGAGATTTGTACTGGTTATCTTCGTCCTCGTTTTAGCGGCATTGGGTTGCGATGCCAAAACAGGTAGCAGCGCAGGCATGCCGGATGTGGCGATCTATCCTGGTGCGAAGGTTATCAGTAACGGAGAGAATTCAGGAATCATAGGGGCGAATCTCGAAGTTATGGCTCCTCGACAGGATGTTATTAACTTCTATGTGAAGGATTTGGGACTTGGGGCCGATGCCGCCAACGGCGGACCCCTGAAGGGCAAGAAGAATGGCCACGACATTACGGTTATCGTGACGGATGCCGGTGGCGGTAAGACAGCCGTTTCGATCACGGAACCGAAATAGCTAGCGGAGGGGAACGAGGACGCCAGCCACGATGAGGCCTCCACCCGCAATGAGTTTGGCGACCACTTTTTCCTTAAGGATCACGATTCCCAGGATCATGGCGATTACAAAACTTAGCTTGTCGATGGGGGCAACCCGGGCTACATCGCCGGATTGAAGGGCCCGAAAATAGCAGAGCCACGAGAGCCAAGTTGCCACCGCGGAAGCCGCAAGAAACGCCCAATTGGTCTTGCTAAGATTTCCGAGTGTGGCCTGTTTGGTGGCAACCGCAAGTCCAACCGAGAAGACCAGAACGAAAGCGACTCGGACCATCAGAGCGGTGTTGGCGGGAACGCCGTCGACGCCCTTCTTGGCGAGGATTGCGGTAACGCCGGCAAAGATAGCGGAAAGGAGCGCCCAAATTCGATAGTCCATGACAGAAGGGACGAATGGGATAGGGAATACTTCTCAGCATGAAAACGGTTGAGATTTGGAGCGAGTACATCACGATGGGTCAGCTATTGAAGCTGACCGACACCATCGCTTCGGGAGCAGAAGCCAAGGAGTATCTCGCCGAGAACATGCCGCTGGTAAACAACGAACCGGATAATCGGCGCGGAAGAAAGATTCGCCCGGGCGATGTCGTGACATTTCCCGGAAATAGGACATTTACTATAGTAGCGAAATGAATTATCGATTCTTGGGTTGTTGGGTCGCCGCTGGCGCGGCGATTGGCTGCTTTGGACAAAAGATCACGCTCGATCAGTATGTGGTCAAGAACCGCACGCTTCTGGTTGGGAAGTCTTCCTTCACCTATCTCGAAGGTCCGAGGCTGAAAGCGGAGGGCACCTCATTGGCGGCGTTTAATCGAAAGGTGGTGACGATTGGTTCGATGCGAGCCATTGTCCCGACGACGATGGTGAAGATCGACGACTCGTTCAGCCAGAAGCCGGACCTGTACGAGGGTCTCGATCTTCGCAGCAAGGTCATCTACCTTCTCGCCACGCTCTCCGAGTCGCAGGTTAAGACGGCGACATCGAAGGGTCTCGGTTTTGGGGACCTCAATCAGCAACAGCAATTGGTCTTCCAGTCGATCGTTCCGAAGAAATTCGAGGTTCAGCAACTGGAACCGGATGGTAAGCGGCAGAAAGTGACGGATTCTTTCCGGCTGACCGACCAACACCGCAAGGGTGTCCGGCTCAAGTTTACGAAGACGATTTCCTTCGAGCTTCCCCTCGAAAATCAACGTGGCTACTGTATGGCCAACACGATGGACCACGTTGGAATTGGCGACCTGCCCGGACTGAGGCGTGAGCTATCGGACATGGAGCGTGGTCCGAACGAGATTTTTGGAATCACCGTGCGTTCGGTTGTCCCAAATACCCAAAAGCCATCCAACCTCGATTTTCACGCCAAAACTTGGGATTTCACCGTTAGCTTTCCTAGAAATATCCCCTTAGGCCAAGCCATAACTTCTCTTGGCCAAACCGGAAAAGTAGCTCTATTTACCGATCCCCGAGTAGCCAGACGTCCGCTCACGGTAGAAGGCGAAGTTCGAGCTGGAGACTTGCTCGCGAGCATCGCGCAGATGGTAACCGGGACATTCCGAAAAGTCGGTCCAGACTACGTCTTAACTTCGGATTTGCTGGGACTTGGAACCAGGAAAACCACCTTCGATCAGTGGGAAGCGGATATTCGCCAGCAGCAACAGGAGATGTCGGGAGAGTGGCTAGATAAGGTTCGATTGACCACGCTGACGAAGTTGGTGAAGACCAGTCCACAAGACCCCTATCAACCGAGCGACCGAATGCAGGAGTATCTGAGCAAGAGTTTCCCGGGTCGACGGGATCCCATCCCGAGCGATCTGATCGACGATGGAATCCGACATATCGTCGATCGATTTAACGTCGAATACTCTTCCCAGCCGGTGACGACGAACGGCATCGTCGCCGAAAGCGAGGTCAGTTTCCACTTTGTTTTGCCGACCGGTGAAGACCTCTTTGAACCCGGCGGTGGAAACATTGGCACCTTAGAGTACTTTGGCGAATCCAAGCGGCCGAAGTACACACCGCCTCAGATGCCTCCACCACGAGTCCTCCCAGAGGGATCAAGCGTCGGAATCGCGATTCGAGCCGTGAACAAAGATCAGGTTCTGAAACAAATCGACCAAGCATCTTCAGTGGGAATGAAGGAAGTGTGGATCGACACGACCTCACAAGAAGTCCTCGATGCTGGACTTACCGCGGCAAAAGCGAAGGGTGTTGCCGTCCGGCTGATCATTCGACCTTGGCAGAACCAGACGGGCCAAGAAGAGGTCGACCAAACCATTCTTGGGGATAGCGGCGCGGCCCTCGCGAAATGGGCCGTCAAGAATCCTCGCCTATCAAACCCACGCCACACCTACGATTTTATGAGGAGTGTGCTTTGGCCGGAGATGACCATCTCTCCCAATCGACGGCCGGACAGCTGGACCACGATGGCCTCGATGACACGAACTCCGGGTTTGTCGGGGGTGGTCCTTTGTGATCAGCAATCTGCGGGTTACGAACCAAAAGTCGGCGAAGGATACTCGATTGGCAACAGCCCGGTGGACCTTGTCGCCCGCCAATTTGGATACTCCCTGTCCATGCGATCGTCTTTCCTTCGCGCGAACGGTGTCGACCCGATCGATCTGGTTCCGCCCGGACTGATGTCCAGCGTCAACGTAAGCCCATTCTTCTTTCCCGATATGGAGTTGATGGGATACCCGCGAACTTATGGTTCCACCGAGGGGGACGAGTTCATCATTGCACCCTTTGTGACGAAGTGGCAAGAATTCCGGATGACCGAAATGAAAAGCGGCCTGGCAAGCTTCAAGAAAGCCATTCTCGATAAGATTCCCGTTCCGATCATGGGCGACCTCATGGCGTTTGCGACCAACAAAGTGGTTCCGAAGTTCATCCCGCTCATGCCCGTGAATCGGGATGATCCTTTCACGTTCGATCAATCGGGGCCGGGTGCGCCGTTTGGCGCGAATGCCGACAAGTTGGTTGCAGTACGGCAAGTCATCGACGACCAAACTCCCGAGAACTTGCAGAACACCATGGCCACCCTTGGTTACATGATGAAGGAACCGCATGGCCGGACGATTTGCATCGACATCACTCGTCTCGAGGCTGAGCGGGCGGATAAATTCATCTCCCAATGGTTCGACCCGAAGAATAAAAGCTGAGGATTTTCGACTTGCTTGTCGATTGCTTCACTGCTCGTTCGACGAAGTTGTACACAGATCTTCTTCTGTTTAGGAATTCAGAAATGCCACAAACGATTAAACTTCACCGAGTCCTCGCGGCCAAGCCCGAGAGAGTTTTCCGAGCCTTCACCGAACCGGATGCGAAGGCGCAATGGCTGCCGCCCAACGGCTTTACGGCCACGATTCATGAGTTCGACATGCGGGTTGGCGGTCGATACAAGATGTCGTTCCGAAACTTCACGACTGGTCATAGCCATTCGTTTGGGGGCGAGGTTCTGGAGCTGGTGCCGAACGAGCGGATCAAGTGGACGGACGAATTCGATGACCCGAACCTGCCGGGAACGATGACATTGACGGTCGAATTCAAGACTGTCTCATGCGGAACAGAAATCTACATCTTACAGGAAGGCGTGCCGGACATGATTCCAGCCGAGTCGTGCTACCTCGGATGGCAGCAATCGCTGATCAAATTGGCGATGCTTGTCGAGCCTGAGATCAATATGTAGCGACTTTTCTTTCTCGAATTGATTCGAAAATGATAGAGAGCGAGCCAGAACCCTATAAAATGGCACTGTAATTTCGATCGGACTTCGAAGAGGGCAGGAATCTAGCTCCATAACTCGAAGCCGGTCGGTCGGGAACTCATATGATTACAGCCATCCTAGGTTTGACCTTGCTTGCGCAGGGACAAAAAATTCAAGACTCCGGTCAAAAGTCGGAAGGTACCGCGCCTGTAAGGCAGGTCGCGGTGCTGCCGTGGGCCCTCAAAGATGGAACGGATTCGGCCGTAAAAACGGCGAAAGAAGCCGTTCAAACAATCTTTGAAAAAGCCAACTTCGAGGTCATCCCCCTCGTTCGCACCAAGACCATTTGGGAAGAGGAATTGCACCTGCCCGCAGTGAAAGAAGTTATCGAAGATCGAGACACTCTGCCGACGATGCCAGAGGCGAAAGATTTGCTCAAACTGGGCAAGCGCATGAACGTTCCATACGTTTGTGCTGGACGTGCCAAGTGGCACACGAAGAGCGTATGGGTCGGACTCGGACCCAAGACAAAGGCAGAGTGCACGGTCGATGTGATGATCATCGACGTCGCCAAGGAAGAAATCATTCTTGACAACAAAAACGTGACGGCGGACAGCACGCGAAAAGAAGCCGGCTTGGAAACGGCTGGAGCGCTCCTGCTGAGTATGGGAATCACCACCCTCAGCGGGGGACCTAAGACACCTCATCAGCAGCGATCCGCGATCTTGGCGATCGGAGACGCGATGGCCCCGTTTGTCCGCACGATCGCGCCAGCAACGAAGAAGATTGGTGGCGGAGGCTAATTAGCTCGGAGCTGTGGTGGTGTAGCTCAATTGTGGGCGAGACGCCCACAGCTCCCAAAGAAAAGTGGTGGGCGAGGAGAGACTCGAACTCTCACAGCTGTTAACCGCTGGAACCTAAATCCAGTGCGTCTACCAATTTCGCCACTCGCCCAGCGAAGGGCCTAGTGTACCCTCGCCCTTTCGATCAGCTCTTGATCGGTTTCCCGTGCTTTGGGAGCTTCAATTTGAGCGAACCCGCAATCTTTTTCCAGACTTCTTCGGTTACGAATTTGCCATGACCGTCGGCGTACGCCACGCAGTGCATGTTGCCGGGCCATGCCTTAGAGTCGTAAAGGAGAATTGTATTGGCAGGATCCTTAATGTCGGTAGCTTTGACCCCCGCGAGGCTCATATTCATCTCAAATTGGCCCCCGTTGGGATTGTAAGTCTTGAACAGCTTTTCGTTCTTCGTGTAAGGCAACACGAGCTTGCTGACCTGGGCCGATTTGGTGATGTACGGGAAGACATCGTCGTGATCGGAGGACCACATGATAAGTCCGATGTCGATTTGCTTGATGTTCGAAATGGTTGCGACCTTGTAGCGGGCAAGCTGCACTTCAGCCGCCGTAGGAGGCTTTTGCTTGGTCCCTTGCGCGGCAGCCAATGTGCCTAGCGCAAGGAACAATCCGAAACACGAAAAGAGGGAAGTTTTCATTGGAACTGATTATATGTCTTCTTAGCGAGCAACGCGCGGCGGAATCGGCTTGCCGACTCGTTTCAACTTGAGATTGAGGCTCGGCTGAAGCTTTGCCCACTCTTCGGGATTGACGACCTTGGCATGCGTGTCGGCAAACGAAACGCATCGTGATCCATCGGCCCACGGCTCCGATTCATAAAACATGACGGTGTTTGCCGGCTCGGCAATCTCGGTCGAGTTCACTCCGGCAAGGGACATATTGAACCGGAACATGCCACCAGCCGGATTCAAGGTTTTCATGATTTCCTCGTTCTTGCAGTAAGGCATGAGGAGCTTGAAGAGCTGGGGCGTACCCTGGACATACGGGAAAATATCGTCGGAATCGGCAAGGTAAATCACCATGGCCGTGCTGATTTGCTTGATGTTCGAAAGAGTCGCTGTGCGTTGGGGCACCGTGCCGACGGGCGCGGTGGGACCTTTCGCTAATTCACGCAACGCTGAAGGAGAGTAATCCTCTCGGGGAGTGATGGAGATAATCGTTGACCGGCGAATGTAGGTGATTCGAAAGACAAGGTCGTCTTTGCCCGCCGTGCGCACCTTGGCCATGGGCAAGTCCAATTTGTAGCCGACCATGAATTCGCTATTTCCGAGGGCCTGATCTTTGCTCATCCAGACCATGTTCATCATCTCGAACATCACTTCGGACGATATTTTCGGGACGGTTTCGCCCGTGCCGCGGATGTCCATCGACGACATGCTCATCATCATGAGGCTTTGAAAGCTATCTTTGCCGGTGGCCAGTTCAACCGCCACCAATTCGCTCGGCAGGTCGGCGAGTTTATACTTCGCAGGATTCGACGATCCCAACGGATCGACTTGACCGAATGCGGCCGACATAAATAGGCCCCCAACTAAAACTGAAACAAGAGTTCTCTTCACGCAATGAGAGACGATATTCTGGCCGTGATTAGTTCGAAGAAAGTTTGCCTTTGCCCCTCACGCGCACCAAACCTTCTTCATGGGTGATGGTTTCGAACCGGACAGGAATTGGAAACATGTCCGATTTCACGATCGGATTCAATTGCTCCAACTGATTGGCCACCATATTCTTCAGACCCGCACCAAGGGCCTCTGCAGAGAGGAGTTCCACCGAGATCGACTCCGACGAATCGAGTTTGAGGATCGCGTGAGCGGTCGCGGGAATGGGAACCAAAACCGTTTTCACGGCATCGACGTGCACGCCGTCGGGCTGAATATTGACCTGAAAGGTATGCAGTCCGCCGGGCTGAAGCTTCTCGAGGAACACGGCGACGGACTTGTTCCGGATGATTGCTTCGAACTCCAACTCGCCTTTGCTGTCTTCCAACTCGTCGATGTTGATCGTGACCGGTCCTCCGGTCAGGTTTGCCTCGTCGATCAGGAGTCCAACCGGGGTCATGAGCCAGGTTAACTTCGCCTCGATCTGGCCAATTTGAATTTCATCGGAAGAACTCACGGCTATGAATTTACCGTACAATGGACATAATGGCTTTGTTGGTCGCCATGATGGCACTCACTCATCAAAGACTCGTTGAATCGCTCCCCAAAATCCCCCGCGAGTTCCGTGGTGCATGGGTGGCGACGGTCGATAACATCGATTGGCCCTCGAAGCGAGATCTTTCCACCGAACAGCAACAGGCCGAATTGCTGAAAATCATTGAGACGGCAAAGGATTTGAATCTCAATGCGTTGGTCTTTCAGGTCCGTCCATCCGCCGATGCTCTCTACAGTTCGAAGATCGAACCATGGTCCGAGTATCTCACAGGGCAACAGGGCCGAGCGCCAAGTCCAAACTGGGATCCCTTGGATTTTGCCGTTAAAGCTTGCCATGAACGCGGCATCGAACTGCACTGCTGGTTCAACCCGTATCGAGCGAAGCACCCGGCCCAACACGGTCCGCTTGCTCCAAACCATTTGGCCAACACCAATCCGGGAATCGTCAAGACCTATGATCGCTACCTTTGGATGGACCCGGGCGAGAAAGCCGTGCAAAAGCGGTCACTAGAAGTGATGTTCGACGTCGTCAAACGATACGACATCGACGGCGTGCACATCGACGATTACTTCTATCCGTACCCAGTAAAAGACGGGAGCGGGAATAAGGTGGACTTTCCCGATGGGCCGAGTTGGCTGTCCTACCAGCAGAAAGGCGGCAAGCTCGGGCGGGACGACTGGCGACGAAAGAATGTGGATGATTTCATCGAGCAGTTGTACAAAGGCGTGAAGCGAATCCGGAAGTCGGTGAAGGTGGGCATCAGCCCATTTGGTATCGCTCGACCTGGGCATCCGAAGACGGTGAAGGCGGGGCTTGATCAGTATTCCGAGCTCTACGCCGATGCCCAAAAGTGGCTCAATGAGGGGTGGTGCGACTATTATTCGCCGCAGCTTTACTGGGCCATAGGGTCGCCGCAGCCCTATCCCGAACTCTTGAAGTATTGGATGGGTGAGAACACCCAGAATCGGCACCTCTGGGCGGGGCTGTACACGGGGCGTACGGATGCCAAAGAAGGGAATTGGAAGGCTTCCGAGATTCTGGATCAGATCAGCATCTCGCGGAAGCTGGAATCGGATTCTGGCAATGTCCACTTTAGCTTTAAATGTCTCGCAGGAAACTTCAATAACATCGCGTCGGCGCTGAAGAAAGGGCCTTACAAGGCAGACGCATTTGTTCCCGAGACGCCTTGGCTCGGAAATCGCAAACCGCGAATGCCACTGGTGGTCGAAAAAGATGGTGTCAGTTTCGAAGTACCTAACCCCGAACAATTCATGGCGATCTGTCGCGGCGTCCTCAAAGACCCGACGAAAGGTGACGATCCGGACAATATTGTGTGGGGCTCGTGGACTCGCTATTCATCCGGGACGAGATTGAATTATGTCGACCTGGCCAAGGGGCCGATCGCAGCGGTGACATTTAGCAATACGGGTATCGCGAGCGATCCGGTTATCCAACCGATAGCGAAGTAGAGTCGCCTTTTGGCAAAACCACGCTGAAACTGGTGCCTCGGTTCAGCGTGCTGTCCACATGGATCGAGCCGCCATGCGCCTCCACAATGTGCTTGACGATGCTGAGACCCAGGCCCGTACCGCCGCTGGCTCGGCTGCGCGCTTTGTCGACTCGGTAGAAACGCTCAAAGAGGCGGGGAAGGTGTTCCTCGGGAATTCCGATTCCCGTATCGGTAACGTCGAATCGAACATATTCGCCTTGATCCTCCAGCCGAAGGTCAACGCCGCCCTCGTTGGTGTACTTGATCGCGTTTTCGACCAGGTTCACGACGACTTGCGTGATCTGCTGCGCATTGGCCTCGATGTCGAGATCCTCCGGGCCTTCGTAGCTAATCTTGAGGCCCTTCTCGTCCGCCTTCGGCGTCAAGAGATTCAGCGTATATCGAATGATGGCGCCAAGCTCGCACGGACCCTTGCGCACCGGGCTGGATTCGGCGGTGCTCAAGACTAATAGGTCGTGCGTGATGCTGGTGAGGCGGTCGACTTCGCTGATGATTCTGGGGAGATACTTCTTTCGAAGGTCCTCATCGTCGTCGTCGATCATGGTCTCGGCGTACGCACGAATGACGCTCATCGGTGATCGGAGCTCGTGGCTTACGTTGGCGACC
>CAMFIS010000045.1 GCA_945952345.1 uncultured Fimbriimonas sp.
GACTACATTGTCGGAAGTCATGGATGCAGGGCTCAGCCAAGTCAGGAATTGTTCATGTTCGTTGGCATCGTTGCCCCTCACCCCCTGCCTCCTCTCCCCGACATGCGGGGCGTAGGGGAGTCTCTTCGTCCGGTTCAAGTAAACTATCCGCTCGCATGAAATTCCCATATTCGATGCTACAGGACTTTGTCGAGACGTCGCTGACGGCTCACCAGATCGGTGACCTCCTCACGATGGCCGGCTTTGAGCTGGAAGGCATCGAGGAAGTCGAAGGGGAGTATGTGCTGGACATCAAGGTGATGTCCAACCGCGGCGACGGCCTCAGCGTGTTCGGCCTCGCTCGCGAGGTACTGGCGAAGGACCAGGCTTCGAACCCAACCAAGCTTTACAACCGCGCCGCCGCAAGATTCCAGGACGTCAGCGTTCCCGAAGCGCTCGGACTCGGCGACGACGCGGCGAGAATCGAAACCGAATCGTGCCGACGCATGGTCGTACGCGCTTTTTCGGGAGTCAATTCCAAATCCGAAGCCCCCGCCATCATGCAGAAGAGATTACGTGTCAGCGGCATTCGGCCGATTAGTCTGCTCGTCGATCTCACGAATTACATCACGCTTGAACTTGGCCAGCCGCTCCACGCTTTCGACCGCGACCTTCTGACGGGTGGACGAATCGTAGTGCGCGACGCCAAGCCGGGCGAGAAACTGACGACCCTCAACGGCATCGAGCATGAGTTGAGCGGGCAGATGATGATCTGCGATGGCGAGAAGCCGGTCGGCGTGCCGGGCGTCATGGGTGGACTCGATACAGAAGTCACCGACGGCACCACCAACCTTCTGCTTGAGTCGGCGAACTTCGTCAACACAGTGGTACGAAAAACGCGCAAGCAACTTGGTCTCGCCACCGAAGCCAGCTACCGATTCGAACGTAGCGTCGACCCTGAAGGTGCAATCGCAGGGACCCGGCGATTCACCGAATTACTCTTAGAATCTCAGCCAGGAATCCAAGTTTCCAATATCGTGGACCAATATCCGGGTCGGCAAAATTTCGCGCCGGTCAAACTTCGCATCGACCGAGCTTCGATGCTGCTCGGCATGAGCATTGCTCCGCTCCAAGCCGCGACCTATCTGCAGCGACTCGGTATGGACGTGACCGCTCATGGCGACTATCTGATGGTGGTTCCGCCAAGCTGGAGGCCGGATATCGTTCGCGAAGAGGACCTCGTCGAGGAACTCGGGCGCGTGCATGGCTACGAACTGATTCCGGAAGCGTATCCGGCGGGATCGACTCCACTCGGCGGTCCGCAGGGCAAGGAACTGGTAAAGGACAAAGCGCGAGAAGCTCTGTTGAGAACGGGAATGAGCCAGATCATCTCGCACTCCCTTCGCGACTTCCACCCCCTCGATGCGAGCTGGGACCGGGTCGCACCCCGCAACCCTGCCTCGCCCGAGCATTGCGTACTCCGCAACTCGTTATTGCCATGCCTGGCAGAGGCGGCTCGAAGAAATGGCGGTAAGGACGTCCACCTCTTCGAGATGGGCAAGGTCTTCGGGAAATCGAAGGACGGGAGCTACGTCGAACAGCTCTATCTCTCGCTACTATCGCAGGGTGCACTAGCACCCGAGAATCGGAAAGGCGACAAGCTTCCGCAGGCTGATTTCTATTCGCTGAAAGCGAGTCTGGAAGCGATGTTCGAATACCTCGGCGTCGCGGACGATGTCTCTTTTGAGTCATGGACCGGGACCGACAATCGATATCACCCAACCCGAACCGCGATGGTGATGGCGTATGGCGAGTACCACGGACTGATCGGGCAAATCCATCCCGACGCCGCCAAAGCTTCGGGCCTCGAACCTGACACCGTCATCTGCGAACTCAACTGGGAATTCCTGATGGAGAACGTCTCGCCGACGCTCAAAATTCGGGACATCAGCCGCCATCCGGCGGTTCGACGCGACATCGCAATTCTTCTCGACAAGGCGACGCCATACGCCCAAGTCGAAGGCGCCATTGCGAAAGGTGCAGGCGACGTGCTCGAAAAGCAGTGGCTGTTCGACGTCTTCGAAGGGGCCAACATCCCGGAAGGAAAGCACTCACTTGGCATAGGCCTGCAGTTCCGCAAGCACGGAAATTTTACAGACGAAGAAGCGAACGCGGTTCGGGATCAGATCGTGAAAGAACTCGAAGCCCTCGGCGCTGTTTTGCGGTAGTCGAGATTCTAGACAGGGGTTAGCCTTATCTCCTCCCAATGATTGGGAAGGTGTCAGGCCGATCATTCCAGAACTTAAATTACGCATGATCGGCATGACGGAAGGGATGATTTCTGTTGTCAAGCTTGAATGACGATCATCCTTTGAGCAATATAGAGAAGCTAAAGAGTTCGGTTTTGATCGCGTGCTTGATCATCCCTTCCGTCTCGCGAGCCACACGAAACCCAAACTAAGGAGTGCCTCGCGAGCCACCTTCCCAATCTTTGGGAAGGAGCTTGGCTGGTCGATACGCAAAGATTTTGAGCTTATCAATCAAATTGATGGATTGATTTCATACGAAAGTGGGCTTTCAAATTCCTTGTGTATTCACCCGGGCAACGTAATACCCGGCTCCTTCCCAAAGATTGGGAAGGTGGCGTGTGCCGATCATTCCAAAACCTACCGTTTACGCTTGATCGGCACGACGGAAGGGATAATTCTCGCATTCAATCCGCCCCTTTGGTAATCTTCTTCGATAGAGCTGACGAGAACCTAGAATTTTTGTTGTGCTGATGCGATTTCTGATCATCCCTTCCGTCTCGCGAGTCACACGAAAACCAAACTAAGGAGTAACTCGCGAGACACCTTCCCAATCTTTGGGAAGGAGCTCGATTGAGCCGACCTGGAGGGCGTTCAGTCCAAATCTTGCACTTCGATCTCACCAATGCAAATCTCGCGAATGAGATTTGCAACTCCGTCTGGATCCTTTAGGACTCGTTGAGCCAAGATTCTGACGACTTGGATTCCAGCTTCTTGGAGGGCGGCATCTCTCGCAGCGTCCCTTGTCCGATGTAACTGGTGAACCTGACCATCGATCTCGAATACGATCCTCCGTTTCTTCCTCGAGAAATAAAAGTCGACCGTGATCCTTCCTAACAGAGTTGCTTGCCGACGCAACCGAAAATCGCCGTTGAATTTAGGTCGAAGTCGAGTCCAAATTAGAAGCTCAGGAAGAAGCATTTCCTGCCGTTTGCGTCGAGCGCGCGATGTGTGCGTTGCCGACGATCTCGGCAATTTTCGCGGCTCTCGCTCCGGTTCCATTAATGCCACATTGTAAGCCGGTTAAGAGAGAAAGCGGAAGTCTCGGAATTGGAAAGAGCCTGATCATCCCTTCCGTCTCGCGAGTCACACGAAAACCAAACTAAGGAGTGCCTCGCGAGCCACCTTCCCAATCTTTGGGAAGGAGCTTTGCCGGCGTCGAAGACAACAAGTTCCCCACGCGAGAGCTTGACTCAATCTTGAGGTTCCAATAGAAACTAGCTGCTCTAATTGAGATCGACATTAGCGGATGTGACTTGCGTCGAGGCGGAGGTAAGCCTAAGCTCCTTCCCAAAGATTGGGAAGGTGGCGTGCCGATCATTCCATAGCGATCGACCACGCTTGATGGCACGACGGAAGGGATGATTAAGCCTTACCGAAAGCCTTACCGAAAGCAGAAAGCCGAATGCCGAGCCACTACACCCGCGGCAGCGATCCTGGCGCCCGTTCCGCTCGCGCCGGAGCCTGTAGCGCCGTTGGACCAATCGCGCCCATCAGCATCGGCCAATACACTTCCAGCAAGGTCAGCACGAATAGCGACATCATCGCCGCTGGGAGGTAGTGGTAATGCCCAAACTGCTTCAAGAACGCCATCGGCAAGTACGAGAACAGGGCGAGGGCGAGGGCAATCGCGGGTCGAAGCCACCGCTTTCGAACCGAGTACCACGCACCGATATTGCACACAAACGCCCCCACCGGACCCCAAACCGAGTCGGTTAAGAGGATCATGACGCCAGACGAGAAGGAGTTCACCGCCGCCCAAAGGCCAAATAAGCCAGGGAAGATGTAGTTAAAAATATCGATCCATAGCCCAGGGCCGTCCCGGAATTGCTGCTTCTGGTACCCGCTTGGCTTCACCGGAATGATCTGCACGCGGTAGACGAGGTACGCCACCAAAACTGCCCAGAAGAAGATTTGAAGTGAGAACCGGGTTTGCTTGCCGCAGGTCCGCAGCCAGACGCCAAGGATAAAGATCAGAGCCGGAACCATCACCGCCTGTTCGTAGGAAGCCAAGGCAAGCGCGGTGCAGACCAGCGAGAGCAAGTACCAACCCCAAGCTCCGCGAGGTTCTTCGTCTTGAGTTGACGAACGAGTGGCGGGAGGATCGAGGGGCGACGGCTCGGGCAATGCCCGATTCGCCGCGCCAAGTCTTTCAAACCGAACATATGCGGCGAGTGCAAGCAGAACGAAGATCGTCATCGAAGTCGCGGTTCGACCTGGCAGCCAGTTGTACGTATGCTCGCGCAGACTCGCGGCGGTGTTATCGAAGGCATTCCAAACAAAGAATCCGCCCGCGCCGATCATTAATGAATTCAGATTGAACTTGCGATTCGCAATGATTCGGCCCACGATGAGGATGAAGAAGATCCACGGCACCCACGGGACCACGAAATCCAGTACCGAACCCAGGAACCAAGCGCCCGAGGTCCAAATCGCAAACAGCCATGTACCCGCCACGGCAAAGGGAATCGAGCGGCGAACCTCGCACAGAAACCAATACAGCGCCATCGTAGCCAATGCCATGATCGCCGCATTGGTGAACCCAAATGCGGAGTTATTACCCGGATGAAAATGATTGTCGTACTCAAAGAAAAGCGTTGAGACCGGGCGGTAGAAATGATTTTCGAGGGGCCAGTCGTGGCTGAACCATCGCAAGGGATTACGATATTCATTGAGCTTCGAAATCAGGAACGCGGTGTCCGTATCGAGAAGCAGATGATGGTCGCGGGCGTGAAACGCCAAGATGGGAACGCATGCGAGCAGCGCCATCAGCAGGCCGATCGTCTTGGTTTTCACCACATCATTATGGCCCGGGAACTAACTGACGGTTTGGATCATAATGAGTTGTATGAGATTCCTTCGCTGGATACTCCCAGTTGGCTTGATTTACGGCGCGTACGCCTACGGCCAGAGTGCCGAACTGAAGAAGTTCGAAGGCAAACCGGTTCCGAACTTTACGATGACCACCTTCGACGGCAAGAAGATTTCGAAGGCGTCCTTAATGGGCAAACCTTACATCATCGACTTTTGGGCTACGTGGTGCAGCCCATGCAAGGCGGCGTCGCCTGGCCTGCAGAAGATCTACGACAAGTATTCCAAGAAGGGCTTGGTCGTGATTGGTGCGAACATGGGCGAGAACCCGAAAAGCATGCCGATGGCGTTGAAGTATCCGAAGGAGCACAAGTACACCTACACCTTCACCAAGAACAACGACAAATTCTACGCGTCGCTGAACATGCCCACCGGCATTCCTTGCTTCCTCTTTGTTGACAAGACGGGCAAGATCAAGGCCGTCCAAACTGGCTTCCGAGGCGATCTCTCGCTCAACGAGTGGGACAAGATCGCTCAGTCGATGCTTTAATTCACCGAGATCGGTGATTTCGGAGCGGTAATTGCAACCCAATTACCGCTCTTTCCAATAATCGGCGCACCGATAATCCGCCGCTTTCCGAATGGCAGCCAAATCTTTTTGCCTACGAGGTAGTCGGGCACCGTGAAGCGGAGAGTTTCAATCCCATCGCATGCCTCGACGAGCGATTCTGGCGCATCTTTGGGGTTGAATGTCCGCATGATTTTCATGGACTGCGCGAAGATGTGTCCGGGCAGTATCTGCTGCATCCAAAGCATAAGACCGATGTAATGGTTCATTGACTCCGGTGTTTTGCCACCTATCCAGGTTGCGTTTGGTAAGTTTTGCGCGCCCTTCGAAATGAGTGGATCGCATACCTTTTTCACGTAGCTTTTGAGCGTTGCCGGGTCGCATCCCAGCAGGCTGTCGGTCGATAGGTCCGACTGTTTGGACAGCCAAGTCATAAAGACTTTCTCACCCAAGTAGCCGTTCGCCCAGTACTCGGGCTTGTCGTAACCACCCACGGCGGGCAGGGAGGCGTGGCCGTACTCGTGACAGATTTCTCGCACCTTCTCGAGCGGTTCTTTGAAGCTGGGAAGGTCGTAAATGTAGATTGTATTGACCTTGTTCGAAATGCCTTTGGCCTGTGGGTCCGAGTCGAACAGTTGCTCGCCGCCAGCTTCACCGGCAAAGCAAAGGTACACGTCGACGCAGCTACGGTTGTAGTCTGGCTTGTGGTCTACCTTTAGATCGTTGAAGTTGTAAGTCCAGAGTTTGAGTAGGAATTGCGTGGTCGAGGGTGCAAGCTCGTCGTGAACCTTCCGATCCTGCGAGAAGACTCGAAATCTCAACTGAGGATCGGCTGATGATTTCCAGGCGTGGGCGTAACCCTCGGTCAGCCATTCGAACTCGTATGGCTTGTTTTGCGGTGGAAATTTGAGCGGTGAGCGCTTGGCAACGTCGAGCGGCTGTGACGATTGACGAACCTCAACGAACTCGTCGTGGGTGAGTGCAAAGCAGAGCAGGGCCGCCAGGGTCGTCATAAATCTTTACCATTCTACGGTATGCGGGCTCGCCTGGATTCGCAAATATCCGTCCTAGAATTCTCGCCTTTTTGTCCAGGCTACGGCGGCTGAATGTCAAACTAGGGTTGTCATGCTCAACGAAAAGGTCGATTTTCAATTCATGCAGAGCTTCGTCATCGTCCTCACGATTCTATTTCTCGCGGCGATGTGGGGCGGATGCTACTTCTTCTTCCGATTCAAGAAGCGCGACGATGCGTATCGGAACCGATTTCAGGACATCCACGGCGAGAATAAGAAATCGTAATTGCAAGGGCAAGGTCGAGGGCAATGGCCCTTGAAGCGGGAACTAGACGTGGCACTGGTAACGACGACTGCGAATCTGGGGAACTAGACGTGGCACTGGTAACGACGACTGCGAAGCTGGGAGTTACCAGTGTTTGATGCTATGCTCTCCAAAATATGAGCGATCGCTGGATTAAGTTCAAAACTCGCCAATCTTGGAATGAATTTGGCCACTCCCATTTCTTGACTTTCTCCACTCGCCATATGCATCCTTATCTTGAACAGGATAGGATTTGCGAATGGTTGGCCAGTAGTATCAACAAAGCGAGCATTACCCATGACTTCGCCGTTCTCGCTTATGTGTTCATGCCTGACCATGCGCACCTGCTCATCCATCCAATGCGCGAGGTTTATGAAATGGAATGGATCCTTAAGTCTATCAAGCAGGGGCCTTCCCGCCGGGCTAAGAACCGAGGACTAATTTCCACGAATCTATGGGAGCCTGGAGGAGGGTACGACAGCAATGTTTTCAACCAACTTGCTCGCCGAGAAATCATTGAATACATTGTCCAAAATCCGGTTAGGAAGTCTCTCACAGAGGACCCCCTGGACTACCCTTGGTCCTCCGCAAAATGGTTGGTGACCGGCGGGCATAGTCCGGTCCAATGCCACTCGATTTATGAGGTTTGGGGATACTGAAAACACTGGTAACTCCCAGCTTCTTCGGAGCAGACGTCGTTACCAGTGCCACATCTGGATTTCCCTTTACGCTCTCTTAAAGAATCGCTTGCTCACAACCTTGCCGGGCTCGCGCTTGCCACGAACATCGATCTCGCAGTCCGCGCCAATCTTGATATCCGAGCGAAGGAAGGCAAAGGCGATACCCGTATCCAGCAACGGCGAAACCACGCCGCTGCACACTTCGCCAACTTCTTCGTTGCCAACATAAACCTTCATGCCGGGAGCGATGAGCCGCTTCGTCGTGAGCTGAATACCCTGCAGCTTCGTTGGTGTGCCGTTGGTTCGGGCGGCGTTAATAATGTCCGAACCGACGAATGACTTCGTCTTACTGACGACCCAACCCAGACCCGCCGCGATGGGAGATAGATCGTCGCCCAACTCGTGGCCGTACAGGGGAAGTCCCGCCTCGACCCGAAGGGTGTCTCGCGAACCGAGTCCGCACGACGCGACTCCGGCCGCGAGCAGGGCATCCCACAGCTTCACCGCATCCGAAGCGGCGCAAATGAGTTCGAACCCATCTTCGCCAGTGTAGCCCGAGCAAGGGGCGAAGCAGGGAACTCCAGCCACCGAACAGTTCACCACGCCAAACAGTCCGACCGAGGAAATTGCTTCCGGTTGATCGGAAAGTTTGGCCACAATCGAACGTGCCGACGGTCCCTGAACGGCGATCATCGCCGTGTCGTCCGTTTCGTCCGAAATCTCGACACCAAACTTATTCTGCGAGCGAATCCAAGCCACATCCTTCTCGTGGTTGCTGGCGTTCACCACCATCGCGTATTCATGCTCCGAGAGTCGGTAGACGATGATGTCGTCCACACATCCGCCATCGGCGTTTGGCAACAGTGAATAATGTCCTTGACCGTCCTCCAGCTTCGAAACGTCGTTCGAGGTGATCCACTCCAGGAACTCCAGAACCCGCTCGCCCTTGAATCGCAGGCGCGCCATGTGCGAAACGTCGAACATCCCGGCTCCCTCGCGCACCGCCTTCGATTCGGCGATGATGCTGGAGTATTGGACCGGCATTTCGTAGCCGGCAAAGGGAACCATTCGGGCATTGAGCGCGACATGCGCATGGAACAACGGCGTTCGCAGCAGAGTTTCGGACATCCCCAAAAGCGTACCTGCCTGGGAGCTCGCGTGATAACATGGCATCATGAGCCCGGACGCAGATTCTAAGCTCCAGCGAGATCGGACGGAACTGCGCCAAGCGATCACGCTCATCGTGTTCTTCACGATTCCAACGCTTATCAGCTACTACTCCACTTTAGTCGCATTTCCCCCAAATCAAGGTCGGATGGACTTTGCCAAAGGCGCTGACCCTGTCCTGACGTTCTCAGTCATCGCCTCGATAGGGACATTGATCCTCATACCAGTGCTGCTCCTTTGTTGGCTGGACGGCATTGGACTTAAGAAGCTGGCGACCATGTTGGCCAATAAGACTTATGACTCGAAGTGGTATCTGGCTGTAGCGCTGGCGATAGTGCCCATCGCCGTCGCCTTCATCGAGTACCGAAGAAACATCTTCTCTATTGGAATTCCGGTATCTCCTGTCACGACCGTCATCTTGTTTCAGTATTGGCTGAGCTTCATCGTCGGATTTGTCGGCAACGCTTGCTATACATGCGCTATTGGTTCCGTTTCGAATCCGCGCAATCGACTTTGCTTGCTCGCCGCCGCCGTGCTGATTACCGCATTTCTCCAAGAAGGATTTGGGCTGTACGTAAGGTTCCGATATTCATCAGAAGATTCGCAATTCTTGCGTGCCTTCATGCCCCAGCCTCTTAGTCTTGCCGGTTGGATCTCTACGTTTCTTCTCCTATTCAGCGTCGTGAGTTTTGCTGAAGTGTTCCGCCCCAGCCTTCGGCCATTGGCTCTGTACCTTCTCACTTCCTACTTGGTCAGCCGATTTACGTTGAGGATTGGTGTCACGTACTTTTACATCGAGACACTGGTCGACCTCATTATCCTTACCTCGATCTGGAGGATCAAAACTGAAGGGAACGTCGCCTTTCGGGAAAACTGGCATGGCGCAATTCGGTCGCTACGTAACCGCCTGAGCGCTTGGAATCCAGAAACCAACTCGGAGTAAGGAAAGCTCGTGATAGAATGGCGTCATGATCCCGCCGCCGAGAGAATTCCCGGACGATGCGCTGCGCCCGAAATTCACGGCGTACATTTCGTTCTATATAGTCGCGATTCTGTTTTCCTGTGGCCTCGGCATCTGGGGCATGGCAAGTCCATCCTATCAATACGATCCGGTCGGCATTCGGTCACTTCTTTACTATTTCTCGTCTTTTCTGCACCTCATGTTGCTGGTGATTCCTTTCTTCTTCAAGGGGCAACTCAGTTGGAGTAGCGTCATTGCAAATCTCCGAGCGACTCGGTGGCCATTCCTCGCTATCGCAATCGTGCCCTTTCTTATTCAATACGGCTCCACATTTTTGACTGCCGATCATGGAGTAAACGGACTTGGGTCAGCCATGCAAATGAATCTTCGAGGTGGAGCGATGAGTTTCTTGACCTCGTTTGTCTTGCTTCTGGCATCGTTATCGGTTCCTCTCGTGCTTTCGACGATAAGGAATGTAAAGTGGGCGATCCTCGCGTTGGCAGTCTCAGTCATTTTTGCCGTCGCCAATCTCGCGGCACTCTACATTATTCGGCCTGGCCTTTCCGACCCGGGTCCATTCTTTTCGAGGCCAGAATTTTGGGTGAATCTGCTGTATCCAGTGAGCTCGTTCGCATTCCTGACCGGCTTGCTTGTGGCCTCGCGAGGAAGCTCGGCTCCATTCGTGATTTTCGCGGTCGGCAATGTGCTCACCTGGGCTCTGATCCATGTTGCTGAAGGCTGGAATCGCAGCTATGTGATGGCCGGATGCGCGGTGGCAGTTTGGCTGCTTCACTACCTGTACAACCCCGTTCGACGGAATCCCTCGATGAACCCTGGGCCTGTTGAGGCAACCTGAAACAGAAGTCAAGAACACGGCAGCAAATGTTGCAAACCTGAAACTCCCTGTGGTATCTTCTCTATTCGCGCCGAAGTTATTCGGACGAGGTAGTCATGGCTAAAGTTTGTCAAGTGAGTGGAAAGAAAGGTAATACGACGGCGAAGTTCATTCGGAACCGCCACTCGCAAGGTTGGAAGTACAAGGCTCCTCACAAGAACCGAGTTCAAAATGCGAACCTCCAAGTCGTGCGACTCACCGTCGGCGGCAGCAAGGTGAAGCTCGTGGTTTCGACCGATGTTCTGAAGAGCCCCGCATTCGCTGCGGTTGCTTGCGGTCTCAAGCCGGTCCCGAAGGCTTGGCTCAAGAAAGCCAGCTACGGTCTCTAACCAAAAAGATTTACAAAAAAATAAGCGACTCTGATTCAGAGTCGCTATTTTTATTTCAGGATCTAAGCCTAAGCCAAGATATTCAGTGTCGATCCGGCAGATGCGATCGGTTGCGTACTTGTAGACGGACCCGTCGAACTCCCAGGTTGGGTCCCCGCACTAGGAGGAGACGCTGCGATCGGCTGGGTCGACACCGTGGTGGTGACAGACGCGACCGGCAACGCAGCGGTTGCTTGGACTACCATGCCTCCGTTCTTCCCGATCCCATAAGAACGTATCCTGGCACCCCTACAAGGTTTCAAATAAAGTTTCGTTAAGACTCCGCCGCCCGGTATCCTTATAGGAGTTCATGGATCACCGCGAACTCTTAGGCGATGCAATCAAGGAAGAGTGTGGCGTCGTCGGGGTCTATACCCCCGGCGAAGATGTAGCCAACACCACTTTCTTCAGCCTCTTTGCTCTCCAGCACCGGGGACAAGAATCGGCCGGAATCGCCGTCAGCGACGGTGAGAAGGTGCGAATGCACAAGGACATGGGCCTTGTGAACCAGGTGTTCACTCCCGAAGTGCTGGCGACCCTCAAAGGCGATATGGCCGTTGGCCATAACCGCTACAGCACCACCGGCGCGAGCGTTTTGCGCAACGCCCAGCCCGTTTTCTGCCAGAGCCTCGTCGGCGAGATCGCCGTCGCTCACAATGGCAACCTCATCAACGCGGTCGACCTCCGCGAGAAGATGACGGCGGAAGGCGAGCACTTCGATACAACCTCCGACTCCGAAGTGCTGGCGCGAATCATCGTCAAGAACATGCACAACGGACCGGTGGAAGCCGTCCGTGAGGTCATGCGGCTCTGCAAGGGTGCGTTCTCGGTCGTGGTCCTGACGCCGAACATGCTCCTCGGCTTCCGCGATCCGTACGGAATTCGTCCCTTGTGCGTGGGCAAGCTTGGCGAGAAGGGATATCTCATTTCCTCTGAGTCATGCGCATTTGGCCCAGTGGGTGGCAAGTTCGAGTGCGACCTCAAGCCGGGCGAGATCGCGATCGTGAACCGGGAGGGCCTCACCATCGAGCACGGCGTGGACTCCCCACGAGAAGCGATGTGCCTCTTCGAATTCATTTACTTCGCACGACCCGACTCGCGCATGTTCGGCACCGGACTCTACGGCGCCCGCCTGCGCATGGGCGAGAGACTCGCGGCGGAGCACCCGGTTGAAGCCGATATCGTGGTCCCGGTTCCGGATAGTGGAATCCCGGCCGCCCTCGGATACTCGAAAGCGACGGGCATCCCCTTCCGCGAGGGCATGACCAAGAGCCGATACATCCACCGGACCTTCATCCAGCCCGACCAGCGCATGCGGGAGATCGGCGTACGCATGAAGCTCACACCGCTCGAGGACCATCTGAAAGGGAAGCGCGTCATCCTCGTCGACGACTCGATTGTTCGCGGGACCACGACCAAGCAGCTCGTCAAGATGCTGTTCGAATCCGGCGCGCTCGAGGTTCACGTTCGCATTACCGCTCCACCCATCGTCTACCCCTGCTTCTATGGCATCGATATGGCCAGCAAGGGTGAGCTCGCGGCGGCCAAGATGACCATTCCCGAACTCACCGAGTACATTGGCTGCACCTCCCTGGGTTACCTCAGCGTCGAGGGCGCGCAACAGGCGGTTGACGGCTCTACCGAGGGCTTCTGCACTGCATGCTTTACCGGCAAGTATCCGCTCCCGATTCCGGTGGGTCTGCAAAAGCACGCCTTCGACGATCCGCCACATGTGGGTGAGATCGCAACGGTAAGCGCGGGCCAAGGGCAGCTTTTCGAGAGCTAATGTCCGTTCTCGTGTTTCGGGGTCTGCTCGAAGATTCCGAAGACCTTTCGGCCGTCAGGGAGGTCGAGACGTTTCGCCTGCTGGGTTCGCGATGCTCGACCCTTCGGTTCTTTACCCGCGAGGACCCCTTCGATTCTGCCGTGCTGGGTCATGCTGGACTCTCGATGCCGCAAGGTCCGCTCACAGTTGCCGCGCTCGGCTGGGATCCTCCCGAGCGGTCAACACATTTTCATCTCTCTCTGTTGAGCTTGGAAGGTGATTCTGTTTGTGCCATCGAAGATCGAGTTTCTGCCGATGACCTGCGGTTGGTCGAAGCGGAGTTGGCGAAGCTAAAGACGCAGTCGATGACCGTTTTGAAAGGCGAAGGATTGGACCATGCGCTGGTTTGGGAACGCCGCGTCGACCTCCTCACCCATGCTCCCGGCTTTGCATTTGAGCATGGCTACTTGGCGTCTCGCCCTGAGGGCGATCAAGAAAACGATCTTCGCCGTCTCATTGACGATTCGGTCAACATTCTTGGTGAGTTGGAATTCAATCAACGCCGCATGGATTCCGGACTGCCGCCGCTGAACCTGGCGTGGCCGTGGGGACACGGCGTGCGCTTGCCGGTCGACAACTTGGCGTTGCGCCTCGGCTATCCTTGGCAGGTCCGGTCCGCATCGTTGTCGCTCCGCGGCTACGCTCGGCTGTCCGGCTTTCGAATTTCGCCGTTGCCACCGTTGGACTCGTTGCATGGAAAGGACGTGTCCCGCCTCGTCGAGGACCTGAAGAAGGAACCGCATACTCTTGCCGAATTGGACTTCTCACCTTGGCAAGGCGAGCAGCATCTGGAGGAGAAGGCGTACCGTTTGGATGTTCTTGGGCGAACCTTGGTGGAACCGATGCTGGAGTTCTGCCGCGACCGCGAATACCCGCTGTGGATCCTTGCTACTAATCGTGAGGACAACGGCGTCGCCGCCAAGGTCGAATTCCGCGAACACATGCGCGACCACTTCCCGTTCGACGAGCGTTCTCTTTCGGAGCGAAACGTTCCGGAGATCAATCTGTCGCACCTGTTGGCGAATTCTTAGTCAGACGCCTACGCTCCGACGTAATCGCACCGAAGTCACAACCGCCGAGATGATCCAACCTACGAGCGCTCCAATCGCGATTCCGATTCGGTCTCGTTCGTCACGCTTATAGTCGTGCGAGTAGCTATTGGAAACCTCGTCCTGAGCTTTGCGAACTTCGTTCAGCATCCCCCGTGTCCTCGTATCCACCTGAATCTCGCCGCGATCTACCTGGCCGAATGTGCCACGCAATTCCTGGTCGTTCATCACGTTGTAGGGAGTCGGCAGCACGGAAACCATGCGCTGAATTCTGGCCGATTGACCGGCACGGTATTCCTCGGATCGAGAGCGCTCGCTCTCGTGGCGGTAGTTGAACAGCATTGAGCCGATGGTCAGTGTGAGAAGCGCCAGGGCGAAGAAGTCGCCGACGCAAGACCTCATGTTGTCCACCAAGCGAAAGCCGTTTGCCTTGGTGAGTATCGCGCCGACGATGAGGCTGAAGGCAATGCACACAACAAAGACGGCGAGCCCAATTGCCACCAATGTCACGGAAGCCATGTATGCATCGCCGCTCTTTACAAACAGGAGCGAGACGAGCGGAATGACCATGAGGGCCACCAAGCCAATGGTCGAAATTGTGACCGCCGACTTCATGTCCCTAAAACGAAAAAGACTCGCGACGAAGCCGACAAGGGCCCCGATCGCGAGTCCGACAAAAATCATCAGTCGTCAGATTTTCTTCGAAGTCATGGTGGTCGTGATGTTCTGACCCATGACGCCAACATTCATTTTCATGTTCGAGCCGGTCATCATGCCGGTGGCTCGCTCGATGGTATACGAACCGCCGCCGCTCATGGTCATCGACATCTTCATTGGCTGACCCTTTGCCGCATTGGCGCCCGCCATGCCACTCATGTCCATATCCATCGAGCCTGTGAGGCTGCTAGAAATTGTGGCCGTCGAGCCGTCGAGTTTTAGAAGCTTGAACGTGACCGTAAGCTTGCCCGAAGTCTTGGCACCTGCCGCGCCGTTCGCTTTCATCGCGGCGGCGGTTGCTTTGCCCATATCCACCGTGTTCGACCACGTCTCGCCAACCTTGACGGGATGCTTAGGGAACATGACTCCAGCGCCATTGTTGCCTAGACCATTCATCATCTGCTGCATTCCAGCCGACATGTTCTTGGCATCGATCTTGGGGCTGCCGAACTTATCCATGACCATGGTTGTACTTCGGCCCTCCATCATCTTCTTGGTCATCTCGGCATTTCCGCCACCAGTCACCTTTACGTTAGAGCTGGTGACGCTAATGGTGTAGTATCCGCCCGAGAAGGACTTAACGTTCATCGACGAGGTCGACGTAATCGTTTGGTTTGCCTTGGTCATCGGATTCGGCGTGACAACCGTATTCGAATACTTGTACGTGGTTCCAACCTTGGGTTGGAACAGGAGGGTGGCCGTGCCCTGCGTGGCCAAAAGCGATGCTACAGCGATTACTGACATGATTCCAATAAGCTTATACGAATCAGTACTCGCTGACGCTTCAAATCCAGCGAAAAGTCACGTCTAGATTTGAAGCCGACCCGCTTGGTAGATTCGAGTCTTTTCGAATCCGTGCTTGCCGTAGAACTCGTCGAGCGTAGTCCAATCGATGAGGCATCGCTTGGTGCCACGTCGTTGAAGCTCCAGAAGCCCAGCGGAGAGCATTGCCCCACCCCAGCCGTGGCCACGCACCTTCTGCGAGACACCGATCGGTCCAAGCGTTCCCCAATTTGGTCCGAGGCTGTTACGCCAAACGGCGCCTGCGATCGGGTACTTCGAATTCACATCTTGGAGAGAGGCGAACCCATGCACCCCGCCCTTATGGAGCAGAATTACGATTCCGTTGTATGTGCCTTCTTTCTCGATCTTGGTGAGAATGTCGTACTTCCATCGTCCCGGGAACTCTCGCTCGAAGAATTTCACAATGAGTTCATGGTCTTCCTCTGTAGCGACGCGAAACTCGACATCGTCCGTTGGGAGCTCTTTTGGTGGCGTGTAATCCGTAAGGTCGCGTTCAAGATCGAAATACTCGCCACTGAGCGAAAAACCTTCGACCATCAGGAAATCTCGAAGTCGTGGCTTGTCGGTTGGCACGCCGGGCCAGAAGTGGCGGGAATCCATGCCAAAAAGCAATGTGCTGGTACCGCGTTGGCGCATGATGCGCTTGGATTCGCCGAACAGGTCGACCATCTGTAATGGATCGGTGAAAGCTAGCGCGCTGAGGTGCATGGCATCGGCGTCGGCAACCTTGTGAAACTTGCAGGGCGAACGCTTGATTGCAACGAACGCTCGGAGCATTCCCTCGAAGTCGAGGTCGAGCAGGGATGCTCCCCAATCGAAGGTTGGATGATCCACCGTATTGATTCGGAGGATGTCCATGTCGATGTGGTAGCGCTCGGGATAGAAGGAATTCCAGAGATCGAGGACTTTGGAGAGGTCAGCTTCTCGCCAGTCGGTTATCATTCATCGGCCTCGTTCAACACGGTTAGGTGATCATTATAGTACTTGAGGGAATCCAGCGCACGACCAACCCTATCTCGGAAAAACACATCGTTTGACCTAGCGAATTGTTCCAAATTTGGCGGAGCCCACGTTGCTTCGAACGCATCGCCTCCGACGCCGTGGTAGTGAATTCCAATGACCTCATCCTGAACATCGAATCGGAGAAAGGCAAGGAGGAAGGGCCTGAGCTCGAGGTAGCGCAATTTGAGCTGAATGACGAGTCGCTTGTATTGAAACTCGGTTTCGTCCGTCGGCGCGACGATTGTGGCTGCCAGCATGAGTTCGGCCAGTTCGGCATAATCGGATGCGAACTCGTTCAGGGACGACTGCGAAGCTCCAGCTGCGACAGTCGGTTGCTCGCCGAACCAATTCTTCCAGATACGTTTGGCTTCCGTGCCGATGAGCAAAGTTAGGCGCTCCCTTGTCGCTGAACGTAATTGATCTTGAGATCGCGGACCAAATTTTGAAGGTGCCGCTTGTCGTCCTCATCGAGCTGAGTTTCGAGAACGGAGCTCACGTGGGCGACCATGTCGATCGCGACTTTTGCTTGGGCCAGGTCAGCCTCGATCTTTCCCGTGACCATGTCTGGCTGAAGTCCAAGTTTCTGCCACGCAACCGATCCGAGTTGGTCGAGGATGATGGCAAGATGGTCGTAAATGGTGGGGGCCGATTTTTCTTGGATATCTTCGGACATCTTCTGCATTTAGAGACGTAGAAGGTACGGTGAATGAACCAAGAAATTGGGGGTTCACAGGTACCATTTCAGGCTATATGATTCACGATGTCATCATCATTGGTTCCGGCCCGGCCGGCTACACCGCCGCCCTCTACGCCGCCCGTGCCGATCTGAAGCCGGTGATCTTTGCTGGTCTGCAGCCAGGCGGTCAATTGATGATTACGACCGACGTGGAGAACTACCCCGGATTCCCCGATGGAATTATGGGTCCAGACATGATGGATATGTTCCGCAAGCAGGCGGAGCGGTTTGGCACCGAGATCAAGTACGAGAACGTCACAAAGGTTGATTTCTCTTCGCAGCCCTTTCGAATCTGGGTGGACGACAAGGAGTATCAGGCCCGTTCGGTCATCGTTTCGACCGGCGCAACCGCTAAGTGGTTAGGCTTGGAATCTGAAGTCACCTTTGGTGGACATGGTGTCTCGGCTTGCGCAACGTGCGACGGTTTCTTCTTCCGGGGCAAAGTCGTTGCTGTCGTCGGTGGCGGCGATACCGCGATGGAAGAAGCGCACTACCTCACCAAGCATGCATCTAAGGTTTATCTCATTCACCGCCGCGATGAGTTCCGCGCTTCGAAGATCATGCAAGATCGCGTGTTAGAAAACCCAAAGATCGAAGTGATTTACAACAACGTGCTTGAGGAGATCGTAGGCGACTTCGAACCTTTTAAGAAGACGACCGGAGTCAAGTTGGAGAACATTGTGACGGGCGAGAAGACGCTACTGCCCCTCGATGGCGTCTTCATTGCGATTGGCCACAAGCCTAATTCGGAGTTGTTCAAGGGAATCTTGGATATGGACGACGTGGGCTACCTCACTGTAAAGGCAGGCTCCAGCGAAACCAACATTCCGGGAGTTTTCGCGGCGGGAGACGTGGCGGACAGCGTCTATCGCCAAGCGGTGACGGCGGCGGGAACGGGCTGTATGGCCGCGATCGACGCCGAGCGATGGCTGACGAACCAGGGTCATTCATAAATCCGTGGTTTAGAAGGCTTCGATGGGCCAAAGGGTCCGTTTCGGTTAAGGATTCCCGCAAGAACGTACGACGCTCTTACCGAGCAATCTCTTAAGTAGAGCTATGCGCAAATACTTTGCATTGGCTACTCTGGGGCTTGCAGCATCACAGGCATACGCGGGGCTTTTGCCTCTCGATCCTGGGGTGCCCTTGAATCTCTTTACGACGAATGCCAACGACGGCTATTCGGCGGGAAGAGGTGTTTGGTTCCAGGCCAACAGTTCTTTCACTCTTAACGGAGCTGGCTTTTACAACAGCTTCGCGGGAACGGAGTCGTTCACCGAAACGCTTTACTCAGCTGACAGTTCGGGAGCTGCCCTACACGGATCGGTATTGGGCTCGTTCACGAATAGCAGCCCAACCCCAGGTGCCCTTTACAATAACGGCACATTCGGCTCCGCGGTCAACGTCGTAGCCGGAAACTATTACTATCTCGAAGTGACGTCGAATTCCGACTTCGTTTCGAATTACTTTTACGATTGGAACGGCACCCCAAGTGTGAATCTTGGCGTCGTGACAATCCTCGACGGCGGCCAGGGCGGTGACCCGGGTGCCCTCGGCAATACGGTTGCCCCCGCCTTGCTGCTGGACATTCAGCCCGTTCCGGAGCCTGCCACCCTCGCTGTGCTGGGCATCGGCGCCATCGGCATGGTTCGTCGCCGACGACGAAAAGCTGTTTAACTACAGAAGTCACCACAACACCCCCACCATTTCTGGTGGGGTATTCCCTTGCTTTGTGCTTGATTTTCAGGACTTCTGGCCCTCTAAGGAGGTGGTGCGGTCTGTGATACTTTCTTATAAATTTCCTAGGGTTTATACTCGGGTTGCTATGAGCAAGTTCTTTGCATTGACACTACTTGGGGTAACAACTGCATCGGCATTCGCCACTCAGTTGCCTCTCGATCCTGGAACGGGAGCGATCCTATTCACTACAAACGCTAACGACGGTTACAACCCCGGCCGTGGCATGTGGTTCCAGGCCAACAATTCCTTCACCGTCGACGGGGCTGGATTCTTCAATCAGTTCGGCGGAAACGAAAGCTTTACCGAGACTCTCTGGTTGGCAGACAGCACCGGAAACGCACTTCATGGAACGAATCTTGGTTCCTTTACGACGAACGCCGCAGCTGGTACCCAGTACGACGACGGATTGTTTGGTTCGTCCATCAACATCGTTGCCGGCAACTTCTACTACCTGGAAGTCACGTCCAACAGCTCGTTCGCGGGCAACTACTTCTACAACTGGAATGGTTCTCCCACGGTCAATCTTGGACTCGTCACCGTTCTCGACGGTGGATTGGGTGGCGATCCAGGCGCCTTGGGCAATACCGTTGCCCCAGTTCTCCGGTTGAACGTGAACACTGTTCCAGAGCCCGCTTCGATGGCTGCCCTCGGTCTGGGCGCTCTCGCGCTCATTCGACGACGACGAGCCGCTAAGTAAACCATCTGTCGTTAAGGTGGCCCCGATGAATCATCGGGGCTACTTTTATGCAACTACGCTGTTGCATAAATTTTCGTCATGGTGTATCATGCATCTGTAAGGTTGCATAAATGACGACAGTTGCGAATGAGAACGAGATTCGATGTGAATTGGTGCTGAAGGCGCCCATCGAGAAAGTGTTTTGGGCGTTGACGACGCCGGAAGGTTGGACCGGCTGGTTTAGTCAAGAGGTGTCAGGAAAATTCGCGGTCGGGGAAAAGCTCGAGCTGGATTTCGGACCGTACGGAATGGCCTACGCGATTGTGTCCGAGATGGATCGTCCGAACGTTTTCGCCTATAAATGGCATCCGGGAGATGGCGCCGACATCGATGGCCACCCAGAAAACGAAATGACGACGGTGCGATTTACCTTGGAGGCGGTGCCCGAAGGGACGAAGCTTCTGATGCAAGAAACTGGCTTTGGCAACTTGCCAGAGGCGCGTCGAATTTCGGCCTTGCGGGACAATTCGAGCGGTTGGGGTTCCGAGCTTCCCAAGATCGTTGCTTTGGTGGAAAGCGACACGCGACAGCCTGCGCTGCCCTACGATATTTTCCGAGAGCGAGTGGTGGAGGTTCCGATTCAGGCGGCATGGAACGCTCTTGCGACCCCGGAAGGCTTGTCGAGTTGGTTCCTCAAGTCCTGCGACGGAGACCTTGAGGTCGGATCGATCGCGACATTCCATTTCTCGATCGGCGTCAGCGGACCCGTTAAGATTGTGGAACGTCAGGAACCAAACGTGTTGGTGTGGAAGTGGCATCCGGGCGAGGTTGACGGATGCACCTGGGACAAGTATCCGGAGGACGAGGCAACAACCGTTAGATTTGAACTTTCCGAGACGGATCGAGGGACGATGATTATTGTGATGGAAAGCGGATTCGCAAACATTCCCGAGCCTCGACGAGGAACGGCTCTCGGCCTGAACAAGAAAGGTTGGTCGACCGTCATGGATTGGCTGCGCGATTACTTGGCGAAGCAGTCATGAGCGCGCAACGAGCAGATATCTATCAGGCGCTTGGCGACCCGGCGCGGCTGACGATGGTCGAGAGGCTCGGCGAGCACGGCCCCATGACCACGCTGAAGTTGGTGGAAGGGCTTGGCATGACGCGTCAGGCCGCCACGAAGCACCTGGTGGTGCTGGAGAATGTTGGTCTCGTGTCGAGCACGGTGCGCGGCCGCGAGGTGATTCGAGAGCTTCGGTTAGAGGTTCTGGATGAGGCGGCAGCCTGGCTGTCGGATCGTGCGAAGCAATGGGATCGGAAGCTGGATGCGCTGAAGACGTTTTTGGAGGGTTAGGGGCTTTCGAATGCGCAGTTCATCGCGCTGAATACAGGCGAGACCCTTGTCGTCCGACTCGTTCTAATATGATTCCTATCGAGTTTGCCGCTATCATA
>CAMFIS010000046.1 GCA_945952345.1 uncultured Fimbriimonas sp.
GTACCACCAAACGTGGCAATGTGCATCTCGCCGGAACCGGTGAAGCTGCTCGCGATCAGTTGGCCATTCAGCTGTCCATTATTGAAACTCACATTCGCTTGAGGAGCGAAGACCGTGCCTTGAATGCCGATCCCGCTCATATTGAGTGAAGTCGCTTGCCAGAAGTTGAGCAAGACGTTGGTGTTTGCGATGCCGCCGGTGAGACTGTAACCCGCATTCTGGAAGGTGGCGCTTGTTCCTGAGACATTGACGACGGCCGTCGTTCCTGCTGGCGCGTTCAACACGAAGTTGGTTGCCGATGAAAGCTGGCTCGCGGTGACGTTAAAGATTCTGGTTGCCCCGGTTCCACCCGATAAGGTTAAGGTGCCAAAGCTCAGGTTTGTCGTCCCATTGGCCGAAAGGCTCCCAACATAGCCGGACCGGGCGATGAGCTCGGTCATGAGTGTGGGAATGTAAATGGGCAAGGGAGTGTTGCCGATCAAAGATCCGTTGAGGACGTTGAGGTTCGTGGTGGTTGGCGTGGAGTCGGCGGTCAGAACATTTCCATAGAACACCTGCCCCGTGTTGTAGTTAAAATTTCCACCGACCAGCACGGAGTTGCCTGAGAATCCCGCGAGGCCAGTGCCAATCGAATAGTTCTGAACCGAGAAGTCTCCTCCCGCGGCCAAGCGCCCTTGAACATCGCTATTAGTTCCCGTGAAACCATTGCCAACAAAGACGTTGAAGTCCGATGCGTCGAGGAAGAGTGAGTCTGCCGAGGCGGTGGCAGCCAAGATTACGCCCATTAAGACAAAAGAAAGTGATCTCATAGCAAAACCTGCCGACCTTCGAACATCTTCGGTCGAAAATCATAAAGAACACCGCCCAGGTCTTGCCCGACCTGGGCGGCATCTTCGATTAGTCTATTGCCATTGCGAGGATCGCCGCTCTTCGTCGAACGGTAACCCCGCAATTTTGCTGGGCAATTCTAATACGACATTAATTTAAATGGCAGGTAGAGCGGACACCAGCGCAGGAATCCGGTTACCAACAGGTATGTCCCCGCGATAAGCAGATTTGTTTCTACGACAAGTCCGAGAATGACGATGATGACCCCGAGCATGAACCTTACTGCCCGGTCCTTCGGTCCGATGTTACTGATCAAGGTTCTGACTTCCTCACCAATAACGAGTGGGAAGCCAAAACGAATGATGCAATTTGACTAATTAATCGCGTAAAACTTGACCATTCCGGGATTTTTCGGCCCGGAGAAGATCACGTTGTTTTGGATTTCCATCTTAGTTCCTGAGATGATTGGTTCGGTCGAGCCCAGGTTTCGCGCGGTGCCTGGGAAGAGGCTGTTCGTGATCAACACCGTCAATCGATGACCTTTGCGGAACATGCTGGCGCCGTCCCAAAGCAGAAGCTTGGCGTGGTACGTCTGGCCCGGCTTAAGGAAGCGCTGCTGATCCAGTCCTTGAAGGTAGGAAGCTTTGAGCTTGCCCGGTCGGAACACGATGAACATCCGTTTGCTTTCGTCTTCGTCGAACGCCGAGGCGAAGAAGTCGGTGTCGTGGGCGGTCGACTTAAAGTCAAATTCGACCGTCACGGGCCCGGTAACAATCCGGTCGCGATCGAACGGCTGGCTCCTGAGAACCATTTGTCCCTTGGTCAGCGAGGAACTCTTCACGTAGAGGTCGGCTTCCGAGTCATTCACCTTGAGTGAGTCAGTAGAGATCTTCTCTTGCTTGGGATCGTACGATGCGCGAGCCACGGTGTCTTTGGTAATCGATGGCAAAAGCTTCGCGGTCGATTTGGGACCCGCGTTCACATCCCCAAATTCCATCTTGAGGATCTCTTGTTTCGCTTCTGCAGGCGGCCAAGCGGTCGACGTATGCCACTTGTTTTCACCCATGGCAAAGAAGCGAACCTTCGGCACTTGGTCGAGGCCAACGCTCTTGCCCTTAAGCCAAGTGTCGAACCATCGGATATAGAGCGAATCCAGTTCTAAGACCGCATCCTTGCCAAAGTCGACCTTGCCAACTTTGCTCGATGAATTGAAGAAGTGCGTCCATGGACCATAAATCAGCCACTGGTTCTTGTTGCCGCCGCCATTGACCAATTGCCAATTGCGTTGGGTCCCAATCTCATCGCCGTCATACCATCCGCTGATGTGGAGAGCGGGAATCGTGACTCCCTTCATTTCTTCATCGAAGTTCCAGCTAGGCCACTTACTCGCCGTATCGCGGCGCAGCCACTCGGAGAAAATCTTGCTGTTAAAACCCAGCAGTTTGTCGTCCGCTTGCTCGAGAGGCAGAGTCTGTAATCCCTTCAGATTGGTGATGTCACCCATCGCTTCCAGCATGTTTTGACCTTTCGGATTGTCGACGATTCGGAGCCACCACAAGTCCGATAGCAGCGTGAAAACTCCGTTCTCGTAAGGGATGTTCCACATCGCACTGCTGGGTGGAGAAACCTGTGGAACGATGCACTTGAGCGCGGGATGATGTTCGACCGCGGCCGCCCACTGAACGAATCCAACATAGCTTGCGCCAATCATGCCGACGTTGCCGTCGCACCATTCCTGCTTGGAAATCCAGTCGATCGTATCGTAGCCATCTTTTCGTTCGGCCACCATCGGGTCGAACGAGCCCTTGCTTTCACCTGTTCCACGGACATCCTGTACCACGACGGCGTAACCACGTCGGGCGTACATTCCGGCATCGTCTGTCGCCATGAGGCGATTGTAGGGCGTGCGCTCGAGAATAACCGGATACTTACCGGGTTTAGAGGGTCGGATGAGCGAAGCGCGGGTGACAACGCCATCTCGCATTGGAACATTCACTTCCGATCGGGCGGTCTCGAAGGTAGGTTGGCTGAGTTCTGGATAGGCGGACAGGACATCCGCGAAAACCGCATCGTAACCGTGCTTAATTTCTCGCAGCTTCTGGCTCGGAATATCCATGCCAAGGTATTCGCCAGAATCGGTAAATGCGAATTGCAGCTTCACCGGTCCCAAGGATGAATCCACCAGGCGAACCGTTATGGTTCCGTCATTTAGCTTGACCTTCTTCGGTTCGCCGATGGACATGGGGATGTTTAGCTTCGACAAACCTTCGACCAGGAAAGCTGAAACCTCTTGACTCTTTTCGGACCACTTCACGAATTGGCCAAAGTCGAAAAGCAAGCCCGGATGAAAATTGGTAAACATCGGTGACGAGAGCGTGACTGGAACATTTTCTTGAGTCTTTCCCGCGCTTTCAACCGACGCCTTACCATTGACCACAACGACCTTGCCTTGGCGCAGGACCTTACCACCCTGAGACATGGTTTCTTTGAAATTCATGCCCGTCGGTTTGCCACCTTCGTAAAACGTCTCCATGTTCGAGACGATGTCAAAACCCTGGAGCTTCAAGGTTGTACTTGAATTCAAATGGCTAGCGGTTCGTTCGCAATGACTGGTTCCAGCGAGCGATCCGGCAAAGAAAATATCGAAGTCGGTCTTCGTGGTTTGGCGAACCAAAGAAGCGACTACCCATGGAGACAAAAGCATTGCCCAATATTACGCAATGGAACACAAACGGGATGCATTAAGGCGCGAAATTACTGACGCGTGGTCTGAGTTCGAAGGAGTTGCTCGGCTTCCTTGGCGTGCTGGCGGAGCGATCCGTCTTGACCGAAGAGTTGCAAACCTTCCAGCGAGCAATCGCGCATGTCTTGATACCGATGGAGTTCGCGATAGCAGACTGCGAGCCGTCGATAGTTTTCTTCGAGCGCTTCCTTTTCACCTTCCGTCAGAAGTTTGAGGTTGCCCACTCCAATTTTTCGTGCATGCTCTAAGTAAGGCAACGCCTTGTCGTATTGGTGGCCCTTGTATCCGATTGGCTCCATCTCCTTGAGGTAGCAATATGCCACCTGGCCAAGGATGTCGATACTGTCCGGATTGCTCTCCAGACCTTGCTGAAGATAAGCCAAGGCCTTTTCGATACAGCCAGGTTTTTGGTCAAAAAGAATTACATATCCACCCGTCGTCCAACCTTCGATGAACTTCGGATCTAGCCAGGTCATCAATCGAAATAGCGGAAGTGTCTGGGTTGGAGACTGGTGATGGTGTCCAGTCATGTCTTTGTAGCTGGCTACCGACCGTTCGACATCTCCGAAGATTCCTCGGAAGTCGTCTCTTGCTCCTGGGATGACAGTGACGATGGAGTCGTCGTCCGCCAATTTCTCGTTCTCATCTGCGGCAGCGCCCACGCCCTTCTTGCCGGAGTCGACTTCCTTCTTTGTAAGGGGTCGCATTTCGACGCCGCCGTGAAGATAGAGGTCAGAACGGAGGAAGAGAAAGGATGAGATACTGGTTCTGAATTGCCCTAACAGCGAAGCCGCGGCGTGGGTTTCTTGTGCTTCCAAGCCTGCGGCTCGAACCGGCGGATTAACGACATTAGAAAACCGTGTGGCATGACTGCCCAGGGCAGCCGCACAAATACAGATCGGAATGACAACGGCGGGCTTCATGGTCAGATCGCCTGCTTACGGAACTTGAGCCAACCCAACCCGAGCATGGCCGATGAATATACAACCGCGTAAGCCAGCAGAAATCCTAAAATCCAAATGGGAACCGGAGACCAGTTCGGATATACCGCGCGACCGCCGAGGTCGAACAACTGAGTTTGGGGCAAAACACCGTTGAGAACTGAGTAGAGCGTGCGAGTTCCTACATCGACGGTTGGAGCGCTCATCGTTAGAGCCCGTGTGATCATCGGTGCGCCGAAGGCGATGATGAATGCCAGAGTCGCCGCTGCGTTCGGTGTTAGATAGATGCTCATCGCCATCGAGATCGAACACACCACGGCGAGTCCGAGCATCTTCATGAGGACGTACTGGAGCATGATCACGGTGAACTGCACCTGGAAGATTTCGAGCGCGATCGCAGTAAGCCCGCAAAGGATGATGAAAGACATCCAAGTGACCACGATCGAGCCGATCAGTTTTCCAACGAGCAGTTCGATTCGGGAGATTGGTCTCGACAAAAGTGGATAGAGGGTTCGGTTTCGAATCTCGTCGGGAATGAGGCGGAAGGAAGTGAGGACGGCAATGATCGTCGAAAAGAGTCCGACCACCGTCACCGCGAGGTCCTTCGCGAAAACTTGAAGTCCGTCGAATCCAAAGAATCCGAGAGTGCCCGCGGCAAGAATGATAAGAAAGCCTAAAATGGCGACGACCCACAGGTCCTTTCGGCGGAGGGACTCCAGCACGACCGAGCGAGCGAGTGCCTTAAGAGTAGCGATCTTCAAGCGGCCACCTCGACGGTATTCACGAAGTAATCCTCGAGCGAACCTTCGGCGGATGCAATATCGACGATTCGACCGCCCGCCAGTTGGATGCGGCCAATCGCCTCGAGCATTGCTGCCTTGCTTTGAAACTTGGCGAAGAATCGGTTAGGGCCAATTTCTGACCACTCGTCGGTCAATCCTACCAACGATGTTATGCCTAAGTATTCCAGTGTAAACATTCTCAATTCGTCTTTCAGGACTCCCACATTTCGCTCTTCGACAAACCGACCTTTATTGATCAGGATGATGCGATCGCAGAGCATGTCGACTTCGGCGAGTTCATGGCTGCTGAAGAAAAGCGTTGCTCCCCGTTCCTGTCGATCTCGCAAAAGGTGCCTCAATTCTTTTCGACCTACAGGGTCGAGTCCGCTCGTCACTTCATCGAGCACCAGCAGTTTCGGACTACCTAGCAAGGACTGAGCAATTCCCACGCGCTGGAGCATGCCTTTACTCAAGCTTCGGTTGAGTTTTTTGGCAGCTTGTGCGATTCCCAACACTTGGAGAAGCTCGTCGATCTGTACTCGCAAGTCCTTCCCTTTCAGGCCCTGCAACTCACCATACATTTGAAGAGTTTCGACCGGAGTGAGAAACGGATAGTACATTGCAACTTCTGGCAAGTATCCGATGCTAGCTCGTGACTCGGGAGTCCCAGCTTGAAGTCCAAATATCTGGGCCTTGCCCGCCTTGGGTTCTACAAAACCCATGAGGGCTTTGAGGGTTGATGACTTCCCTGCGCCGTTCGGACCGAGGAATCCCACGACTTCACCTGGTTGAACCGAGAAACTTAGGTCCTTAACCGCGTCGAAGACTTCTCCTCGCTTGGTTCGGTATTGCACCGATAGGTTTTCGACCGAGATGGCTGGCTGCATTCCATAAACTAAGTCGGCACTTTAGGTTTTTTCTGGAGATTGACTAGCATTGGAAAAGGGGTATAACGCCGTTGAATCTTCCAATCTTTGGGGGGTTTTCCTTACTCCGGTTCAAAGTCGAGCCGGATCTATTCCTCAATTCAAATACCAGAATGCCTATTCTTACAGTGCTCGCTCAGCGTATTTGTTGTAAAATTGGACCAATTTCTAGGTGAACACCGTGAACATGCGCGCAATTATTTTCATTGCTTCGGCTTTGCCAGCATTTGCTCTTGCCCAGGGGACAGAGTACGCATCAAACGAGATTTTGGTGAAGTACAAATCTGGTGGCGTTGGTACCGTGACCAAAATGGCGGTCGGCGGAACGACACTGCAGCGAATGGCTGAAATCAACGTAGAGCGAATTAGAATCTCCCGAGTCGCTTCAGTGCGAGCCATCGAGATCGTCAAGGCTGATCCCAACGTCGTATGGGCCGAGCAAAATCCAAAACGATATCTCGACTTTGTACCAAACGACCCCCGCTTGGGCGAGCAGTATGGCATCGACCAAGTTCGTGCCAAGCAAGCTTGGAACCTCACTACAGGTAATGCGAACACGCTCGTGTGCGTGATCGATACCGGCGTGCGGCTCGATCACGAGGAACTGGCATCGCGAATCGCTCCGGGTTGCTACGACTGGTCGGACAACGACGGAGACGTCACCGACAATACGGGAAGCGGCCACGGCACGCACACCTCGGGAATCGCGGTCGCCGCCACCAACAATGGCAAAGGTATCGCCAGCGTTTGCTACAACGGCAAGCTGCTGCACATGAAAATCTTCCCCAACTCCTTCGCTTCGACCTCGGCTAGCGCCATGATCGACGGTGCGAATAAGGGCGCTCGAGTGATTTCGATGTCTTACGGTTCTTCGGCCCCGAGCCAGACAGAGCAAGACGCTGTAAACTACGCTTGGAACAAGGGTGTGATCCTCTTCGCCGCTGCTGGCAATAACGGTGATACGGTCAAGCATTATCCCGCCGCACTGGACAACGTGATTGCCGTCGCAGCCACGAACAACCTCGATCAGCGAGCTTCATTCTCCACCTACGGAGACTGGGTTCACATCGCGGCTCCGGGTGAAAACATCCTCTCCACATTCTTCGGATCCAGTTCGGACTACGTGTACGAGAGCGGTACATCCATGGCTTGTCCTTTCGCAGCCAGCGTGGCAGGTCTGATGATCGGACGAAACCCTACGATCACGAACGTTCAGGTTCGCGACATTATCTTCAACACTTGCGACAACGTGGGAACCTTCATCCAGAAGGGCCGCGTCAATGCTTTCAAGGCTTGCCAGCAAGTCATCCAGCCAGTACCATTCTCGGCGACTCCGATCACCCTTCAAGTGGGAGTCATTGGTGGCGCTACCGAAGGTACGGAGCTGACCAATTATGGCAACTCATCCTTGAATGCTGGATCGATTAAGTCGCTCGATGGAATCGAGTACGGAATTGCTTCGATCAACCGAGCCAAGCTTGGTGCGATGGCAACGGCCGATGCTTATGTTCAGATTGCTCCTCAGGTTTCCAACCTGCTATCAGCAAATCTCGTGATTTCGGCGCGCGCTGCAGCCGGAACCAGCGGACTCATCTTCCTCTTCAATAACACGACCGCAACCTGGGACCAGTTCGGTTCGATGGCACTGAATACAACGAAGAAGACATCGACGCTCACGATTCCGATCGACAAGATTCAGAACTATCTGAACGGCAGCAACATGGCTCGAATCATGATCCGCGGAATTCTCCCGGCTCGATCCGGCGCGAGCCCGTCCTACAACCTGTACATCGACCAGATGAATGTCACCGGCACCAGCAAGTCTGGCGCGTAATTCGAAGATTCTTCGAAGCAAGAAGCTCCCCACCGACATGGTGGGGAGCTTCTTTTTTGGGTACCCTTCTAGCAGCTCATGAAGCTTCACGAGTACCAATCCAAAGACCTTCTCGCCAAATATGGCGTCCCCGTTCCCGAAGGTGAAGTCGCCGACAACGCCGATGACGCGAGAGCCATAGCCGAAAAGCTTGGGGGCAACGTCGTCGTGAAGGCGCAAGTCCTTATGGGTGGACGCGGCAAGGCTGGTGGCGTGAAGCTATTCACGAATGCCAATGATGCGGCGACATTTGCAAAAGAGCTGATTGGCAAACGACTCGTCAGCATTCAGAATCCCGATGGAATGGTGGTCGAAAAAATCCTTGTGGGTAAGACCATCGACATTGCGCAGGAGTATTACCTCTCAGTCTTGCTCGACCGAAACGCGCAAAAGAACATCGTCATGATCTCGAAAGAAGGCGGCATGGAGATCGAGCAAGTCGCGGAAGAGCATCCGGATGCGATTGTCAAACTTGAGGTCGATCCCGCTTGGGGACTGTGCGATTTTGAAGTCCGAGACGCGGTGAAGCAAGCACGCATTCCTAAGGAAGCCGCCAATCAGATGGTATCGATGATCAAGAAGTTGGTGAAGGCATTCATTGAGGAGGACGCGGATATGATCGAAATCAACCCGGTCGCCCTTACTCCGGAAGGCAAATTAATCGCTGCCGACGCCAAGGTTTCCATCGACGAAAACGCGTTGTTCCGACACAAAGAATTTGATGAAACATCTTCCGACTCCGCTGAGAATGCCATCGAGGCTGAAGCCATGCGACGAGGCATCGCTTACGTCAATCTCGGCGGCGAGATTGGCATCATGGCCAACGGCGCCGGTCTGACCATGCAATCGCTGGACGAGATCAACGCCGCAGGCGGCAAACCGGCAAACTTCCTCGACGTTGGAGGCGGAGCCAAGGCAGATCGAGTAAAGAGCTGTGTCGAACTGATCATGATGGACCCTAATGTGAAGGGACTCCTCATCAACATCTTCGGCGGCATTACCCGTGTCGACGAAGTTGCAAAGGGTGTTCTCGAGGCATTCGACCAGCTGGACGTGCAACTTCCTGTCGTTGCTCGAATCGAAGGAACAGCGGTTGAGGAAGGTCGAAAGATCCTGGAAGGATCGAGGATCATTCCAGCGGCGACCGTCGAAGAAGCAGCCAAGAAGATCGTCGAGCTGGCCTACGCTTAGCGTCCATGATGAGTTCGACCGAACTGAGCGACGTCGCGATTTCCACCCGAGCCCGGGCTATGCGGAATCTCGACGGTCTCAAGTTCCCGCACCTCTGCACAACTCCTGAACTCCTGGAGATCATGCAACAAGTGACGGCGGTCATTCAGCAAATCGATCCTACGGTCGAAGTCTATAAAAGCATGACGACCCGGGAGCGCGAGCAGCTAGTGGCCAAGCGACTCATATCGACCAATTACCATTGGACATTGCCGGGGCGCGCCGTGACGATCTCTCGCGATGAGTCGATCTCGGTAATGATCAACGAGGAGGACCACATTCGCGTACAGGCTCTGGGTCCGGGTTTCTGCTCGGACGAAATGGCCCGAAATTTGGCGAACTTCTTGCACGACCTTGCCGAGAAACTTCAATTTGCATTCAAGAAGGAGTTTGGCTACCTCGCCAGCAGTTTGTTCAACACCGGACGCGGCACCCGGCATTCCGTCATGCTGCATTTGGTCGCCCTTGGTTACGACAATAAGCTTCCCGAGATCTTGCAGGCTTTGGTGGATGACGGCATAACAATTCGCGGCCTCTACGGCGAAGGTTCCCGCCCCGTTGGCGCCTATGCGCAGGTATCCACCACAAGCGCGTCTCTCGCCAAATTTATCGGCACGTGCGAGTATCTCATCGAGCGGGAACGCAAGGCTCGGAGAGAGCTGGGGCAAATCGTCCTCGAAGACAAAGCGAAGCAAGCGCTACAATTCCTGAACTCGTCTCCCCGGATTTCCTTGCTCGACGCCTTCCGCGTGATCGGCTCGCTTCGATGGGCGGCTAGTGAAAGTCTGACGGGCTATCCTCAGGATGTTTCTCGGCTAGACCGTGCGTTAGCCGCCATCAATTTGCTGACTGGCGAAAATGAAGTACACGCAGATGGCAAACGTGCAGACGGCTTGCGGAAAATGCTTCTTTAGTGCGAAGAGCTAAGTGCGAAGTGAGCACTTTGCACTCTGCTCTCAAACAAAAAGGAGCCTCCCATCTTAATGGAAGGCCCTCTTGTTTCGTCGAATCCGAGCTTAGAACCAGCCCTTCTTGTTCGCGATGTAGGTGTTATAGAACTCCTCATCGGATTTGGTCAGGTAGATAATGCCTTCGATGAGGCCGACGATACCGCCGATGCCACACGTCACGACCGTAATAACGATCTGGATAATTCCTTCCTGGGTGTAACCCAAGATGAATTTATGGACACCCCATGCGCCGAGAAGAATGCCGCAGATGCCGGCTGTCATTTTTTTACTAGATGCTTCTGGATTCATTCACAAAACCCCGTCCCAGACACTATAACCCAGAGCGATCCCTAGAGTCAAACTGGTACACTATTTGAACTCAAGAAGGTTCGAAAGACCCCTCTTAAACGTCTGGAATCTCACCCGTGCCTGAAGACACTCCGAATTATTCTATTGTCAACGTCGATGAAGAACTGGGACGTAGTTATGTTAACTACGCAATGTCCGTCATCATCGCTCGTGCGTTGCCCGACGTCCGCGATGGTTTGAAGCCGGTTCAACGGCGCATCCTCTACGCGATGCGGGACCTTAATCTCACTCCGAGCAACCCGCACACCAAGTGCGCTAAGGTTACCGGCGAAACGACGGCAAACTACCACCCGCACGGAAACGAAGTCGTGTACCCGACCATGGTTCGCATGGCGCAGCCATGGTCTCTTCGTTATCCGCTTATCGACGGACAAGGAAACTTTGGCTCGATCGACGGCGATGGCGCTGCCGCCATGCGATACACGGAATGCCGATTGACGCCGATCGCAATGGAATTGTTGGAAGATCTCGACAAAGAGACGATCGACTACATGCTGAACTATTTGCAGTCGGATCCCGAACCGACAGTTCTGCCTGGCAAATTCCCGAACCTCCTTTGCAACGGCTCTCAAGGCATCGCGGTTGGTATGGCCACCAACCTTCCGCCCCACAACCTCACCGAAGTTTGTAACGCGGCCCTATACCGCATCGACAATCCGCAGTCGTCGCTCGACGACGTGATGGAGCATCTTCCTGGCCCCGACTTCCCTACCTACGGAATCATCATGGGCACCCAGGGAATCCGGCAGGCATACGAAACTGGTCGAGGCTCGATCGTCATGCAAGCCAAGACGATGATCGAACCTGGCGATGCGGGCAAATCGTTGATCGTCGTCACCGAGATTCCGTATCAGGTCAACAAGAAGACTCTGATCGAGAACATCGCGAAGATCGCCAAGGAGCGAAAGTTCGATGGCATTCTAAACGTTCAGGACTACTCGGACAAGCGGGGAATGCGCATCGAAGTTGAAGTCCGACGCGACGTAAACCCGAATAAGGCCCTCAACTATCTGCTGAAGCACACGAACCTGCGAACCTCGTTTGGTGTCATTATGCTTTCCTTGGTGGAAGGGGCGCCCCGAACTGCGCCGCTGCTGTTGATGCTCGACCAGTACATCAAGCATCGCCGTGAGGTTATCGAGCGCCGAACGAAGTTCGAGTTGTATCGAGCCCTGGAAGAAGTCCACCTTTCCGAAGGATTCCAAATTGCCCGACGCTTCCTCGATGAAGTGATCGCTTTGATTCGACGATCTCCCGACGCTGGTGTCGCTCGAGCCGAATTGGTTCGAGAGTTCGATATGTCGGCACTCCAAGCTACCGCGATCCTCAACATGCCCCTCCGCTCGCTCACGCAGCTTGCGCAGCAAGAGCTGGAAGACACATACAAAGCAGCCCTGCGACGAGCTCAAGACTTGCTCGACATCCTGAACGACGAGGCCCGAATGGTCAAAGTCATGAAGGACGAAATCACTGCCATGCGAGACAAGCACGGCGATGAGCGGCGAACCCGAATCCAAGCTCGAGAGGCAGGCGAATTCACCGAAGAGGATCTAATCCCGGACGAGGAAGCCATCATCTCGATCTCGCGTGACGGATACATCAAGCGTGTCAGCATCGACGCCTACCGCCAGCAAAAGCGCGGCGGAAAGGGTGTAAACAACACACTTAAAGCCGATGATGAGCCAGCCCACCTCTTCCAGGTCAGTACCCACCACACGATCCTATTCTTTACGGATCGCGGCCGAGTCTACAAGCTGAAGGGCTATGAGATTCCAGAGACTGGACGTTACGCCAAGGGCATGCCCGTCATCAACTACATCAACATTGTTGGTGGCGAGCGGGTCACGGCGACCGTCAGCGTGAAGGACCTTAGCAGCGACGGTTACCTCACCATGGTCACCCGCGGCACTGGCGCCAAGGACAGCGCGGAAATCAAGCGAACGCCGCTCTCGGCCTTCGCGAATATCCGCAACAACGGACTCATCGCATTCGACATCGAAGAAGGCGACGAGCTAGGCTGGGCGCTTCGAACCCGCGGCAACGATGACATCATCCTTGTAACGCGTGAGGGTCAGTCGATTCGCTTCAACGAAACGCAGGCGACCTCGCGAAGCCGGGCGGCGGGCGGCGTCCGAGCTGTACAGTTCAAGGCTGGCAACCCGGATGACCAAGTCGTAACCGCAGCCGTAGTCGACGAAGAACTCTCGCTCCTGGTTGTGTCCGAGAACGGATATGGCAAGCGAACCAAGCTCGACGAGTACCGAGTTCAGAGTCGAGGCGGATCGGGCATCCTTACCATGAACTGCACCGACAAGACCGGTTTGGTCGTTGGCGCCGAGGTGGTCGAGGACGACGATAAGTTGCTGCTCATGACCACAAAGGGCAAGGGCATCCGAATGCGCATCAAGGAAATCCGCGCGACGGGTCGCGTTGCTCAGGGCGTTCGCCTCGTGAACCTCAGCGGCGGCGACTCGGTTGCTTCTATCGCCCGAATCGTAAAAGGTACGGACGACGGTGAAGGCGACGAGGTTGAAGCAACCGAAACGGTAGAGACGGATACAGAAGAGTAAATCTTCAGTGCACGTGCGAGCCAGCAGTGCAAGAAACTACTGGAGCAGCAAACGTAAAAAAAGCCCCGATATATCGGGGCTTTTTCTTTTGCAATGATGATGGCTCGGCTTAGCCGAAGATCGGCGAGAGGTCTCGCTGCAGCATGGCTCTTGCTCGGAACAGCCAGCTCTTGATCGTGCCTTCCGGCTTATGAAGCTGCACGGCGATCTCGCTGACGTCCAGGTGATCGAAGTGTCGCATCATGATAATCTGTCGATATCGCCATGGCAGTCGCTTCACAGCCTCCATGACCTGGCCGCGAATCAGAGCACCATCCGCTCGTTCGGTCGCTTCTCCTCCGTCGGATAGCGAGTACTCCACATTATCAATGGACTCGGCATTGTTCTTTCGTTGGCGTGCGAGGTCGACGATGCAGTTCATGCAGATTCGTGTCAACCAAGGGCGCACCGGGCGATTGGTATCGAAGTCCTTCAGGCTTCGATAAGCTTTGACGAAGGTTTCCTGGACAACGTCATTGGCGTCCTCGGTGTTGTGCAGCTTGCGCAGAGCTAGACCCGTAAGCATCGGTCGGTAAGTGTCCATGAAGAGATCGAATGCGACCTCGTCACCTTTTCGGATTTGCTCGATAAGGTGGGACTCCCAGCTCTGACTAGTGTTGTTCATTTCGGATTCTCCGTATTTCCCTTGAGTAAATTTCATTACCCTGCGATAATTATATCAGAAAACTTAAAACTGTCTTTAGATTTATTAAATATTTTTAGGACTTTCGATCCTTTTCCACTTACCCTGAGGAACCCGGGTTGTCCGAACCAATGATTGTAAATATGCGGGCAGAGTGGGGACTCCTTCCGAAGGTGGGAGCATTAGTTATAGGATTTGCGGCAACGGCGGGCATGGTCAGCCGTATCCGCAGTCATGACGACTTCCTGCCCTTGAGCATCAATTCCCAGCTCGATCGGCGGGCATCGGCCTATATCTCCATCGTTAAGAAATCGAAGCTCGCTCTGCAAAACCACGAGACGACCCCAGATCAGATCCGCGCACTCGCTCAGTCTTGGGTCAGCGGGGCCGAAAGCGGCAAACTCCAGGCGGTATATCCTGGCTACTGCGGTGAATCGCTCATCGATGGTCCCAAGGGACAAATCTTTTCAACGTGCGCTCTCCTCGTAACTCGCCTTTCGTCGATGGCTGAAGCGGAGCAAGCTACTGGAGACCCGAAGGCGAACGACGACGCAATTCTTGCAATCGCCACCATCAACGTCGTCCGATTCGGGAACTACGAGACATTGTTTACGGCTGCCAACTACATGCGTCGACCGATAAAGACTTTGGAATCAAACGTGTCGACGATGACCAAAGAGCAGCGAAGTCGCCTTGCCAAGATTCAAAAGGAAGAAGACCGAACGGAAAAGACGAAGGAACTTGCTTTGGTCGCCAATCGGTTACGGGCTCAGTATGCGGCTCGATTCGATGAGGAAACCGCCAAAGAAGACGACATCAACTTCAACTTCATACTCGGAAAACACTCCGGAACCGTGGCCGCAAGTCGATTCTACGGCTTTGATCGTGAAGCAAATCTCGCATCAAGTTTGGCCAAATAGCCTTTCACCGCTCCAAATTTCTGAGGAGCCTCCGATAACACCAATAGGCGAACCCTCGCCCGCATTCCAATGGATTGGAATGGATACGCACATGGATGCGCGGATCGTGAGAAACGACCGTGGCATATTTGGACAATTTATTCGGATCGCAGGCTGACCGTCTTAACCGCACGCTCAACGTGACGGCAGAGCGGCAGGGGCTGCTGCTTCATAACCTGGCGAATGTCAACACGCCGGGATACAAGCGCCAAGACTGCGACTTCACCATTGCTCTCGACGAGAGCATGAGCAGCTTCAATCCCAAGTCCCGCAAGCAGATGCCGAACGAGGTCCACACGGACAACACCTCACTCCGAATCGACGGCAACAACGTGGACATGGAATACGAGGTCATGTCGATCGCAAACACCGAAACGCGATACAACACCCTCACCGAACTCACCAGCCGGTACTTCTCCGGCCTCAAGAATGTCATCCGAGAGGGCCACTAATAAATGAGAATTGGATCCTTAGCCAACGCATTACAGTACAGCACGAGCGGTTTGACCGCCGAGCGATTCCGCATGGACATTATTTCCAGCAACATCGCGAACGCCAATACCGTCGCTCGACCCGGCGAAGATGGTTACCGACGCCGTGGCGTTGTGCTGAACCCGACCGATACAGGCGTTCAGATCGCGGGTGTCGACGAAGACTTCACTCGGCCCTGCCTTCAAAAGGTGGATTGGTCGAATCCATATCACGACCCAATCACGGGCATGGTTACTACCAGTAACGTGGACCCTACGATGGAAATGGTGGACATGATCGGCGCGAGCCGGGCCTACGAGGCCAACATCGCCGCATTCAATACTACGAAGGGAATGATTAACAACGCCCTCCAGATCGGCAAGATATAGCCGAAACCTAACACGTTAGATGAGAATTTCTGCCAACCCAGCAATTCAACAGGCTCTTGAAAAGGGTCAAGTTGGGACTGCGACTCAGTCCGCTGGAGCCAAAGGAGACTTTGGCCAAATGTTGATGGACGTCATGAAAGAAGTGAATGACTCGCAGTCCAAAGCGACCGCGATTCAGAGCGACTACATGACGGGTCGACGACCGGTAGAAGTTCACGACGTCATGATTGCGATGGAGAAAGCATCGACCTCGATGCAGCTGACGCTTGCGGTTCGCAACAAGCTGCTCGAAGCGTATCAAGAGCTTTCAAGAATGCAAGTTTAGGCGTAACTTCTACCCTCGGGACATAAACCATGGGTGGAATCTTAGAAAAACTAAAAACATGGTGGGACGAATCGAGTTCGTCTCAGCGGACCGTGACGCTTGGTGGCATCGGACTTACGATCGCCTTGCTCGCGGGAATCTTCATGTTTGCATCGCGGCCAAAGTTCGCGATCCTCTATTCGAATCTTACGCAGTCCGAACAGGCGACGATCGTGACCGACCTTCAGGGCCAAGGCGTCCCAGTCGTTTACGATACACCGGGAATGATCCAGGTTCCGGCCGACAAGGTTCGTGAGATTCAAATGCGCCTTACCACCCAAGGCAAAGCACCCAAGGGATCTCACCTGGGCGATAGCGATTTGAGCACGATCAATGCGATGACGCCCCCCAACGTGGAACAGCGTCAGCTGATCGCGATGACCGAAGGCGAACTCGCCAAAAATATCGAAACCAATCCTGGTGTTCGCGCGGCCACCGTCCATATCACGCGGGGTGACCAATCTCCCTTTACCGAGAATGACCATCCGCCCACCGCGAGCGTCAGCCTCATAACGGCAGGACTGGGCTCGATCACGCATGACCAGGCTAAAGGTATTGCCCTTCTGGTGGCCAACGGCGTCGACGGGCTCGCACTCAAGAACGTAGTCGTCCTCGACGAGCGTGGCCAGAGTCTTTTCAACGGAGCCGATGTCGACCAGAGCGAAAATCTGGCGACGAGCAAGCTGGAAATGGAGCAGATGCTCGCACGAAAGGAGGAGGGTCGACTTCAGAGTCTGCTCGATTCTACTTTCGGGGTAGGTGCAACCAAGGTCAGCGTTCACTACGAAGTCGACCTCGACAGCAAGCACGTGAAGACAACCAAGACCGAGACGAAGAAGGGTCAAGTTGTTCGAAAGAGCACCGAGAAGATGAAGGGTGGAGCTCAAGCCGGCGGCGTTTCCGGAACTGGATCGAACATGGCGCCACGAACCGGTGGCGGCAAGCCTGACGACGAATATGAGAACTCGCAAGTGGAGATGAGTCCAACGGTCATCACCACAGACATCGACAGCAATCCGGCCGCAGGCACGATCACCTCGATGATGATCAACGTTATGGCCGATAGCAAAGAGTCTCGATTTGGTGACGCGACCAAACTTCAGTCGCTCAAAGACTTTATTAAGAATGAGATCGGCAACAAGGCTTCGGACAAGGATCACTTCAAGTTCGCGGTCACTGCCGTTCCTTTCGATAACACCACTCAGACTCAAATAACCCAAGCCCAGACCGATGCAGACAAGACGGCAAAGATGCAGCAAATCCTTTCGATGCTGCCCATCGCTGCACTTCTCCTGGTCGGAATCCTGGTCGTGAAGCAGATTGGCAAGCTAGGTAAACCCGCCCTCACGATGGTTACAACTGCCGACGGTCAGATGATTCAGGTGCCGATGGTCAACGGCCAAATCCCTGGGAACTACGCCATGGTCAATGGCGGAGAAGGCTCATTGGAGCCGATGGAATCGCAAGCGCAAGCAACGTTTGACCGGAGCCTTAGCCAACTGAGCGACGCCGAACTGGCCCAGCTGAATGAGGATGGCGTGATCTATAGAGATAGCGGCGAAGTCGTCGAAGTCGAAAAGATCCGAGAGAAGAAATCTGTTCACCTTGCCGCTATCAAGCAGATGGCTAAGGACCGACCTGAACCCACAGCTATGTTGATCAAGACCTGGCTTGCGGAGACCCCACAGCGATGACACCTAAAGGAAGAGAACTCCCTAACAAAACGAAAGCCGCGATCCTGATGATGGTCATCGGACCAGACATCTCCGGCGAAGTCGTCAAGCACCTCAGCGATGCGGACATCGAGACTCTGGCTCTCGAAGTGGCTCGACTCGATAAGGTGTTCCCCGAAGTTCGGGAACAAGTCATCGAAGAGTTCTACGAACTCGCCATCGCTCAGGAGTACATCGCCGAAGGTGGTGTCGGAAATGCGAAGGCGGTTCTTGAATCGGCATTCGGTTCGGATCGTGCAAACGAGATTCTCAACAAGATTCTCACGGCGATGCAGATCGTGCCATTCGAATTCTTGAAGAAAGCCGACCCGCAACAGGTTCTCAGCTTTATCCAGGACGAGCACCCTCAGACGATTGCCCTCATCCTTTCTTATATGCCGATCGGAAGCGCGGCGATGATCATCGGAAAACTCGAACCCGACTTGCGAGCGGACGTTGCGGCCCGAATCGCGATGATGGAGCAAACGCCTCCGGAAGTCATCAAGAAGGTCGAGAACATCCTTGAGAAGAAGATCTCTTCGGTTCTCTCGCAGGAGCTGACGCAGGCGGGTGGCCCCAAGGCGCTCGTCGACCTCCTCAACCGATGTGACCGTACGACCGAAAAGATGATCATCGAGTACCTCGAGGATAGCGAGCCGGAACTCGCCGACACGATCAAGGGAATGATGTTCGTCTTCGAAGACATCATCATGCTCGACGACCGCGCCATCCAGGCCATCCTCCGCGAAGTGGATATGAAGGAACTGGGCGTTGCGCTCAAAGGTGTCAAGCCGGAAGTTCAGCAGAAGATTTACACAAACATGTCCGAACGCGCCATGGCTATGTTGAAGGAAGACATGGAGTTTATGGGACCGGTTCGACTCAAGGCCGTGGAAGAAGCACAACAGAAAGTTGTTGCCATCATTCGACGCCTGGAAGAATCGGGAGAGATTGTCCTCAGTCGAGGCGGCGAGGAGGAGATGCTTGTCTAAGCTGGACCCTTCGTTGGCCCAGTCGGTGCAAGTTCTCGAAGGTAAGACGCTCTTTGGTGAGATCCCCGTTCTCAAAAACATTCAGGACAAGCCTCAGCGCCTAACCGATCAAATTGGACTCATTAAAGAGAAGGCTTACCAAGACGGCTACGAGGCTGGATTGTCGAATGGAACCAAGATCGGTTTGGCCGAAGGTAGAAAAACCGGATTTGAATTAGCGCTCCAAGAAGCCCAAGAGCAAAGAGCCGAAGAGTCTCGCAAGTTCCTCGGCGAATGCGAAGCGCTTCAGCAAGAGTTTGAAGAGAACTTGGTCAACTGGTTTGCCCAAGCCGAACAAATCATAACCGAAATGTCGATGCAGATCGTTCGGCGGATTCTGGCCAGCGAGCTCGAACTAAACCAGCAGGTCTCCTTGGGGATTTGTAAAGAGGTTTTGCAGCACATCACCCACGCCAAACAGGCTCGAATCATGATCAATCCGATGGACTACGCCTTGTTCGAGAGTCATCGCGAAGAACTGGTCAAGCAATCGCGAGAACTTAAGGGTGTCGAGATTGTGGAAGATCCTTCGGTCAAGAGCGGAGTGCTGGTTGAAACCGAAGCAGGAATCATTGATGCGACGGTCGAGACCCGCCTTGAGCTCATCGAAAACGAATTTAATCAAGCGGCCTAATGAAAGTTCTGCAACCTCGATTTGAACGGCTGCGCACGGCCGGCGCCAACGCTCCAAAATACAGACTGTTTGGCCGTGTAGAAAATGTTGTCGGACTCGTCATTGAATCCAGCGGGCCAGTAGCAAGCATCGGACATTTGTGCTTCGTAACCACCAAAGACGGCGACGGAAAATCGCGCGAAGTTCCGGTGGAAGTCGTTGGCTTTCGTGGGCCCCGAACCTTGCTCATGCCTCTGGGCGAACTGGACGGAATCCGTGCCGGCGACCTTGTGCATGGCACCGGCGAGTTTGTGAATGTCCCGGTGGGCATGGCTCTTCTGGGTCGAATTCTCGATGGGATTGGGCGTCCCATGGACGGAAAGCCAGCTCCGATGTGCGAACTGCAGTATCCGACGATGGCGGCACCGCCGAATGCTTTGGAGCGACAAATGATTCAGCGACCGATGGCAACCGGTGTGCGCGCTATCGATGGCCTGATGACTTTAGGTGAAGGTCAGAGAATGGGTATCTTCGCAGGTTCCGGCGTCGGTAAGAGCACGCTATTGGGCATGATTGCCCGGAATGCCGATGCCGACATCAACGTCATCTGCCTGGTCGGTGAACGTGGCCGTGAAGTTCGAGAGTTCATCGAAAATGATCTTGGCGAAGAGGGCTTGAAGAAGAGCGTCATCATTTGCGCAACCGGCGACAACCCAGCGCTGATGAGAATCAAAGCCGCCTTTACGGCGACGGCCATCGCCGAAGGATTTCGAGATATGGGCAAATCCGTCTTGCTGATGATGGATAGCGTCACCCGATTTGCAATGGCTCAGCGTGAACTCGGCCTCGCGATTGGTGAGCCGCCGAGCACCAAAGGCTACACGCCTAGCGTTTTCTCACTTCTTCCGCGCCTTATGGAAAGGGCAGGTATGGGACCCAAAGGAGCGATAACTGCCCTTTATACTGTCCTTGTCGAAGGTGACGACACCAATGATCCCATCGCCGATGCCGCTCGCGGTATCTTGGATGGCCACCTCGTACTCAGCCGACGGCTTACCAGCCGTGGCCACTATCCGCCCATCGACGTTCTGAACAGCCTGAGTCGAACCATGCCGTTTGTCGTTCCCGAGAACCAAGTGATGGCGGCCAACGAATTTCGCGAACTGATGGCCGCCTACACCGATGTCGAAGACCTCGTCTCGATCGGCGCCTACAAATCCGGCACAAAGCCGTTGAGCGATAAAGCCATCGCCTGCCAGGATTCTATCAACCGATTCTTGCGCCAGGCGAAAGCCGAATCTGCGACCTTCGAAGAGGGACAATTGGGAGTATTGCAGGCAATTGCACCTGAATCCACCCCGTAATCCTTCCGGTTAATGGCGAATTCTCGTTGGAATGGCATCAGTTGGTTGTACGATTTCATTGTTCCCACAAGGAACCTCGCAACTTACTTTACATTTGGAAACCATAGGAACTCTTCAGGGGTCCGATGGGCTTGGAGAGAGCGCCCACGCAAGG
>CAMFIS010000047.1 GCA_945952345.1 uncultured Fimbriimonas sp.
ATCTACACGTAAGGAGTCGTCGGCAGCGTCAGATGTGTATAAGAGACAGATGGTGCTCCACCGAGCTCATCAAAATTCTCCTTCGAGATGGCTGCTCGTTCGCCATCGCGCAGCCGACGATCGCCAAGTTGGCCGCTTCCGTCCCCCCACTGGTGAACACGATCTCCGCGAATAAGCACCCCAGAGCCTTGGAAACAATTTCTCTGGCCCGATCGACGTGGTGCTTTGCCATCCGCCCATGCTCGTGCAAGCTCGAAGGATTCCCAAATGCATCGAACACCTGGGAGAGTTGCTGGGTTACACCTGGTAAGAGTGCGGTAGTTGCCGCGTGGTCCAGATAAATACGGGGGTTTTCAGAATTCATCGGCTACAATACTTTTCGTTTTTGGGGTCCAGGAGATCCTAAACTCACCGACTTTATTATTTGCATACCGGGCTTCGATTCCATGAAAAAATCCATCTTCATTGCCGCAATTCTGGTGCCCGCATGTTCCCAGGCTGCGCTCTACAACTATGTCGAATTCTTCCAAATGCAGACCGGAATTCCCGGCAGCATGACCGGTCAAATGAAATATGACACGTTTGGCAATTACATCAACGTGTCCTATTCTGGGAATGTCGTCATCGATTCACAAATCAATAATCAAGGCAGCTACTACTACACCGGATTCGGAACTGGTCCAAGTCCATACACCAACTCGCTGGTGTCGAATGCGCCCACTCGAACCGATATCGTGGCACTCGCCGGGCAAACCACCGGTGTCATTACGAACACCATCACATTCAGTCAGCCCGTGATCGACCCGATCATGGACATCGTCAGTTTGGGTTCATCGTCCCAGGTCAGCAACTACGACTTCAACACACCGTTCACAATTCTCAGTACCGGCCCCGGCCATTTCGGCTCCGGCACCCTTACCAATCCGTTTGGTAACCGCCTCTCGGGAATGGAAGGCGATGGAGTCATCCAATTCAAAGGTAAGTTCACCAGCATCTCCTTTACAGCTTCCCCCAACGAATATTGGGGTGGCTTTAATGTCGGTGCGCAGCCAGTTCCAGAACCTGCGTCAATTGCCGCGGTAGGTATGGGTCTGCTGGCATTCGCTCGACGAAAAAAGGGTCGCTAGCCAAGCTTTCGAAACGCTGAGTTCCCAAGATAGGTCGCCGCGTAGCGGAGGTAATTCTTGATCCGCTTGGGCATGATGTGCATGCTGGCGCGATAGGCCTCGCGGGACGATCGCGCGTCGCCACTGAGCATCCTCGCCGTGCCAAGTGCCGCCCAACAGTGGGCAATCGCAGTTCGCACTTGTTCGGTTGGGAATCGGTCGCCAACGTCTTCGAGGAGCGGAATCATCCAGTCGCGGAGCATGGCGTCATCTCGCCAAATCTTTTCTTTGCTATGCGAAGCGTTCGCGGCGTGAACGCGATACTGACACAGTGATTCTCGCACGCAACCGAGGTCGTGGCGGGCGGCGATTCGGAACCACATCTCCCAATCTCCCGAACCAAAGTACATTTCATTAAAACCGCCAATCTCGGTTACGATCGATCGTCGAAATACCGCAGACGACGCGATCACGAGGTTGTGATACACCATATCGAGTAACCGGTCGCCCGTCTCGAAACTCGGAAAGTCGAAGCCCAAGGGTCGGCCGTCCAAAGTGTTTCCGTTTCCGTCGACGAATTCACCGCTGGTCGCTACCAACCCGACTTTGGGATTCTGGTCCAAAAGGGAAATCTGCTTCTCAAGCTTGGTCGGCATCCACACGTCGTCATCGTTGAGGATCGCAATGAACTCACCCTCGGCTAAATCGAGGCCCTTGTTCAGCGTTCCATACGTGCCAAGATTCTCTTCATTGAGGACGACTTGAATTCCCTCTTGCTCGGCCAACCATTCCCTCGATCCGTCCGTGGATCCATCGTCGAGCGCGATGACGGCGTAGTCTCGGTAAGTTTGGGCACGGATACTCTCCAGCGCCTGTGGGAGGTACGCGATATGGTTGTAGCAAGTGAGCAGAACGGTGACGCGTGGCATGTCGATGTATTGCTATTGTGGCGGACAAGCGATAGCAAGAAGAGCGAAGAAGCGGCAAGTCTGTTAGTCGTGGCACGGATACACGGTGCCGAGGACATCAGTTCGAATGCCGGAAAGCAAGTTTATCCGTGTAAGATTGCACACTGGTAAGCTCCGCTCGTTCCTCGTTGCGCGTACCAGTGCCACAAGTTCTTAATCTTCTCGCGCTTCCCACGCTTCCCACGCTTCTTTGCGCTTACGAAGCCATCGTCTTAATAACTTCTTGCTGATACTCGAGCGTGCTTGCCTTTCCACCCAAGTCGATCGTCAAGCATTGACCCGCGTCGCAAACTCGCAGCACCGAATTCATAATCCGATCCGCCTTTTCATTCTCGCCAAGATGCCGAAGCATCATGAGGGCCGAGAACAGCAGCGCCGTTGGATTCGCGATGCCCTTGCCCGCGATATCGGGAGCCGACCCGTGCACCGCCTCGAACACGGCGCAATTCACGCCGATATTTGCCGAGGCCGCCAGACCTAGTCCCCCAACTAGGCCGGCGCACAGGTCAGAAACAATGTCTCCGTACAGGTTCTCGGTCACGATGACGTCGAACTGCTCGGGGTTGATCACCAACTGCATACAGCAGTTGTCGACGATGATATCGTCGGCTTTCAGCTCAGGATATTCCTTCGCCGCCTTATAAAACTCTTCGAGGAACATGCCGTCGGTCAGCTTCATGATGTTGGCTTTGTGGACCGCGGTAATGCGCTTTCGCCCCTGTTTGCGAACCATATCGAATGCGTACTTGAACAGTCGCTGACAACCAGGTCGAGTAATGACCTTGATCGACTGAGCCACGTCCGGGTGGGCTTTGTACTCGATGCCCGCGTACAGGTCCTCGGTATTCTCGCGAACAATGATGAGGTCGATATGCTTGCCTTCGAATGGACCGTGCACGCCGGGCATGGTCTTCGTCGGACGAACGTTTGCAAACAGATCGAGCGCTTGGCGAAGGATAACGTTGGCCGACTTGTGGCCGGTACCAACCGGCGTGGTCGTCGGACCCTTTAATGCGATTCCGAGTTCACGAATGGCCTCGATCGTCGATTCCGGCATTGCCGCCTGACCCTTCTCGACCGAGCCTAAACCACCGTCGAGGTAAACCCATTCGGCTTCAAAACCGACGGCTTCCAGGATGTTCAAAGTGGTCTTCGTGATTTCCGGCCCAATGCCATCGCCAGGAATAACGCCAATCTTTCGTTTACTCATTAGGATTAATATTGGCAAATTTACTAGGCAATCTTGCCCTATGAATGCTATTTCATCACATCCCCAAACTTTCGTACTGGGTGACTTTGGCAATTCATATACGCGATTAGGCCCAGTATTACGAACACGTTAAGGGTCGGTGTGTAAAATCGAACTGATCAACCTAAAGATCGGCCCCCACTCCCCATGCAAAGTCGCGTGCCCCCCACGGATTTGTCCCAAAGTGAAGATCGGTTTAGACAAATGTCAAACGCCGCTCCAGTCTTCATGTGGACGAGCGACAAATACAAAAACCGCAATTGGTTCAACGATCAATGGGTTAAATTCACGGGCAAGCCACTGGAAGAACTAACGGGACAGCAATGGCAAGAAGGTGTTCATCCCGACGATTTGGAAGGATATCTTGGTCCCTACCATGCGGCATTCGATCGGCACGAACCCTTTGACGCGGAGTACCGGCTTCGAGACAAAGAGGGCATTTACCATTGGATGCTCGTTCGATGCACACCTCAGTTCGATGAAGCAGGGGAGTTCAGTGGCTACTTGGGCACTTGCACCGATATCACGGATCGCAAAGAAGCTGAACAGCAACTTAGCCAGCGTTCCAAAGTCAACGCTGCTCTGTTCCGCCTAGCCGACCGCTTGCACCGAGCCGAGACATTTGAAGAAGTCTACTCCTCAGCAATGGACTCTATTCTCGCGGCCCTCGAGTGCGACCACACGTCCATTCTGCTCTTCGACCGGAACGACAAGATGGCATTCGTAGCCTCACGAGGGCTTTCAGAAGCCTACATTGCAGCAGCCACCGGCCACTCGCCATGGAAACGGACGGATACCGAATGCACGCCTCTTTGTGTCGCAGACGTTTTGTTATCCGACATCACAGAGCCGCTCCGAAGCGTGATCGTGGATGAGGGAATTCGGGCGCTCGGATTCATTCCTCTTGCCGGCGACTCCGAGTTGGTCGGCAAATTCATGGTCTACTTCGACCAACCCCACGAGTTTTCCGACCACGAACTCGAAGTCTCCCTCACAATCGGCCGACAGTTGGTTCTCGCGCTTCAGCGTATAACGGCAAGGCAAGAACTTGAAGCAAGCGAACAAAGTCTGCGCTTGGCCCTGGAAGCTGGCCGGATGGGAACCTGGGAATGGAATACCGAAACGGGCCGGGTGCAATGGTCATCGGGCCTTGAGATGATACATGGTTACAAGCCCGGTGAGTTTCCTGGAACCTACGAGGCCTACATGTCGCGCGTCCACGTCGATGACCGGGAATCCATCAAAGCCGCAATTCAGGCTAGCCTCCGCGACGGCACGAGATACAACGTCGAGCACCGAATCGTACTGCCTAATGGCAGTGTTCGATGGGTGGAGGGACGCGGCGAGGTCATTCGCAACACCGGTGGGAGTCCCATCGGGATGAAGGGCGTTTGCGTCGAGATTACGAACAGAAAGAAGATCGAGGAGGACCTCCAATTCCTTGCCAATGCCAGCGCTCTTCTCACATCCGGCATCAATGAAACGGATCTCCTCCAGCGAGTCGCGGCGCTGGCCGTTCCAGGCTTTGCCGACTGGTGCTCGGTGGACTTGGTCGACGCCGACGGCAAGCTACAGCGATTGGCGGTTTCCCACGTCGATCCCAGCAAGGTCGAGATGGCATTCGAACTTCAGCGGCGTTATCCTCCCCACGAGGGTACGGCGTCGCAAAGAATCATGACCACGGGCAAATCCCTCATGATTTCTGAAATCTCTCGCACCATGATCGACTCATTGATCACGGATCCAGATCTCAACCGAATTGCGCTCGATCTCGGGTTACGTTCGTATATTGGCGTGCCCGTCAAGATTCGTGAGAAGACACTTGGCGTCATAGGATTCGTCGCGGCGGAATCGGGCCGAACCTACAACAGCGAAGACCAAGCCCTGGCTGAAGACTTGGCCGACCGCGTCGCCGTGGCTATGGAAAACCATCGTCTGTATCACGAGTTGCTTGAAGTTGCCGAACGTAAGGATGCATTCCTCGCGACTCTGGCCCATGAACTGCGAAATCCTTTGGCTCCAATCCGATATGCGCTTGGAATCTTGGGTCAGACCGAAAGCAATCCAGAAGTGAAGCAGTTTGCAAGAGATGCCATCGACCGGCACGTTTCCCATATGGTCCGCCTGGTAGACGACCTTCTTGACGTCAGCCGAATTACCCAAGGAAAATTGGTTCTGCAGATCGAAACGGTCGACCTTAAGGACATCATTGACCAGGCCATCGAGACTGCAGTTCCTTTGCTGAAGGCGAAGAGTCAAACGCTGAACATTGGCCATTGGTACGACCGAGTCTTGCTGCGAGCGGACGCGGCAAGGCTGGCCCAAGTCTTCAGCAATCTCATGAGTAACGCCTCGAAGTTCACGCCGGAGAATGGAAACATTTGGATCACCGTTCGACCAGGCGAGGAAACCGTGACTCTGTCGATTCGCGACGACGGCATGGGCATCGCGCCGGAAGTGCTACCAACAGTCTTCGAAATGTTCAGTCAAGCTGATTCGAAGATCGAGCAGGCGCAGACCGGACTTGGAATTGGGCTAAGTCTGGTGAAGACCTTGGTCGAACTCCATCATGGCACCGTGCTCGGCCGAAGCGATGGCCTAGGAAAAGGCAGCGAATTCATCGTAAATCTTCCGATCCTTCGCGGATACGCTCCACCGCAAACAAAAGCTGCGCCAACCATATTGGCGAAGACCACCGAAAAATCGCACCGAATCCTCGTGGTCGACGACAATCCCGACTCGGCAGAGATTCTGTCGATGATCGTGAAACTATTGGGTCACCAAACTGAAACAGCCCACGATGGGATAGCGGCTGTCGAGAAAGCCAGAAAGTTCCGGCCAGAGGCAATCTTTATGGACATCGGACTTCCCAGGCTCAACGGATATGAGGCGGCGACGGCCATTCGGTCGGAGGAGTGGGGCAAGGAAATTAAGCTGATCGCTCTGACTGGCTGGGGCCAGGACCTGGACCGCGAAAAGTCCAAGCAACATGGATTCGATCTCCACCTCGTAAAACCCGTCGAGTCTGAAAAGATCGCGGAAGTCATTTCTAATCTTTGGCCCCAGAAGAGCTGAAGATAGGCAAGGTTCCCTATGCCGCAAGTATGCAATTCAGGTTGTGATCCTCGTCTTAGTTTTGAAGCAGTTGAATACCGCAACCAAGAATGGATCGATTGAAGATGAGGGAAGGGCGGAGCAAACTGCTTTAAGCCCATTTAACCAAACATTGAACTCATTGGCGTGATTATTGCTGAATAATCTAGTTACCCAAACGCATGCGCCTAATCGAGACCGAATCTACAGCCGGGCCGATCCATCCATCGGCGGCATCTTCGCGTTTCGACCTCAGCATCGTAGTTCCCACGCTCAACGAAGCGGCCAACATTCCGACGCTTTACGCCTCGCTCAAAACCGTCCTCGATTCCATCCGCTGGGAATTGGTCATTGTCGACGATAACTCCAAAGACAATTCGCCCGCGCTCCTCGTCGAGATGGCGAACAAGTACGATAACTTTCGCTTCATCCGCCGCATCGGACGTAGCGGACTCTCGACCGCTTGCGTCGAAGGCATGATGACCTCCTCCTCCCCCATCATCGCGGTCATGGATGCGGATGGCCAACACGATGAAACCAAGCTCATGGAGATGTTTGGCATTCTTGCTTCGGATCAAGCCGACGTTGTGGTGGGCAGTCGCTTTGCCGAAGGCGCCGACCTCACGACCTTCACCAGCTTCCGAACTAAACTCAGCCTCTACAGCAACGTCATGGCTCAGAAGTGGTTCAAAATCCCGCTCAAAGATTCCATGGGGAACTACTTCATGCTCAAGCGGCCCGTCATCGAGCAGGCGGTTCCGAAGCTTTGCGGTCGTGGGCAAAAGCTCTTGTTCGATATCCTCGTCGTCTCGCAAGACGACCTGCGCGTCGCCGAAGTCCCCATCGTATTTGGCGCGAGAGAACATGGTGAAAGCAAGCTGAGCTACATCGCCGCAATCGACTTCGGACTGCAAATCCTGGACCGGAAAACAGGGTCCCTGATCCCCACCAAAGTGCTGGTGGATATGTTCGCGCTGCTTGGATTCTCCGCCCTGACCACCATGTTCATCTGGACCGGAATGAAGCTGTCCCACCTGTTCTTCGGGTTCTACTTCTACGCTCCATACTTAGTGCCGATCGCCTCCGTTCCCGCCATCCTGATCGCATTCGAAGGTCAGCAGATGGTGATTCCAAAGCGAAAGCGAAGCAAAGGCGCAGCTCAGATTCGTGACTTCTTTTCCTTCCTCGCGATCACAATTCCCTTCATCCTGTTGTCGATGTACGTCACTGCGGCCGCCGTCCCCCAAGGTGATCCTCGCCTAAGACACCTCTTCGGTGCCTCCCTCGTGTGCTCACTTGGAATGCTCATCGCCACCGCTTGGCGACGCGAGGTCACCGCCAAACGCTAGCTATGAGCGCGACTCCCGATAACTCCGCCGCAGTCGAGCAAGTCGATTCTCGGCGATTGCTAGTGGTTCAGCTTCTTCTTTCGCTCGTGCTATCGCTGCCCATGCTGGCGACCAGCTACCTCACGTTCTTCGACTATCCGAACCATGTCGCGCGGTATCTCTGGCTAAGCCAATACCAGAATACGGACCAGTTTCACCAATACTTCACAGTCAATGGGCGGCTCATTCCGAACATCGGCTTCGACGTCCTGGCTATCAACTTGGCCAAGATCATGCCCGCGACGATTGCTGCTCAGGGTCTCCTTTTCCTCTCCATTTTCTTCACCGCCTTCGGGCTCTGCCGACTTTCAACCTTGCTCAGCCGTCGGGCCAGTTACCTTAGTCTCGTATCCGCGTTTTTTGTCTGGAACTTCTTCGTCTTCGCCGGGTTCAACAACTTCATCCTCGGCTACGCGATGTTCATTTGGGCGATAATCGCCTTCCGTCGATACCTCGATAAGGCAAACGGAGCTGCAATTGCATACACGCTGCTCAATGCCGTCGCATTCATCACCCACGCGTACATCATTCTGTTCATCTTCATGTTTTCGGCGATCATGGCGTGGATGGAACGGCCCTCCAAGCAGGAGCGACTTCGCGTCTTTGGACTCCTCGGAGTTCCGTTCATCGGCCTCATCCTCAGCAAGATTGCTGCCGAAGCGCCTAAGGAAGCTTCGATGTTCATCCTGAACGGCCCGGTTCAAAAGGTGAAAGTCGTCGGGCAAACGTTCCTATCGGGCGAGCTCAAGTTCGATGCGATCTTCATCTCGCTTGCCGCCGCTGCGGTGGTCGGACTCTTCGCTTCCAGGAAGGTGCAGATTCCCAAGATTGCTTGGGTTTCCGCCGCAACTTCGTTTGCCCTGTTCGTCGTGATGCCATTCCAGCTCACGGTCTTCGCTGGTGACCTGGACATTCGCGTCGTACCCGCCGGCTTTGCCTTCTTCTTCGCCTTCCTTATCCCGCGGGGCAATCTGCCGAAGTCCGTGGTCGCGCTGATCGTTGCCGCGTTGTTAGTTCGGGCCGGAACCCTGTTTCGCGAGATCCAGGTACGCGGACGGGTAGCCGAACACGCCAGCGAGTCGATCGCCGCCCTGCCGGATAACGCCATCGTTTATAACGCAGCCTTGCCGGCTGACAAAGCGCTGACCGCAAGACTTTGGAATCCGGCGGTAGTCCACATGGCGCACTTCGCCTTGTGGAAAAAGCCGATCTTTGTGTCGGGCATGTTCGCCTTTCCTGAGGCGCAGCCCATCCTTTATAACTCACTCGGCGGAAAGCTTTCCGCGATCGGTATCTCCCGCTATCAGGAAAGCACGCCCGACCACGCCGCCGAAATGGACGAGGTGATGGGAATGATCAAGAAGTCGCTCGATGCCGTTGAGCCTGCCTTCTGGCAAACCCACCCAGCGTATCTGTTCGTCGGTCTCGCCGACGGCATCCAACCGCCAACGCCATCCAATTTGGAAGTGGTTACCACCGATCCTCACTTCGTGCTCTACAAGTACAAATCGATCGAATAGCCCCTTTGCCCTGACCCATCTACCAGCTTTCACCACCCCCTTCACCGAATCCGCACACCTCACGCTACAATGGAAACGTGAAGCCGTTTGTGAGGTTTTTTGCCTCCATGCTTCTCTTCTTTTGGTTTCTGGTGTGGATGGGACTTGGAGATGAGAACGCGTGGAAACTCGCCATCGTCGTGCCGTTCGTGGCCAGCCTCCTCGTCGTCTGCTCGCCTCGGCCAGCGCAGCAGCGATAGCCAGCCAAATCCCAGTATTTTTACTGGGATCCCGAAATGCTCAATTCAACGGAGTTTTCGCTCTTTTTAGGTTCAAATACACTTCAAATTCCGAAGGTCCCAGAAAGTTGAAATAATCCCTAGACGAATCCGTCGTAAGATATTGAAAGCATTATGAAAAGCCTTCGCTACCTAACAACTATAAGTGCCCTTGCGATGTGCGCAGTATTCGCATCGGCACAAGATTCCGGCCTGGGCCGTGGTCATGGTGGCGGCGGCGGACGAGACAAGGACTCCGGTTCAAACTCTCGACAATCCCCCCCCCCATCCGACAGCCGAGGTCGTTCGTCATCTTCTCAAGATTCAGGTCGCTCGCGCAGCAATCCTCCTTCTGACAGCCGCGGCGGCGGTTCTTCCCAAGACAGTGGTCTCGGTCGAAGCCACGACCGTGGATCAGGGAGTTCTTCTTCGGGCGGATCAAGCCAAGGCGGAGGCAGCACCACTCGCGATCGCGGTGGCGATACTCGCCGAGATTCTGGCGGTTCGAGCCAGGGAAGTGGTACCAGCCGAAACGACTCCCGGCGAGACTCCGGCGGTTCGAGCCGAGATTCTGGAGGATCGAGCCAGGGAAGCGGTACCAGCCGAAACGACTCCCGAAGAGACTCTGGCGGTTCGAGCCAAGGTAATGGCGGACTTGGTCGAGATCGCGGCGGCGATACCCGACGAGATTCGGGCGGAACATCGCGCGGATCTGGCGATCAAAAGTCCGGCGATCCTCGACGCGACGGCGGTCCCGTTCGAGATTCCGGCGGCAGCTCCCGCGGTTCCGGCGATCCTTACGATGGATTCCGACGTGGTCGAGACAACGGCGGTAGCTCTAGCCAAGACAGCGGCCTAGGTCGCGGTCGAGGTGGCGGCGGAAGCACTACCGGTGGTTCCAGCCAGGGTAGCGGTTCCGGTCGCGACCGCGGCGGTAACAACAGCGGAAGCGGCAGCACCCGAGACAATGGCGGTTCACGACAGGGTGGTTCATTCGACAACGGCCTTGGCCGTGGTCGCACGGGCAGCAATGGCGGCACGGTTTACCAAGGTCGACAGCCTGATCAGCCCTCACGCAGCGGTTCGGTTCACTACCAGAACAACACGAATATCAATATTCGTGTCGAGAATAGCAGCCGACCGACGTACCGAGCTCCCGGCAGTTGGGGCGTCATCAATCGCAACTCGATGGAGTTCAGGGCCCTGCGCCAGGATTTCCCGAATCGATACAATGGCCTGTATTACAATGGCTGGCGAACCGGCTATTGCCACTACAACCCACTGTGGGTGGACGACTACTTCTGGTATCCGCATTACTGCGCCACCCCGTTCGTTTCGTTCGATGTCGTATACTCGCCGTGGTACAGCTACACGTTCCTGCCGGGATACATCACATGCAGCCACGTCTATGTTAGCAACTACCGCGGCTACTGGGGCTGGAACGCTGGATTCGTGTATGTCTATGACTCTCGCGACTATGGCTACAACCGCAACCGAGAAGTGGATTATGCGATCGAAGACCTGCAAGACGGCTTCGAGAAGCGAGACTTCCGAGCCCTCGAGCGACTCGTTCCGGATAGCGGACAGATCGCAATCTTCCGCGATGGCCGATACGATTACTCGATCGAAGCTCGCGATTTCGACGACCTGATTCACGACCTTTCGAGCAATGCGAACACCAATCGGTATCGCATCCTCGAGACCCGAACGAATCGCGACTCGGTGCGCATCTCGGCCGAGCACGAATACACCGACCAGTGGGGCAACCGACAGCGCGTGTACCACTCCATCTATTTGGAAATGGACCGCGGCCATATGGTCATCCGAGAATTCGGAACCAGTGACTATCGTCAATGGTAATCCGGTAACCAATCAGACCCCGTCTCGGCATCGCCAGGCGGGGTTTTGCTTGGTCTAAGTGCAGTTCCAGTTGAATATTTGACCCACTTGGCTACCCCCACCGGTTCGTGCCTCACCGACACTCCGGGGGTGTAGCATGGATATTCTCCTGGTCCGAGATCAGTGCCTGCCGAGTTATGTTCTAAAAAAGAAAGTGGGATGCGAAGGTAACGCATCCCACTCACAACTCACAACTCACAACTCAAGACTAATTCAGCGTCACTGGCTCCAGTACTTCTGCAGCGGGCTTGCCGTTCGTTTTAGTACCGATAAGACCGGGATCCATCGGCACCGGGATCACGTAGCCAAGCTCGCCATGGTACGCCAGGTCGAGGCCCTTGATCTCGGACTTCTCGCTGCTGCGTAGCCGCGTGAACTTATTGATCACCACCGCCAGCAAGTACGAACCCGCGCCGGCAAACACGATGGTCGCACCAATCGCGATGAGTTGGACGAGGATGAGGTGGCCACGGCCCTGCTTGAGTGAATCGCCAACCGCCGAGTTCACCAGCGGCGTCGCGAGTACACCGGTAAGGATCGCGCCAAGCGTTCCGCCGATGCCGTGCACGCCCACTACGTCGAGGGCGTCGTCGATCTTGAGCTTATGCTTGAGCTCGATAGCGAAGTTACACACCACGCCAGCGGCGAGGCCAATGAGAATGGAAGAACTGAGGTCGACATAGCCTGCGGCCGGAGTGATGGCGACGAGACCTGCAACCAAACCGCTGGCGCCGCCGATTGCGGTGGCTTTGCTCTTAGGGCTGCGGATCATCTCGACGACGATCCAAGCCAGCATTCCCGCCGCAGCGGCGAGGTGGGTGGTGAGGAACGCGTTGACTGCAACCTTATCGATCGCGAGCGCCGAACCAGCATTGAATCCAAACCAGCCAAACCAGAGCATGCCCGCGCCGAGAAGGACGAGGGTGATATTGTTCGGCTTGTTCTCGACCGACGTTCGCGGTCCGATGAAGGCAGCCAAGGCAAGAGCCGAAACTCCGCTCGCAAGGTGGACCACGGTGCCACCGGCGAAGTCCAGCGCGCCAAGTTTGAACAGCCAGCCGTCAGGATTCCAGACCCAACATGCGATGGGCGTGTAGATCACGATCGACCAGATGATCATAAAGGTGAGGTACGCCTTGAAGCGAACCCGCTCGGCAATCGCACCGGAGATGAGCGCCGGAGTGATGATGGCAAACTTCATCTGGAACAGCATGAAGAGTGCTGCGGGAATCGTCTGCGAGCCATAAGGCGTGTCGATAGAAATATTGCGACCGAGGAAGTAGTCCATGCCACCAATGAAGCCGTTGCTCGATTTTCCGAAGGCCATCGTATAGCCCACCAGCACCCAAATGAGGCTGATCACGCCCATCATGGCGAGGCTGAGAAGCATGGTGTTGAGAACGTTCTTCTTCTGAACCATGCCGCCATAGAACAAGGCGAGGGCTGGGGTCATGAAGAGGACGAGCGCGGTCGCGACGATCATCCATGCCGAGTTGGCGGGATCGACTTTGGGCGCTGCGCCCTGCGCGTTGCTCGCGGCGGCGGAGGCAAATAGGAATAAACTAGGAAGAATCTTTTTGTGACTCATAGACGACAATCCTCATTTCCAAGCATCGTCGCTTGACGCCACCGCAGCTTCGCGATAATTTATTTTACATTACTTAAATTTAATTGACCAGAGTTTAATATCAAATTCCAGGATATTTACAGTAATTATGAAATGGCTAGGCTTACTTCTCGCATTCTTTGGATTCGCCCTCTATGCCTCGCTGCATGGGTTCGAAGGGTCTTTGCCCCTGGTTCAATTCGTCGATGGTGAGACGATCCTTTCGGCGCCGATGCACGCGATGGTGCCGCCGGGAACAGTTTATGTGAAGGGCTCGGGTGAGAATGGAGCGAAGTTTGTCGACATCCATTCGGACGCGGCGAAGTACCTCGGCATGGCGAAATATCTGGGTTTAGCCAAACTTGGCGCGTTGGGGTTATGTTTGCTGGGGGGCGTCGGCTTCGCGTTCGAACAGATGCGGGCGAAGGCGAGAAGGGAGGCCGAGTTGACGAATGGGTCGAATTTACCGCGGTAGGTTAACCACAGGTCAATGGACAGAATCGCCAGTTTGGTCAGGCTGTCGCGTTGAGTTACTGACTCAAACTTTATCCGTTTTGTCCGAGTTGGGAGATTGGGAAATTCCGTACGAGGAGATCGGCATTGCGGATGAATTCCGGTGGAAGGGCACGGGAACGACCATACGGATCGAATGTCCTCAAGCGACAGTCTATTTCACGTCATACAGATATGACTTTCGAGGAATTGCGCGCGGAATAGACAATGACTACTTAAGGCAATTCTTTCAGCTCCTCCGGGCAGAGATGAGAGCTGCTCAGAAGAGAGTGAAGGAACTGTAACCTCGCCGTGGTCTGATGTCGCACTCGAAAGACGCATTCTCTCCTCATAGGAACATCCGAGCGGCACTGGTACGCGGAGCGAGGAATGGAGCTGCGAAGCAGCCAAGGGGCTTACAAGTGGTCCATCTTACACGGATAAACTCATCTCGCGGCATCCCACAAGAGGTCCCAGGCATCGTGTGTCCGTGCCACGACAAGCCACCTAGTTGGTCCCGCGCTCGAATCTCAGCAAGATCGAAGAGGCGTAAATCGCCGCGATTTGCTATGATCATTCCATGACGATTTATGTGCTGATGATGCTCGACGACGACATCTGGCAAACCTTCGACGCCGACGAACAAGCCACTTGGATTCAGAAGTACCGCGAGTTCGCCAAGTCGATCGACGACAGAATCGTGAAGGCCGATCCAATTAACACTGTCGGACAAATGATCACCGTCGAAAATGGCGAAGTCAAAGTTGAGATGCGCGACTTCGCGGGAGATCCCAACCATATCACGGGCTACTTTATCTACCAAGCCGAGGGATGGGACGAGGCGGTCGAGATCGCCAAGCAATGTCCAACCCTGCAATATGGCGGGCGCATCGAGCTTCGGATGGTTGGCCACTGATGGCCGGTGTCAGCAAAATCCAGGCGTATCTGGCCCATCGTCAGGGACTATTGGAGTTCTCGTCGGCGTCCAACCGCGAGGTCTTGCAGAAGGTTGGATGGGTGCGAAGCGTGGGCGGTCACAACGTCTACATGACGCTCTTCTCGCGCAACGGCAGCCGCAAAGGCGCGACCGAAGCGGACGCCAAAGCTGGCGAAATCTACGAATTCGCCTCGGCGCGGGGGTGTACCTACTTCCTACCGAAGGACGATTTTCAATGTGGAATCAAATGCGGCCAAGGGTTCAACGATGCCTCCTCGATACGGACGGCCAAGAACAAGCTAGGCTTTACCGACGATGATTTGGTGAAGCTGAAAGCCGGAATTCTCGATGCACTAATGGGCGGCGCGCTGGATACCAACGGCATCAAAAAGGTTCTCGGCGATTTGGTCATCAACTTCGGCGAGGCGGGCAAGAAGGTCGGGCAAACGACTTCCCTTTCGCTTGGACTCTTGAGTCTGCAGGCGGAAGGTCAGATTCGCCGAGTGCCGAATGAGTGGCGTTTAGAATCTCAGTCCTACTCCTACGAGTTGTTCAAGGACGGACCGGACGTGGATGATGCGTATTCCAAAGATGAGGCTTATGCGGACCTTGCGGAGAAGTTTTGGAGCTGGATCGGGCTGGCGTCGCTGGCGCATTTCCAATGGTTCAGTGGACTCGGAGTCGGGGCTTCGAAGTTGGCGGTGGCGGGATTAGGATTGGTCGAGGTTCCGGGCACGGACTTGCTTGCCACTCCGCATGACTTGGACGACTTCGAGAGTTTTCAGACTCCATCTGAGGCGGTCTACCGGCTGATTTCCAATCTCGATGGCTTGTTCCTCCATCGCCGCGACGTGCAGACCTTTGTCAATCCTGAAGATCGAGATCGCCAGGTTCCGATGGAGAAGGGTGCCGGCGCTTTGCTGAAGGCGCAGGACCTGCACAACCACGCCATCATCGACCGAGGTCGGATCATCGGCCTCTGGGAGTACGAAGTAAGTTCGCAGTCGGTGGTTTATGCGTTGTTTGTCCCGATGAATGCGGCGCTGAAGGCGGAGATCGAGCGGACGGAAGCGTTCATTCGGGATGAGCTGGGCGATTTTCGATGCTTCAGTCTGGATTCGCCGAAGTCGCGGCAGGCAAGCATCGACGCCTTGCGGGCAATGAAGTAGGTCTTTGGGAGTGACGCATTAAGCTGTGGCACTGGTAACGAGAACTGCCTTGAGTTCGTTCATTTTCACGAGGTACGAGTGAGAACGGACTGAGGCTGCGAGTTTACCAGTGTTCTTCTGGGTGCGCTGCCTCAGGCCCAAGTGGGGAGATTCGACGTTCGGAGGAGTCATCAGCGGTCCTGAGGCTATAAAGATTCTTTAGCCTCGGGGCGTCGGCATGAAAATCCGCAGTGCCATCCTCGCTTTTTCCGGCTCGAGGCAGCCATTCACTGGTTTCTCCCAGGTGCCACAATAGTAGCGTGGACATCAGCACCGTCAAAGACGTTTCGATCATTGTTGGCGGCGCGATTGCCTTCATCACGCTGTGGCAGGGGTTGTTCCAATACACTCGCCAACGGCACGCCGCGCGGGCGACTCAGTTCATCGAAATGCGCCGGCGTTTCCTCGAGGACAAGACCTTTCAGGAACTCCTGCGGATGATCCACGACCAGTGCAAGGACATTGCCTCGACGCCGATCCAGGATCGGCGCAACCTGGTCGGGTTTCTGGAGGAGATTGCACTGATGGTGAACTCGAGCCTCATCCGTCCCGAAGTCGCGCACTACATGTTTGGGTACTACGTGCTGCTGGTCGACGACTGCGTTCCGTTTTGGGACGGGCTGGACCGGGACGGAGAGTACTGGGCGGTGTTTCGGTCCTTCGCGCAGCGCATGCGGACAATGTCGGTTCACAAGTCAGTTCAGGGCGGAACGATCAAGATTTGAGAGTCTCTTCAAAGTGGCACTGGTACGCGACACGAGGGACGAAGGAGCTTACCAGTGAGGCCGCGTTCGCTATTTCCCAAATCTAACACTGGCAAACTCGCTGCTCACCATTAAGCCAAAAGTGTCCTCTTCGGCTCGTGTGCCAGTGCCACGTCCAAAACAAAGAGCTACAGTTGGTAGCAATCTAGAAAACGCTGCCTCGGGTCGAATGACTGGTGAAGATTTCGGATTACCCATGCCGCCGCCCCGAGGCTAAGGAAACTTTGTAGCCTCAGGGCCGCTGAAAACTCCCTCGAAAGATCGCCGTATCCGATTGGACCTGAGGCAGCGATTACATCGTCACCCACCCCGTCGCTTCTGCCGAATCCATGGATGCTCAACCTCAACGGAACGGATCGCCACCATTCCTTGTAGGAGGGGACTGAGTTAAGTGAAATTTAGACAGCGCCGCCCCGAGGCTCAGATTTCTCCGAACGACCACCCCCTCCGTCGCGCAACAAAGTCACCGCGCGACACCTCCCCCAGGGGCGGAGCGTGGTTAGTTCCTTCCCACAATATTTTCGTGCAACCGTTAGACATGATCGCCGGTCTGCACTCGCCAAAGAGCCGCGTAGAGTCCGTTGTTCTTCACGAGCGCGTCGTGCGTCCCCGCCTCCGTAACCTGACCCGCTTCCAGCACCCAGATCTTGTGCGCATCGCGGACGGTCGAGAGTCGGTGGGCGATGACGACCGATGTTCGGCCCTTCGTGACATGAGCCAGCGAACGCTGAATCGCGGCTTCCGTTTCGTTATCTACCGCCGAGGTCGCCTCGTCCAGAATCAAAATCGCAGGATCGAGCAATATGGCTCGGGCGAGAGATAGCCGCTGACGCTGTCCACCCGAAAGCTTTTGCCCTCGCTCGCCAACGACGGTATCGTAGCCTTCCGGCAAGGCAAGGATAAACTCGTGCGCTTCAGCCAGCTTCGCGGCTTCCTCGATATCCGCAGTCGCGGCATCGGGCCGGCCGTAGGCGATGTTCTCTCGAACCGTGCCGTGGAAGAGGAACACCTCTTGGCTCACATAGCCAGTCGCATTACGCAGACTGACATAAGAGAGCTTGCGCACGTCGTGGCCATCGATAGTTACGGAACCCAACGAAACGTCGTGGAAGCGGAGAAGCAACCGAATGACCGTGGACTTGCCTGCCCCGGTCGCGCCCACGATCGCATGAGTTTCACCCGCTGGAATGTGCAGACTAATGTCGCGAAGAATAGGATTGCCCTCATCGTAGCCAAAGGTGACGTGGTCGAAATCGATCTCTCCTCGTACCGGAGAAGGAAGCAAATCGACACCTTCAGGCATGGAAGGCTTCACGTCGAGAAGGTGGAAGATGCGCCTTGTCGAGGCCATGGCCCGCTGGTACAGATCGAGGGTATCGCCAAGGCCGGTCATCGGCCACAACAATCGTTGGGTCATGAAGACGAGCACCGAATAGATGCCAACCTGCATCCGTCCATTCAGCACCAGCCAACCGCCATACAACAGCGTACAGGTGAAACCAGTGAGGATCACCATTCGGATGAGAGGCACGAAGGCAGCCGAATACTTGATCGCGTCTTCGTTCGCCAGCCGATACTCATTACTGACCAACTCGACCCGTTTCGCCTCGCGGGACTCGGCGGCGAAGGCTTTGATCGTGGTGATGCCGCCGAGGTTGGTGTTACTCGTGGAACTCAGTTCGGCGACCGCTTCTCGAACCTTGCTGTACCGAGGCTTCAGCGAATTCTGATACCAAATCGAACCGGCGACGATAATCGGAATCGGGATGAACGCCATCAGCGTCAGCATCGGCGAACTGGCATAGAACACGGCGCCAACGAGGATCACGTTCCAGAAAACGACGATGATCGAGCTCGCGCCGCCATCGAGGAATCGCTCGAGCTGGTTGATGTCGTCGTTGAGGACGCTCAACAATCCACCGCTCGTGGTGTCCTCAAACCAGGCAACCTCCAGCCCTTGAACGTGCGAATACAATTCGGTGCGGATATCGTGCTCCAATCGCTGAGAAAGATTTCGCCATTCCCTCGCGCTCAAGTAGCCAAACAAAGATTCGAATATCCAGCACAGGGCGTTGGCGATGGTGAGAAGGATGAGCTGCTGCCAGCGGTCAGTCATGCCGAACGTGGTGGCGAAGAAAGAGTTCTGACCCCGGACGATGACGTCGATCACCGCGCCAATGAGGATCTCGGGAACCACGTCCATCACCTTGCCGAGTGTGGTGTAGACGGTGGCGGCGATGACTTTGGAGCGGTGCGGCCGGGCATATCGCCACAGCCGTTTGAGTCCGGAAGGTTCGTCGGGCATCTCCCAACAGTGTATCCGCTAGACCTTGGGTCGCCGTCGGTAGTGAATCTTGTTCGGCGCGAAGTCCCACGCGATTTGGACCAGTTCTCTGGCCAACTCGGGTGATAGCCTATCGAGATGGGCATGAACCGCCGGATACTCGTCGAAGTGGGGCGTCTTGTAGATCACATCGGGATGCTCATCTAGCAAGCGATCGTGGTTCTCCCAGTCGGTGTGGATGCACAGCAGCTCCCACTTCTTCAGCCAGAACATGCCACGGCCATCGCGGTTGACACACGGACCGCCCTTGCCGGTCACTTCTTCCGTGCCGGGCAACTGCAAACCAAACTTAGCAAACTCTTCGTAGGTCATGGCTTCTTGAATGTCTTGGCGGGATGTAGGGCATTTTCCCACGAGAGCCTAACAACTTCCTCTGCCAACACATCATCGAGATTTTCCAGGCGAAGGAGAAAGGCGGGATAGCCATCGTAATGCGCGGTCTTGTAAATCTGTTTCGGATAAGCGGCAAGCAGACGGTCGTGCTCATCCCAATCCAGCTTCACCGCCAAGGCGTCGCCCCCTTCCTTCAGTCGGAGCATGAACTTGCCTTTGCGCTTTAGGCTGGGCGTTCCCCAGGACGTCGACTCCACGACATCGGGGTGCTTCACTCCAATTCGAACAATAGCGTCAAAGGTCACGAGAGGCCCGTCCAATCGCCCTTGAAAAACCGAATGTACACTCGGTAAGACACCCAGACCAAGAACACAAATCCATAGGCAACCAAATGCCCTTCGAGACAACTCAACGTCATGGTCTGACGTGAATATGCAAGTTTCTGGTGAAAATCGTGGACCCTGTCCATCTTCTCCATATCAAAAGCGAAGGAAAGAAACAAAGCGGCCAACTCGATAAAGCCGATGATGGCGTAAAAAACGAAGCCTCGGTAGATCCTGTCTTCAACCTTCGACCAATCGATGGCGGGCTTATCCACTTCTTTCATCTTACGCCATCTCTGATTCTAAGGTTTTCGAATCGTGACTTCAAAAGGTCTGCTAATCCGTCCAGTTGTTGTCAAAGTACCGTGCATAAACTCGATAGCCAACCCACAGCAGGAAGACGAATCCGTAGACAGCGAGGTGAGCTTCGAGAAAACTAAAGAAAAATGCTTGGCGCGAATGAGCAACCTGTGAACGCAAGTCACGGTAGTTGTCCATCTTGGCCCAAGTCAGGACCATCGCAATAAAGAATGCGGTCGCTTCGACAAGCCCAATCCAACGATAGTAATAGTTGGCGAGGAGTAACTTTTGCACCACTCTGTCCCAGTCAATTGGTTTGCGTGGCATTTGCGATATGTTACGGCAATTTCGGCGACCGGGTTGTTATCTTTTGGGCCAAATCTTGTCGACTTGGATATCCACGGCGATGAAGCAGTAATAAAGGCAAACCGTTTTGATCGCACCAACCCAAAGCGGATCTCGAAAGGAGCGGCGGAGGGCGACAACGCTGTACGGCACCATGACCAAGAGAGCGGTTCTGGTGAGAAAAGGACCAACATCCAAGCCCTCGGACAATAGATGAAGGTGTTGAAGCGCCGCAGCTCCTAGCGGCACCAGCGAGTACTCAAAGAAGAGAAGGAGGAGCAAGAAGGCGTTTAGGTGGAGCGAGAAAATGACAAACTCTGCGAATTTCCGTTTGAGGTAAAAGCCAACGATGGCGAGAACGACCGCAAAGGTAAGCGTCATGATAAGGATCATGCGGGCCCTAGTGTCGGCCTCGTTGGACTGAAGAGGAAAAAATACTCGGAAGCCGACAAAGCAGAGGGTTTGCAACCAGAAATAGAGTTGGACCGGGCCAAGAAACGACGCCCGCTTGCCTTCGGAATAGGCTTCTGTGAGCTCGCCGGGATGCCGGACGAGGGTCCAAAT
>CAMFIS010000048.1 GCA_945952345.1 uncultured Fimbriimonas sp.
CTCTTGAGATCGACTACGAAGCCAACATCGACCGAAACATGAACGTTTTCAACCGAAAATGGCAGTTGGATAACCACTTCGAATTCTTGAATCTCGAGACGGCTCCCGAGGGAGTGAATCTCTACGTGCCGTTGGATGCGACGTACAACGCCACCCATGCGATTGCGATTGGCGGTGAGAATGTCGACCTACGCAACCAGGCTTCGGACACCGAGTTCGCATACTGGGTGTACAGCGTGATTCGCGAGCAGGGATCGGACGCCCGCGATAAAGTCCTCAAGGCCCTCGCGGCTTAATTAAGCTCAGAAAAGGTAAAACCAGGCATGCCTTGCTTGCCTGGTTTTCTGCTTCTTGCCGCCCAACAAAGTAGATTCCAGCCCGCCAATCCACTTCCAGGATTGCCTCCCTTGGTCTTGGATCGGCAGCTTCAATACGACGGACCCGCGAAGCAGGTTTGCAATCGCTACGGACTGCAGGCGCGAATTCTCTGGATCGACGCCACCGCCAACATCGAGCGGTACAACACGGCCGAAAAGATCACGGCATTGGTCGCCCAGATCGCGGCATCCGGATTCAACACCATCGTCTTCGACGTGAAGCCACTCTCCAGCGAGACGGTGTACCCCAGTAAGTTTGCACCAAAGCTGAAGGAATGGAAAGGCAAGATTCTGGGCGACTTTGACCCACTTGGGCCAATGTGTGCCGAGGCACGGAAGAACCACCTTTCGATTTACGTATCGATGAATGCCTTTTGCGACGGGCATCGGTTGGTGAATCGCGGCCCCGGCTTTAATCGCCCGGACGAGCAGACAGTTTTGTACGAAGCGAAACCCACGATCCGAATTGGTGATACGACCTTCGATTATGCGGCGAAACCAGACCCAACGAAGGTCACACTGATGACCCCCCTGCCCACCGATCCTTCGATGTACGGGATTCCTTGTGACCGATTCGGTCATATGTTGACGGCGGGAACGCCCTTGACGAAAGGCGGCTACTACGTAGTAGGACAAGGACTCGGAGCAGCGGTGGTGAAGTCATTACATGTTCCAAATGGCCAGGTTTCGATTGACTCAAAGACATCTTTTGTACGAATTGGAGACTCCGTGCAGGATAAGCAGTACCCGCTGATGACGAGTCCGACGAACCCAAGCGTTCGCCGTCGTCTCTTGGATTTGGCGGAAGAGGTGGCCACCAATTACGATATCGACGGGATCGTTTATGACGACCGACTTCGGTATGCGGGATTGCACGCGGACTTCACCGATGTGGCGAAGAACATGTTCGAGCAGCACATCGGCAAGCGACTCACCTGGCCGGACGACGTCTATAAATTCACCTTCTCGTATTCGACCCAGCTCAATCGCGGCATAAAACCCGGTCCCTATTACGATGCGTGGCTGAACTGGCGAGCAGGAATTCTGCACCAATTCGTGACGGATGTTCGGACCGATATTCGGCGGATCAAGCCAAAACTCCAGTTGGGCGTTTACGCCGGGTCGTGGTACGGAGACTATCAGCAGTACGGCAACAATTGGGCGTCACCAGCGCTGGAGGCTGGGTTCTGGTTCCTGACCCCGGAGTACAAGAAGACGGGAATGGCGCCCGATATCGACTTCCTTGTGACCGGCTGCTACTATCCGACAGGGACGATTTATGATGCCCTTCAGGAAGGTCGCGGTGTGGGATACACCGTCGAGTCAGCGGGAAATCTTTCGTACCGTGCCGCCCACGATCAGACTTTTGTGTATGCCGGACTCTCGTTGAACGACTTCAAAGACAATCCGGATGGACTGGGCCGAGCTTTGCAGGCGGCAGTTGCGACGTCGAATGGTGTGATGGTGTTCGACCTTTCTCACGACATCGAACCGATGTGGTCGGTCTTCTCAAAGGCTTTCTCGAAGCCAATGTTGTCTCCGAATATCCGGCCTGGTTACCTCGATGAGGCTCGGAGGCTTCGAGTCGCGATGGATCGGAAGAACATCAAAGAGCCGCCGATCATCATCGCAGGTGGCGCGAGCGGAGTTGGTTTTTAACCTAGGGGTTGTGGGCGTCTCGCCCACAGAAAATGCAGGCGAGACGCCTGCCGTCCGACCGCCCTCGCACCAATGTTCCGAAATGGTATATAGTGCAAAAGATGGTGACCGCTCTCGCACTCATGGGTACTTCGTATTTCACTCAAGTTTCTAAAAATCACTTGCGGGGGACGCTCGAGCATTTGGGCACGTATCCCACCCGCAACACCAGCACCGACGGCCTGACGAAAGCCGCCGAGTGGGTGGCAAGCGAGTTCCGAAAGATCCCGGGTCTGCAGGTCGAAATCATGTCGTACGACATCAAGGCGAGCCGACGAATCCCGGCGGACAAGACCGTCGTCCAAGTCGTGGCCACCCTTCCCGGCGAAACCAACCACCGAGTGCTCGTTGGCGGACACCTCGACACAATCAACCTCGGCGGCGACCCGCTAACCGCCAACGCTCCGGGGATCAACGACGACGGAAGCGGCGTGGCCCTCACCCTCGAAAGCGCGAGAATTCTGAGTCAGCACAAGTGGAAGAACACGCTGGTCTTCGTGGCATTTAGCGGCGAAGAGCAGGCCCTGCTCGGTTCGACCGCCTTGGCGGAGCGAGCCAAGAAAGAGAACTGGACCCTCGATGCTGTCCTCAGCAATGACACCGTGGGAAGTTCGAAGGCTAAGGACACGAAGGACAACAAGCGTGTTCGGTTGTATTCCGAAGAGGTCACCGATCCGAAGCTGCCGCAGCACAATAGTCGCGAATTGGCTCGATTCATTGAGTGGAATTCCCGCGGAAAGCTCGGCGGCTTTAAGCCGTGGATGGTTTTCCGTCGCGACCGATTCCAACGCGGCGGCGACCACACGCCGTTCAACAAACTCGGCTTCACTGCCGTGCGTTTCGTCGAAGCAATCGAGTGGCTGGAACATCAGCACACCGAGAAAGACACGATTGAGTGGATCGACTTCGACTACTTGTCCAACGTGACCAAGATGAACATCATGACGATGGAAGCCCTCGGCCAAGCCGATGAGGCTCCGACCGACGTTCGTTACGACCTGAAGCAGGCGCACGACACGACGATCCATTGGAAGGCGAAGCCAGGCGTGAAGTATGTGGTGTATTGGCGCGAGACGACGTCACCGGTGTTCCAAGGCGCGTTCAACGTCGGCGAGGTGGATCATTACGTGGTGAAGGGTAAGAATAAAGACGACCACACATTCGCGGTTGGTGTCGAAGGCGGCATCCCGATTGGGCTGAACTAGCTGGGAGGTGTGAGCGTCCCGCTCACAAAATGGTGGGCGAGACGCCCACCGCCCCCAAGTGGCGAGTTGAAGCTCAATGGGAGTTGTGGGCTTCTAGCCCACATGAAGCAGGGAATCTCAGTGGTTACTCGCTCAATGTGTAGGCAAGGATGCCTGCGCCCCATAACGGCCACACCACAACTGAGCGACGGGTTATCGAACAAGATGCTCCTAGCATAACGCAAGTGCCAAGTTTTGGAAGCCCTTTGGGAGTGGTGGGCATCTTGCCCACCAAGTGTGTGGGCTGTAAGCCCACAGCTCCCGAATTGCCTAACTCGAACACGCGCAAGCGGGACGCTTACGTTCCGACATTACGGACTATCCTCTTCCCAGTCATCGATATGCGTACCCATTTCGTACCTCGGAGCGCCGCCGAAGAGAGCTTCCAAGTCCGCAATCGCATAGAGCACTTCGCGGGGGCGAGGGCCGTCCTTCGGACCAATGATGCCCCGCTCCTCCATTTGGTCAAGCAGTCGAGACGCCCGTTGGAAGCCAAGGCGGAATTTTCGCTGGATCATCGAAGTCGAAACCTGGCCGTTCTCCACCGAGTAACGAACGACCTCTTCCCACATCGGGTCGACGTCGTCGCCGAAATCGCCGCTCGCCTTGACCGGGTCGGCCGCTTCAAACTCCGAAGGATCGAAGGCATAGTTCGGCGGCTCTTGTTCACGCCAGAATTTGCAAATCTCCTCGATCTCGGACTCGTTCACATAGCAACCTTGAACACGCATTGGTTTGGCGGCGTCGATCGGCATAAACAGCATGTCGCCCCGACCGATGAGCGCGTCCGCTCCCTTCGAATCGAGAATGGTTCTCGAGTCGATCTGAGAAGCGACCGCGAACGCGACACGAGAAGGAATATTGGCTTTGATCGTTCCAGTGATAACGTCGACGCTGGGCCGCTGGGTCGCGATGACCAGGTGAATTCCCACAGCACGCGCAAGCTGAGCCAGGCGCACGATGGATGTTTCGACCTCCGCTTTTGCTTGAATCATGAGGTCGGCCAGTTCGTCGATGATCACGACGATGTACGGCATCTTATCGTTGAACGATGCCTTAGCGTTCCAGCCGTCGATGTTCCGAACACCCTTCTCGCTGAGGAGATCGTAGCGGCGGTCCATCTCGCGCCAAACTGCGCGGAGTACGCCTGGAGCCTCTTTCACGTCTTTGATGACTGGACATAGGAGGTGAGGAATCTGGTCGAACAGCGTAAGCTCCACCCGCTTGGGGTCAATCATCACCAGGCGGACATCCTTCGGCGTATTGCGCATCAGGAGCGAGGTAATCAGGGTAGCAAGGCCGATGGACTTTCCTGAGTTGGTTGCGCCCGCGATGAGCAAATGGGGCATCTTGGTCAGGTCGGCATACCGGTTCACGCCACCGACATCCTTGCCAAGCGCAACGCACAGGCGCGAAGGGTGGTTCATAAACTCGTCCGACTCGATGAGTTCACGGATGTTGACCGTGGTCGACTTGATGTTGGGAATCTCAAGGCCGATGGCGGCCTTGCCGGGAATCGGAGCTTCTACCCGAACTTGCGAGGCGGCCATGTCCATGGCGATGTTGTCGGCCAAGCTGACGATACGGGCCACCCGAATTCCCGGGCCAAGCTGAATTTCGTAGCGCGTGATCGTTGGGCCGGTGGCGACTTCCACGACGTTGGCATCGATGCCGAACTGCTCGAGCGTGCCTTCGATCGTCTCGATGTTCCGCTGCATTTCCTGCGCGGTTCGCTTGGGCCGGTCCGCTGGCTGCGTGAGCAAGCTGATCGGCGGTAGCTGATAGCCTTCCTTCGGGACGCTCGATTCGATGGTGAAATCTTTGGCTTTGGCGGGTGCCATCTCGCGGACCGTGGGGAATTTCTTCGGCTTTGGCGCTTCCTCTTCCACCATTTCGCGGACGATGGGGTGGAGTTCCTCGCGAGATCGAGGCTCGTCCTCATTCATCATCACGAGGGCTTTCTTTCCGCGGATTGGCTTTGCGTCCGGCTCTTCCTGCGCGGGTGGCAGAGCGGCCTTGCGGCGAGCGTCGGCGATGATGTCGCGCATAGGTTTCTCGAGGGTGAGAACTGCTCCGACTGCCCCAATTGCGACGAAAGCAATCATGCTGGCGTCGCTGAGCAAACTTCTAAACAAAGCGCCTACTACGGCGCCGAGGTATCCGCCAGATTCCGAAGCGATGAGTGGATCGAAGAAATCACCGTCTTTGGCTCGGGCGAGCCCCCCCAAGATCGCAAGGAGCAGCAGGGTGATGCCGATGACGGACTTAAAGCTTCGCCTCCGGGCGTGGCCACGAAGGTACATGAATCCCATTGAGGTGAAGGCAATGGGCATCACCCAAGCGCCTCGTCCAAAGAGCAGGGCAAAGACGTTTCGAAGTCCTTCGCCTACTGGGCCTGCGTTCTTGGAAATGAGCGCGACGACGCTCAGGGCCGCCAAGGCGAAAAAGCCTATCGCGGCAATATCGAATCGATGGTGACTTGGCACCGGATCCTTCCGACTAGGTTGCTTGGTCGGCCGCTTTGAGGCGACCACCGCTTTCGAACGCTTTTTAGCGCTCACTCTTGATTTTCCTCGCACCATCCTTGTGCTCGCATCTCATTATAACCTGAATACGCAACCTGGAGGGAAGTGGGATGCATGGTTGAAGGGGTTCGATATGAAGGACTTGCATCTAAGTGGGTTATTGCCGTGCCCCCTCCGGTCCAAGAAAAAGTCACCTCGGAACTGCACAATCAGAATAGGACCGCCCGCTCTTTCGACCGGATATTGAGGGCCAAAGCGACGAGGCTCATGCACAGCCAAATAGCCGATCCACCGTAGCTGAGGAACGGAGCCCATAGTCCGACGACCGGGAAAAATCCAAGAACCATGCCCGCATTTACAATCGTGTGAAAGCCCAGAACGGTTAGTATTCCGCCCATGATGAGCTGATAGTAAAGGTCGGCTGCGTTGAGCATTCCGAGCCAAATCCTATAAAAGAGAAGCGCAAAAATCCCCAGGATGCACAGGCAGCCAAGGAGGCCGAACTCCTCGCCGACGAGGGACCAAATGAAGTCAGTGCTGACGAACGGTACTTTCCGCTTGATCTCGCCCTTCAGGTACCCCGTACCCGCAATTCCACCATTCGCGAAAGCGTAAGACGCGACATCGGTTTGGTACTTCATATCGCTGATCTTCTTGTTGCCAGTCTCGATTCCGAGCAGACCCATAATCCGCTCCCACTGGTACTGTTTGATGATATGGCTACGGACCGACGGGAACTTGAACACCAAGGTCGAGAGCACCAAGAACGTCCCGATCACGAGGAACATATACTTGGGCGAGACTCCCGCTACCAGGCTCATCGCAACCCAAACCGTGAGAATGAGCAGCGATGCCCCTAGGTGAGGCTGCTTCAGAATGAGCAGGACAGGGACGAATACGTGCAGAGCCCCGAGAGCAAAGGTTGAGAACTCCTTGATTCGATCTTGTCTGGCGGCGTAAAACGACGCGAGAGTGAGGACAATGAAGATCTTCGAAAGCTCGCTGGGCTGAAATTCAAACCCGGCTACGCCGATCCACCGTTCAGCACCATTCTTGTGGTGGCCCATTGCCAACACCAGTACAAGCAGAAAAAGGTTGAAAAGGTAGATAACCGTGGCACCCTTGGCCCAAAGGCGAGGGTGACAAAAGCCGAAGATCGCCATGGGAACGCAACCCATCGCGATGTACATAATTTGCTTCTTAAATTCCTTCAGGCTGTCGCCGTAGCCGGAACTGAAGATAGCCGCCAGACCAATAGTCGTGAGTAGGGCCGCGGCCAACACCAACCACCAGTCGATGCCGACTTTTTCGTTGCGAGATTCGGTGGTGGGGCGGAGGGTGATCGAGGCCATCAGTGTTTAGGCTCCCGTACATTCTTACCCATTTCCGTTCGCAAAACTCCCCGTCCATTAACGAACCAAAACGAAAGTCGCCGTGTTCCAACATCCTCGATGCGGAGATCGATTTCTACTTTGACTGCATCTAGGCTCCCGTCCTTCATACGGACCGAATCCCAAACGGTATCGACCGTCGCCGTACCTTTGAAGTCTTCTCGTCCGCTCGTTAACGTTCCCTTCCATTCGTATTTGTCGCCGATGCGCAGGGGAAATTTCATAAGTGGAATGGGATCGTGGAAATCCTCGCCCAAGGCATGACAGAGAAACACGTTTGAGTCCTTCACCAAGTAGGTTTCGGTCTCAACCAAATCGTTGTGGGAGAGCGCCTCAAACGAGGTTTTATCGCCCGACTTCACCACCTTCAGCGTGTAGTCGGCCACGGTGCCGTCGACCAAATAACTCGCATCGGTCTGCCCGCCATCGAGGGGAAGAAACCCATCGACCTTAGCTACGACGGGGGCGCTTGGATCATGCTGGTCGGAATCGTTGCATCCAACTGCACCGAGTCCAAGCACGGAAAGACCTATCAGAATCGAAAAATTAATTCGATTCTTCCATCGTAATCTTGGAGGTCTTACCGCCCGATACATTCGTAATCTCGGCCTTAACTTGGCCACGTCCCTTGACGAGCCATTGCTTGGATGTCAACGCTACTTTCTGTCCAGCTTGGGTTCCACTTGCTTTCGTTTCCACGACAAGCGCATCTTTGTATGTTCCAACGGACGTCTTGATCGTTTCAGTTCCGATGACCTTATTGGTTCCAGAAATGGTGGAACCGGCCGACGGAAGCTTGAATGGCCAGGACTTCCCTTTCTTGAGTCCATTGGGGAGCTCAAACGTGTCGGGGTCGACTTTGCTTTCACCCATGGATACGACTCGAATTCCGTCCTTGTCCAGTTTCACGGTTACGTCTCCCAGTTGGGCCAAAGCTCCGGTGCTGCTGATAAGGAATTCGGCGTGGTCAGCGTCGACTTTAGTCATCGAGACCGTTTGAGTCGCGTCTTCTTTGGAGCCGTCGCGATTGACCTTCATCTTGATCGCGTCTGCCCGACCAAGACCGTAATAGTCGTACGCATCGCCCTTGAGACTCGCCGGTAGTTTGCTGATGTCGATTGGCTTCGGCTTCTCGGCTTGAGGCTTATCGGCTGGCTTGTTTGCTTCCGGACTGTTGGCTGCCGGTGAGTTGCCAGACGAAATCTCCTTCAGTGTGCTGGAAGTTGCTTCGTTGTTCGAGGCGGTTTTGGCCTCGCATCCTAGCAAACCCATTGCCGTGAATCCGAGCATCAAGAAAGCAATCGACTTTTTCATTTCTTTACATTGTAACTTTTCAGGCGCAGGGTTACGCTTGTTGAAGCCTGACCAAGGATGACAATTTGCTTCAGTCGTACCAATCCGATTCCGGGGGCGAACCATTGATTCACCGCGATCCGACCCTTTGCGCCACCGTCGGCTTCAAACGTGCCGACACTTTCGATGAAGATCGACTTCGCCGCACCCATATCGGTATCGGCCGCCATGATTCCGTCGTTCTTGAACGCATATGTTAACTTGCCCATCTTTCCGATCGGCGTTAATCCTGTCCCTGAGTACTTGAAGTCTTCCTGATCTTTGACCGGGAACTTGACTTCCATCAGCTTGGGAGAGAATGCCTTCTTGGTTGCATGCACAGAAATCTGATATAGGCCCTTGTCGTCGACGGCCCATTCTTGCTCGTCCTTCTTCTGACCGTTTTGGAAGATCGAGAGGGTCGCATGGGTGAGTCCACCATCCTCCCAGACTTTCGTCACTCGATACTCCATCTCCGCATTTGAGGATCGAGCTTGCTGCCCCGCCGCTGCCTGCTCGGCCTCGACCGTGAACACCCACGAGTTACCTTCCTTAAAAGGAAATATCTCGCGTTGGTTGCTCGCCGTGAGCTCGACGGTGGGCAACTTTGGAGCGGCAGGCGCTTGGTTGGCCGACGCCGAGCTTCCACCGGAGCTTCCACATCCGGCTACCAGGCCGAGCGAGAGCGCCACAATTGATAGAGACAGAGATTTCATGAGGTGCCTACTTTTGCGATTGAAGAATGTTGATGACTTCCTGAACCAATGACTTGTTCGCAATCTGCTTGATCTCAAGTTCCTGACTGTTCAACGAAGTGCCGATCGTAGCCTGAGCGATTGGGACGCCCTTTTCAACCACGATGACCTGATGACCACCTTCGGATGAGAACTTCCAAAGACGATTCTTTCCTTCCGGTGTGAGTTTGAGGATAAGGTCGTACGTCAGGTCCTTGCCCGCCGCATCCTCACGCATCTCCGCCTTCGAAATCATGTCCTGACTCACGAGGATTTTAGTATGTTGGCCAATGCGCGTGACCTTATCCAGTTCTGTACTGGACTTCGAACGCTCAAAAACCGCCTTCATGATTTGGTCCAGGGGCGGATCTTTTTCGTTCTTCTCGTCGATGAAGGCTTTGTAATAGCTTTGCAGAAGGTTCTTGTCGTAGAACTTCTCGCGCATGCTCTTGAAAAACGCCACCATGAATTTTGGCTGGAATTTCACAATATCGAATCCAGAGATTGTGGGTCCCTTTGCATTGGGGATATTGAGCGTTACCGGAGTCTTGACCCGAATGCCGTTGAAGAAGGCCATGCGATTGATGGTTGGGATGGGAGTTCCGTCAACTTTCATGTTAACGTCGTTTTCCAACTTGGTTCGCAACGGCCCATCGGACTGGAGCGCCTTCTCAATGTCTTCCTTGGTCCAAATCGGTGCGTCGCTTGCACCCGAATCCTCTTCCGCGGTATCTCGCATCTTGGCGATGAATGTGGAGACATCTTCTGAATTGCCGTCGAGCACACCAAGAAGTTCCCGAACAGGAATCCTCTTCTTGACCGCACCAGAAGTTGGGCCGCCGCCGCTGGTCTGGTCAGCTGAGAACTTAGATGAGCCTTCCACGATCTGAACCATTTGCTCAGCCGTGATGGTCTGAACACCTGCGTCTTTGTCAAGCGCGATCAAGCAAACATTACCGGCCGGAATTGGATCGAGGTTCACGTTTCGGAGACTCAATTTCGTGAATGCAGCTGTCCCGCCGTAAGCGGCAACAACTAGCGCGGCAAACCCAATCGCAATCTTTACTGGGCCACGTATCTTCATAGTCTCACGTTCAACACGAATTCGTGTGTGGGCGTTCCGAATTCCCCGTCTAGTCTACTCGCTAGGATTGAAATCAGCGTAAAAGCGCCCTGCGATACTGGTAAGCAGGAACGTCAATCCCACATTAATGCCAGCCGATATCAGGGCCGGGTAAACCGGGGAGGCATCGATTGCGAAGAAGAGCGCAAATACGAGCACGGTGGGTCCGAATACCAAGAGCAGAGCCAGGAGTTGCATGAGCCCACGAAAAGTCCTCTGGGTTGGATCGTCGAAGTCGGGAAAGAGAACCACCACAAGAAAGACGGCGGAGACGAGTGCCAAGGCAGTCGTCGGAGCAGCAATGAGGCCCGCCAAATGATAAGGCATATAGATCGGGCGATAGATCATCCCAATGATGAACGGGACGATTGAAATTGTCATTGCGACCGCTGCTTTGCTGGCCGTCTCGAAGAAGGCGATCTGTCCCGATGTGAGCGGCAACGGCTTCATCACTTCAACGCGACGAAGCGTCTCGACGAAGCTGTTGTGCGCCTGAGCCGAGCTCATATTGATTGCCATGAATCCGGTCATGGCCAGGTACAGGCGAGCTGGCAAGTTGGAATTCCCCATCCCGGGGATCGCCATGAAGATAAGCCCGAACATGCATGCGAAACCGATGAATAGAATATTGAGCCAGAATCCGATTCGTACTTGAATGAGAACTTCCTTGTAGAACAGCGCCCAGCCCTTGCGGAAGGTCCAATTGGCCATACGCTTGGTGATTCGCCGATTGCGGACCTTTCCTTGGCGAGCCCTTTCGGCCGCGATTGCTGAGTAGTCGCCTCTTTTTTGATAATCCCGTAATGCCTGGGACTGGAACCCTTTCGTCGCGGCTTGATCGTACATCCATCCACTCAGGCTGGATGCATACCAAAGACTACCGATGATCGTCGCCAGAAGAATGCCTGAACCCAGAGCGAACATCGACGGCGAACCATTAAACAGTCCCATCATTAACCAGGTCGCCGAGGTCGGAATGAACATAATGGTCCGAATCCATGGCGCTGCCGTAATCGAAGCAAGGGTTTCGAGGCTAGGTGTTTGCTGGATGGTATAGGTAATCGCTCCGACAACGGTCATAACCGCCAGGAAAATTCCCCAACCAACTCCATTCACAATGGCTCGACTTTGCTTATCGTGTTTGGCGACGAAAAAGCTGAGTGCATAGCTAATGGCCACCCATGCGAAGGCCATTAGCACCCATGCGAGCATGGCTCCGCGCATGAGCGAACTCACGGAATTCGGGCTGTCCCTCCTCATCGCTTCCATCAAGCCTGCCCACGGCTTGTAGAAGAAGATCATGAGGATGAATGGAAACATGAACGTCGTCAGGCAGTCACGAAACAGCCGGAATCCCATGACGACTTTGGGAGAAATCGGCGTCGGAAAAAGCACGTCGACGTCCGCCGGTTTGAAAGTGTTTCGAAAGCTAAAGACACCCATCGATAGGAAAATGCAGAGCACGGTGAAGACCATGAAGCTCCCTCTCTCCAGCCACAAAGGCTCAATGTGAACATCTCGAAAGACGCGATTACCGGTGGAATCCCAGGGCCGGGCAAAAACGGCGAAGTAGTAACCCAGGCCAACGAGCACCGAGATGAGCCGTCGCGGGGTCTTGACCGCTCGCTTGACGCCATTGACGATCTGGCGAGTGAACAAAAACCATAACGGGCGGATGCCGTTCATGGACTGACCTCGCTAGTGAGCGAGAGAAAGACATTTTCGAGCGACTGACCTTCCATGCCGTAATGCTCTCGCAATTCATCGAGAGTTCCCATCGCAAGCATCTTGCCGCGCGCCATGATCATCACTCGATCACAAAGCTTCTCCGCAGTTTCGAGGAGGTGGGTACTGACGAGAATCGAGGCGCCACCTTCGCGAGCTTGCATGAGTTCCAGCTTCAGTTCATGGGCTCCAGCGGGATCGATACCGATCATGGGCTCGTCGAATAGGAAGGTTGTCGCACCATGGATAAGGGCGCAGGCGACCGAGAGCTTCTGTCGCATGCCTTTTGAGAGCGTTGCGACAAGGTCCTCTCGCTTCTCCCACAAGTGATATTTTCTGAGGATCGATTCGTGCTCGGCTTCAAACTTCGGCATGCTGTCGAAGCACATGGCGATGAATCGCAGATGCTCATACACGGTCAAGAGTTCGTAGAGAGAAGGTACTTCTGGAACGAAAGCGAGGCCACGTTTGGCGTTCGCCTGATCTGTCAATAGATCGTGGCCATTGATGAGAATCTGGCCGGATGTTGGCCGAAGGATTCCTGCAATGCAGCGCAGAGCCGTTGTCTTACCCGCACCATTGGGGCCGAGCAAGCCCACAATTTCTCCGTTCCCAATCGTAAACGACAAGTCGCTAACGGCTCGGTAGTTTTTATATTCTTTAACGAGTCCGTTCACTTGAAGCATCGGTTATGATTTCTACCTGATTCCTCGCAATTTCTTCTCGATTGTGCCAAGCTACCAAGATATATGTCCGTCGAGCAGGTTTCCCAACAAATCCAATCTGAAATGTCGAAGATCATTTCGGGTCAACAGCAGGTAGTCGAGCAGATCGTCGCCGCAACATTGGCCGATGGACACGTTTTGCTCGAAGGCGTACCGGGCCTCGCTAAGACCTTGATGGTTCGCTCACTTGGTTACGTGCTCGGACTATCCTTCGGCCGAATCCAGTTCACCCCGGACATGATGCCGTCGGACGTAACTGGCACCATGGTCTTCGACAGCAGCAAGAACGAGTTTCAGTTCCGCCCGGGTCCGCTCTTTACTGGCTTGCTATTGGCGGACGAAATCAACCGAACGCCACCCAAGACTCAGGCGGCTCTGCTCGAGGCGATGGAAGAACGGAGGGTGACGATTGATGGAACCTCGCACCCACTTCCCGAGCCGTTCCTCGTCTTCGCAACCCAAAACCCGATCGAGTACGAGGGAACCTATCCACTTCCGGAAGCCCAACAAGACCGCTTCCTGATGAAAGTTTTGCTTCGCTATCCGTCTGCCGAGCAGGAAATCGACGTTCTCAAACTTCACCACTCAGGGTTCCAACCTCAGCGGCTGGAAGAGCGAGGCTTGAAACCAGTCCTTACGGTGGAGGAACTCCGCCGATATCAATCCGAGGTTCGCTCCACCAAGGTCGAAGAAAAGGTCTTCAACTACATTTACGAGATCGTGAAGTCCACTCGGGACAACCGAGACATCATGGTTGGCGCCTCGCCCCGGGCGGGCATTGCCTTGCTCAACGTTTCGAAGGCAATCGCCCAGATTCGCGGCCGCGACTTTGTGATTCCGGACGACGTGAAAGAATTGGCGAGCAGCGTGCTTCGGCACCGCATCATGCTTCGACCCGAGTCGGAAATCGAAGGCCAAACTCAGGACGACGTTCTCAAGCGAATCCTCGACTCGATCGCAGTACCGAGGTAATTCGTCCCTCGCAAAACCTTTGGAACCCGCGGGTCGTCTAAGATCAAGTCATGGTCATCACCAGCTTTCTTCTCGGCGCACATTTGCTGTGGCAAAACGCCGCCTTCCAGTTCACCGTTCAAGGGCTGGCTAAGGCTCCTGCGCCCACGGCCACCGTCGCGACCGTGAATGGAGTCGAGATCAAAGCGAAGGATGTCGAAGATTTGCTGTGGGACCTCCATGGAACGACCGTCCTCAAAGACATCATCTACTACAACCTTTTCATCACTGAAGCCCGAAAGCGCGGAATCGTCGTAACGCAGGAAGAAGTGGACAAAGGCGTTGCCGGCGCCATCGATGAGATCAAGCAAGGACTCACCGCCGGGCAAACGGTCGAGCAAGCGATGGCTCAGCAAGGCCAAACGCGAAGCCTGTTTGCAGTGAGAATCAAGAGCAATCTCGCACTGACCAAGATCGCTTTGGCTGACTTCAACCCCAAGGATTACATCAAGATTTCGACGATTGTAGTACGGCCCAATTCAGCGGCGGCGACGGATGTTGCCAACGCGATTCAGGTTGTGCAGAAAGCCTATGACCGGATCAAAGCGGGCGAGAAGTGGGACAAGCTCGTGGACGAGCTTACGGTCGAGCAAGCGGCGAAGCAAAACCGGGGATTCCTCGGCTGGCGCAATCTCAGCCTCTTTCCCAAAGAAGCGCTGAGCGAAATCGAAACGCTCAAAAAGGGAGACATTACTAAGCCCGTTCATACCAGCAATGGAATTCAAATGTTTCGCATCGAAGACAAGGGAGATGCGGCAACCAAAGAAGAAATTGAGATCATGAAGAACGAGAACATCGGAGTTCTTCGGCAGCAAGTGGGGACAAAAATCCTCCAATCAGCCAAGATCGAATACAACTATCCGCCAAAAATCGGCGGATGACGACGTAGACGGAATCATGACCGTCACAGAAGCGCTGCAGAAGCGGCGAGCGATCCCGTCCTTTGACCCCACCGTCACCATCTCGCGAGAAGAATTGGAGCGGCTGATCGACCTTGCCAGCCTTGCTCCGTCGTCGATGAACCTCCAGCCGTGGGAAATCTTGGTCTGCGACACGCCAGAGGACAAGGCGCGGCTCCTGGCCGTGGCGATGAACCAGAAGAAGGTGAGCGAAGCATCGGCGGCTATCGTCGTGGTTTGCAACCTGGAGTTTCCCGATCATGCGGCCGACGAGGCGGACAGCCAAATCGAACGCGGCTACACTCCAGCCGACAAGAGAGACGGGTTCATCACGATGGCCCACGGATTCAAGGCCAACCCAAACATAGTTCGCGACGAGGCGATTCGGTCCTGCAACCTCTGGGCGATGTCCTTCATGCTCGTGGCCCAAGAAGCGGGATGGGAAACGGGCCCGATGGGAGGATTCTTCCCGGATAAGTTCGCCGAAGAGTTCGGCCTGCCTGACAGCCGATATCCGATTCTCATCATCACCATTGGTAAGGCAAACCCGAGTATCAAAATACTTGAAAGAAACTTTCGATATTCGGCTAAGGATATTACGCACTTCGGAAATTGGTGAGGAATTCGCAAAAAGTGACTTGTTAGCGAACTTTCGATACCATAAAATGCGTCATTGCTAGAACTTATGTGTCGGGGAACACAAAGGGTTGGGGTTGGGCTGCTACTGCTCGCCGTGTGTGCCGCTGCGTCGGCCCAAGGCGTACGCTTCCGTTTGCAGCAAGTTTGGAGCGGACTAAATTCGTCCTCTTCCAATCCGTTCTACGTGAACATTGAGAATGCTGGAGCCAACGAAAGCATTCTCATTTCCACCTCTGACACGAACGCCTCGACTAAGATCGAGTACCCCGTCGAAGTTCCGGCAGGGTCCAAGAAGCGGGTAATGGTCATGGCCGGTGGCTATGGCAACGAAAAAGTCGAGATTCGCGTGCATGGCGATTATAAGGAACTCCCGGTCGGGATTGGCGGCGAGCCAACCAACACTCGAGTGGGACTGATCAGCGACAATCCATCCGATCTTCAATTCCTTCGGGGCCAAGATTCCAACAGCAACCAACAATCTAACGCGATCGCCATCGGCGGCTGTGTTCCCGATGACGCTCCAGATCGGCTGAGTGGCTATCTGTGCCTGGATACGATCGTCCTGGGCGAGGGAACCGAGCGGCTCGGCGATTCTCAAGTGGGCGCGATCAAACAGTACGTCCAGCAAGGTGGCGTCGTGCTCTTCATTGGTGGAGCGGCCCAATCGGCGTCGAGCGATCCTCGTTGGCGAGACGTTCTCCCGGTGACGGCCACGACCATTTCGACGAACGGCGGTCTTTCTCAGCGAATCGGAACTCCGAAAGCCAATAGTGTTGGGTACGTGGTTTCGAAAGGTTCGGCTCGAATGCAGGCGTACGGAATGGGACTGGCGTCGTACATCTCCGTCAATCCCTTCGAGTCTCCAATCCGGGAATCCGAAGACCGACGCTCGCTCGTGACCAGGGCCCTGTACCGGGTTCATTTCCGTCAGGTTCGCAATCTGCTGAACACTCAGATTGGCAGTTCAGAAGAATCAGACGACCCTTACGGTAGTTACTCTTCGTATCCCTCGTCAAGCACAAGCTTTGCGCCAACGGCCTCATTTTCCAGCTCCGGCCGCGATTACAAAGATCCGTTCCAGATTCAGCCGCCTTCGACTCAAAGCATCTTATGGGTCCTGATTGCCTATGCGCTCATCGTCGTTCCGATTAATTTCCTTGTCCTGCGGAAGATGAATCGCCTCGAACTGGCATGGTTCACTGTTCCCGTGATCAGCGTTGCGTTCAGCGGCATCCTCCTCAACAGCACGATTAGCCTGTACCAGGCCAGTGCGACGACCCTGACTCGTAGCGTGGCTATTGTGGGATCTGATCCGCAATCGACGGTATACGGCCGATCGCAAATGTTCTTTCCACGGGCGAAGTCCTATGATCTTGGACTGAAGAATGTGGAAGCGGTTCTGGCCCAACGGCGCTACAGCTACGGCGGCAATGATCAAAGCGGCATCAACGTCCTGGATAACGGAAGCGAGATCATTGCTCCTCAGGTCCTCACAAGCAACTTGGCCTTCAAGAACTTCTCGTACGTTCAGTCTTCCAACGAACTCGCTGGGCTTAAGTTCAAGCTTAAGAAGGTCGAGGGGCGGGCCACACTCTTTATTCAAAACCAGACTCACGGAACCCTTACGGGAATATCGGCATACGGTCCCGCCGCCAACACTACCTCGACGGACTCGATCCCGAGTGGAGGCAGCCTGAACATCGATGTGAGCAAACTCGTCACTTCCCGTCGCAAAGGGGATAAGTCCGATGGTGGGCTTACGTGGCAGAACGTCGCTGAAACCCTGCCAAATCACCTCGTGGTCTACGCGAGCATCAGCGAGATGCATACCGGTCCTAAATATGGCGAAGGTCATCCGAGTTCGCAAAAGATGATTGTGTCCGCGCCAGCCTATGAGGAGGCCCAATGAGCACACCTCAGCGCAGCCTTTGGGAGCAGCTCGTTACCAAGAATCCAATGATGGCGGAAGTCACCAGGTTCCGGAAGCGGTTCCTCTCCTTCCGCGGCTCATCGGTGGCGATCAACGGCGGCATTGGCATCGTCCTAGTTTGCTATGCGCTTTTCGCGATGGCGTGCGTGTATTACCGCGGCGACCTCGATCCGCTCTTGCTGATTCTGTTCTTCCTCGTCCTCATGATCTTCGGAGTTCCGCTCTTGCTCCATGCCGTGATCGCGGGGGAGCGAGAGCGTCGAAGTTGGGACATGCTGCTGGTCGCGCCAATTACGCACTCACAAATCGTCATCGGCAAGTTCATGGGTGCCATGGCGGCGGTACTGATGGCATTCGGTTTGTACATGGTGCCGGTCATGGTCGACATCATTTTCAGCCCGAACATCAAGGTCTTGAGCATCGTCTATGCGTGCATCGTTGTGATCATGCAGGCGTCGTCTCTCACGGCGCTGACCCTGCTGATCTCCAGCCGCGTGCGTCGGCCGATCATTGCCCTCGGAGTTTCACTCGCGGTCGTGCTCCTTTACTATGCGTTCCTGCCCGCCCTTGTATCGTCGATGGCGAACGTGACGGGGAACATGCTTACCGGATTCGTCCACCCGTACAACGTTCTTGAGCGCATCCGCATGGATGGCGTGGAAGTCACCTATCGTCCCGAAGGCTACAGCCTCTACGATGTGAACACGCTTACGATCGTGGCGACCCACGTCATTTACCAACTAGTCATCACAGTTACCCTGCTCGGTTGGGCCATCAAGACTCTCGTCTTTGCCGACAACGAAGTCAAATTCATTCCGAAATCGAAAGCCAATGCTCGAAGTAAAAAATCTGCATAAATCGTACGGAGGCTTTACCGCCGTCCAAGGAATCTCGTTCACCCTCAAGCCGGGCGACATCTTCGGATTTATCGGCAGCAACGGCGCGGGCAAGACGACCACGATACGAATGATCGCCACCTTGCTGGAGCCGACGGCGGGGACTGCTTCGCTCAACGGAGTCGACATCATCGAGAATCCGATGCAAATCCGCCGGATGATCGGTTATATGCCGGACTTCTTCGGCTTGTACGACGACGTCAAAGTGTGGGAATACCTCGACTTCTTCGCCTCCATCTACGGGGTGCAGAAGCGCGATCAGGTCATCGACGAAGTTCTCGAACTGACTGATCTCACGGTCAAGAAATTTTCTTATGTCCAGTCGCTGTCGCGCGGTATGCAGCAGCGCCTTTGCTTGGCCCGGTGCCTTGTCCATGATCCCAAGCTGTTGCTTTTGGACGAGCCGGCGTCGGGTCTTGACCCCCGAGCTCGAGCTGAGTTGAAGGAACTCATCGCCGAACTGGGAAGAATGGGCAAAATCGTCATCGTTTCGTCTCACATCCTTCCCGAACTATCCGACTTCTGTAACTGCGTCGGAATCATCGAGCGCGGCAACCTTCTAGCGTTCGGCGATGTGGCCTCGGTGGTGCGAAGCATTCGCCCGGTGAAGGTCATCCGGCTCTCTTGCATCAGCGATCTGCATGCACTCGAGGCCGGGCTTAAAGCGTATTCATCGATTCAGAACTTCGTGGGCACGAACGACCAGGACGCCACCATCGAGTTTTCCGGTACTGACGAAGAGCAGGCCGACTTGCTGAAAGCGCTCGTGAATCAAGGGCATCGAATCATCGGTTTCAACGAGGACCACGCGGACCTGGAAGACGTCTTCTTGAAGCTAACGACTGGCGCAGTGAACTGACATGGAACACGGATTCTCCTGGCTGCAGCAACTCAAAAGAACCTATATCGGCAACGCAACCGCGACGCGCGATATGCGGGTTCAGTTGCGTGGGAGCCGGGCGGCCATCATGTTCACGGTGTACCTCGCCATCATGGGCTTTGTGCTCCTCATGGTGTACTCCTCGTCGATTGGCGATGGCATGGGACGCAGCCTGGCCACCGCCCAGAGCATGCTGCAGAACTTCTATTACCAAACCCTCACGGCTTTGGGCGTGGTGATCACCCTGGCAGCGCCGAGTATGGGCGCGTTTGCGATCGTGACAGAGAAGCAACGCCGATCTTTGGACCTCGTTTTTTCCGCCCCCACCGAGCCGAAGTACTATCTCGTGGGCAAGCTCATCAGCAGTTTCCGCTATGTTTGGCTTCTGCTGGTTTTGTCGCTTCCGTTTTGCGCTATCAGCGTGACCCTGGGCGGTACCACTTGGGGGCAACTGTTCATTACCTTCCTGCTTTTTTCGTTCTACGGATTAGTGTGCGTGTCCATCGGATTGCTGATGTCGACGCTCTGCTCGAAGGTGCTTCCCGCCATCATCTGGACCTATCTCGCCGTAGGATGTTACTGGGTTGCCATCGGTGGTTCGGTAGGAATATCGGCCGCAGTGAGCGGCCCCTTCTTCAAGGTCAATCCATTCTCGAGCCTGTGTCCGGTCGCGTTCCCGTTTGTGGCCGACCAGACGTGG
>CAMFIS010000049.1 GCA_945952345.1 uncultured Fimbriimonas sp.
GCTCGACTTTGCCCGAAGAAAGGTGGGCTATCATGTCGACTGATTGGCGAAGGCGAACAGTTGTTCGGCGAATAAGCTTTTCTTTGAGGATGATATTGCTTTCGTATACGGGCAGAAATTCGGCCTTTCGAACTCGCAAATACCAAGTACCAGTAACTGCCTTCGCTGTTTGTGGGCATCCCGAGCCATCGATAGCGCCTAACAGTCCGAAGATCTGGCCGGGTCCCATGATCTCCGTAGTGATCTCTTGGCCGCTTGCCGCAATTCGCGACATTTTTACAAAGCCTTCGCTGACAATTCCAAAGAAATCGACGACGTTGCCCTTGAGCCAGATAATTTCGCCCTTTTCGACAAAGGTCATCGTGGAGTTTGAGAGAACAGAAGATTGCTGTTCCCCGGTTAGCGAGACAAGAAGCGGGCAGTTCGCCAGCGTTTCCTTTCGTGAAGGTTCATTTTCCCGATCTGCCACTGTCAATTTGTACCTGAAATTGCCTGATCAAGCATTGTCGTTCCATATGACAAAGATCATAGACCCGATGAGCGGGCCACTCGATAATTGAAGTTGAGGAACCAAAGGCAATGATTCTCTTTCCTGTACACGTGTTCGACAACTTGAACCAAACAAAATTCGACATCGAATATCGAACCCGATTCGAGCGCAGGCTGGACAAGGATTTTAGTAAGTCAAATCGAGACAATCGAACGGACCTTTTCCAACGACTTCGAGTTGGTATGAAGGTCGAAGGAAATGACCATTGGACCGGTTTCGCGCAATTTCAATTCGGCCACGACCTCATCACCACGTCACAAAAGAACAGCTCGGACGAAAGTCGTGACCTGCTGCAGGTCTATGCTCAACGACAGGTTGGAGACAACAAACTAACGGTCGGACGACAGAAGATTAACCTTGGAAGCGAACGGCTGATAGGATCCCTAGAATGGATCAACCGCAGCCGCAGCTTTGACGCATTTCGCTATCAAACCCCAAAGTTTGATGCCTTTGCTGCTTCGATAGGAATTCAGAATCTGCAGCCGCAGCAGGCTCGAATTGGAGTAATTTCCGTGAATCAGAAGAATGGCGCGGTGTCATTAATTTTCAAGCATGACAAAGCTCCTCAAAGCATTGACCATTGGACCTTGGACGAATCCGCGCGGGGAAGTTTGGCCGGACTAGAATACGATTTTGACGGCGCACTGCAGAAAGGCAGCAATGGAGGAAAAGATGTGGATGCATGGGCAGCTCACCTTCAAGTTGCGAAGAAACTTGGGAGTAAGAGCCGCGCCGGATTGGAGTGGAATGGCGCCAGCGGAGGTACGTCTGCGACCAAGGTCCGCACATTTGACAATCTCTACCCCACCAATCATAAGTTCTATGGATTGATGGATATGCATGCTTGGAAGAATCTGAATCAGGTTGCGTTCACCTTGTCAAACAAGGCTCGAGCCGACGTGGACGTCAATTTCCGAGTCGCAAAAAATTGGCTGCAAGACTCTAAGGATGCTTGGTACGGGGCGACCGGAGTTCCGAACCGTTATGCGGGCGGAGCTTTTGTCGATCCAACCGGGGCCTCGGGAAAGGATCTTGGGATGGAATGGGATCTGGAAACTAACTGGAAAAAGAGCTCGAAAGAATCGGTCTTGTTTGGCCTTGGCTATTATGAGCCGGGACATTTTGTTTCGAATCTTTCGGGAAGTGGTCAGGGCCAGGTGTTTACCTGTCTTCAATATTCGTTGAAGTTCTAGCTGTCGATCAAGGGCGTGGATCTTTCATCCCGACGGGGATTTGGCTTTTCCAAGGATCCCTCCAAAGGGTATTGGAAGATTCATCCGGCGAAGTGGAAGCACGACGGAGGAAGTGAGTCGAGACAGCCCTGGCACGGAAGCCATTGCTGATGCGGAAGGGTTTGAGCTTGGAACCGAGTTCTATTCATGCATAGAGTTCGTACCTATCTCTTTAATGGAAACGGGGATCGGTCCACCTTCGGCTGGCTTCCTCGTCGTCGAGGGATGATCAAACGACCATTGCCAATGCCATCGGGCGCTTCCAATACGGCCACCTCTCGTCGCGTCACCCGCAGCGCACCGTCCTGCCTCGATTGGTCCGAGTGGTACGGCGGCGGATGGCAACCTCAGGTCCTTGCCGCGCTTACCGATCCCCATTTCCTCCACTGTTCATAAGCTGAACCCAGCTTCAGAAGGGAAGAAACCAAACTGTCAAAGAACATCACGGCCAAAAGAGGCTAGTCGGCGAAGTTAAGTTAGGAAGGGAAGGGAGGAGGATGGTCGAGAAACCGACCGAGGAGACGAAGGATCGAAGGCGGATGCGCCGCTCGTACTTGCTCAGGCATAAAGGGTAACCGCGGTCTCGTTCAGCTCGGCGACTCCAGGTGTCGTCCGTGAACGTAAAACCAACGCGGTACTAATGAATGACGTCGGGAATAGTAGAAATGTTTCCACTATTTAAAATTTTCTTCCACGCCAACCGAAATCTTCCTCGCAAAAATCGAAAACCCTCCAGGTTCAACCGTCTTTCCGCTCGAAAGACTTTTGAGCAAAAACCGATCAAAAATGGTTCAAAACGTAGGTTCCTTTGAACTTGGAATGACACTTTTCGCAACATACAATTCGAAAGAGCTAGACAAAGAATCGTTTCGAGCACGAAGTCTTACTCGAAAGCCACCGTTCGGGTCGGAACTTTCGCCCGGAACGAAATGATATAGTTAGCTGTGCTTTTTCCGATCATCGTCGCCGTATCCATGAGTCAGGGAGGCGTTCAGCCGTTCATGCGCTATCCCGACATCCACGGAGATGAGATCGTCTTCACGAGCGAAGGCGATCTTTGGCTTTCGAACCTGAAATCCGGCGAAGCCCACCGCCTCACTTCGGACGCTGGCACCGAAAGAAACGCGGCCTTTTCACCCGATGGAACCCAGATCGCGTTCGAAGCCGAGTACGATGGCCAGCGGCAAGCCTATGTGATGCCCACCAGCGGCGGAACTCCCAAGCGAATCACCAGTGTCGAGGGCTTCCGCGCGGTCGTGGGTTGGACTCCGGACGGCAAAAACGTCCTCGTGCGTTACGCGGGAGAACCCACCAATTACACTTACGGCACCGTTCCCGCCACCGGCGGAGTGATCACCAAGATGCCGCTCGAGTTCTCCTCGCACATCTCTTTTGGCCCCGGCGCGGACCGCTACGTCTTCACCCGCTTCGCACGATGGTTCATGAACTGGTTCCGGTACATCGGCGGAATGCAAAACCAGATCTGGATTCACGAGCCAGGCGCAAACAAGGAATTCCACGAGATCACAAACCTCGAAGGCACCAACGAATTCCCCGTGTGGTGCGGCGATCGCGTCTACTTTGCCAACGAGAACAAGGGCCATTGGACGCTGATGTCGGTCGCGCCAACCGGCGGAAAAGTGAAGAAGGAGTTCGATGCCGACGTTGAAATCCGCGAACTCTCCACCGATGGCCACAAGGTCATTTTCGAAAGTGGTCACGACGTCGACGTTTTCGATCCCGCCTCGGGCAAGACCAGCAAAGTCGAAGTCGATCTCCACAGCGATCTCATCCACACGCGCCCGGTCTTGGTTCCGGCGGAGAGTTTTGTCCAAAGCGCCAGCCTGACGCCCACCGCGAAGCGGCTGTTGGTCGAATCGCGCGGCCAACTCCTCTCGGTTCCGTTTGGCGAGGGTGAGGCCCGCGTGCTGAAGGCGACTCCCGGCGTGCGATACCGACATCCTTCGATGTCGATGGATGCCAAAAAGATTGCCTACGTGGACGATTCGACCGGCGAAGAGCAGATCTACGTTGCCAACGCCGATGGCAGCAGTCCCAAGCAGATCACCAAGGAAACCGAAGGACAGATTTGGGGCACTCGGTTCACGCCCGATGGTAAGTGGATCGCGTTCACGGATTCGAAAATGCGAATTCGGTTGATCAACATCGAGACCGGGCAAGACAAGTCGGTCGCCACGATTCCCGCCACTTGGCATGAAGCCGCCTTCGAGATTTCGCCGGATTCTAATTGGGTTGCCTACACGCAAACGGTGGAGAAGACGCTCCTCAGCGCTGTCGAACTCTACAATATTCCGACGGGCAAGACGTACCGCGTCTCCGATGGCCGCGCAAACGACGCCGCTCCGGCGTTTTCCGACGACGGCAAGTATCTGGTCTTCGCCTCGAATCGCCACATCAGCGCAAACGCCGATCCCTTGTTGAACCAATTGAATCTGGAACCCACCGGGGTCGTATGTCTTGTTCCGCTGAAGGCGGATGGCGAAGACCCGCTTGCGCCGAAGGATACCGACGAAGGCGCCAAGAAGGAGGAAGAGAAGAAGGCGGACTTCCGAATCGATGTCGAGGGACTGTTTGACCGAAGAGTTGAACTCCCAACCGCGCCGGCCAACATTACCAAGGTCGCGATGTCGGGCAATCGGGTTGTCTACGCCACCGACGCCGGCATCAAGTTCTACGATCTTGCATCCAAGACCGGAGGGGACCTCTTCGCGGCGACATCGTTCAATGTGAGTGGCGATGGCAAAACCCTCCTGGTTCCGGGCCGAGCCATGACGATCATCGGATTCAATGGTGAGGGCCGCAAGATCGCGAGTTTTGGCGCTTTACGGCTACGAATCGAACCCGTGGCCGAGTGGAAGGAAATGTACTGGGACGCCTGGCGGCACATGCGCGACTACTTCTATGTGCCCAACATGCATGGCTTGGACTGGAAAGCGATTGGCGACAAATATGCGCAATATCTGCCTGCAGTTCGTTCTCGCGAAGAGCTCGACGAATTGTTGCGGTGGTTCCAAGGCGAAGTCGGCAGCTCGCACGAGTACATTCGGCCCGGTGATCAGCAGAGCCTCAAGCCGCAATTGCCTGGTTCGTATCTGGGTGCGGAGCTGGTAGCCGATCCTTCCGGAGCTTACAAAATCGCCACCATCTATCGCGGCGATGGATTCACCAATTCGGAGCGATCGCCGCTTCTCGGCGCCGGAAAGAACATCAAAGAAGGCATGTTTCTCTTGGCGATCGGAGGCGAGCCGCTCAGGACCGATGCCGATCCTTACGAGAAGATCTCCGGCCGCGCGGGGCAAACGATTTCGATAACCGTGAACGATAAGCCGTCGATGGACGGTGCGAAGACCTACTTCGTGAAGCCGGTTGCGAGTGAGATGCGCATGCGCTATCTGTCGTGGGTCGAGGCCAACCGTCAGTATGTGCTGAAGAAGAGCGGCGGCAAGCTCGGCTACCTGCATCTTGCGGCGATGACCGTTTCCGACATGAACGACTTCGTTCGGCAGTATTTCTATCAGCGCGACAAAGAAGGGTTCGTAATTGATGGACGCTTCAATAACGGCGGCTTTGTGCAGGACTACATCAACCGCATCCTCAACGAATCGCTGACCGGATTCTTTAATATGCGCAACAGCCCGTATCCTTGGACGCGGCAAGGCGATTACTTCACCGGTCCGATGGCGCTGCTCATCAATGAATTCGACATCTCGTGCGGCGAGGAATTTCCTCACCGATTCCGAGACCTCAAGCGCGGTCCGCTTATCGGCCGACGCACTATGGGCGGCGAAGTGGGCTCCGATCCCGGTTGGCCACTTGCCGATGGCGGCATCATCAGCGTGCCCAACTATGGCATGTTCACCCCGAACGGACAATGGGCTATCGAGGGTCTGGGCGTCAGTCCCGACATCGATGTGCCGAGCGATCCAAACGCATTTGTGAAGGGAAGCGACGCCCAAATCGATAGGGCAATCGATTACCTTCTGGACGCGATTAAGAAGGCGCCGAAAATTGATATGAAGCAGCCGCCAGCCAAGGATCGCAACAAGAATTCAGGCTCGTAAGCACTAGCAACATAACTTGGAACCTGGTAGGATTTCCGTGAGCCGCAAGACTTGCGGAACTCCTTACAAGGTTTATTATGAGTGCATTCCTAGCTGTCGCCATCCTGCTTGCGCCAAAAGGTTCGACCTTCAAGCTGCCGATCTATAACGCCGCCCAAAAGAATCCAGCCGTGATGGATTACGCCGTGACCAACCTTCCCAACGGATTCACGGATACAAAGATCGGTTCGGGTCTCATCAAGTCTGACGACGGAACGATCTCGATAAGTCTGCTGCGCGCCTCGAACCCGATGCCTTCGCTGTTGAGGAATTCAACGGCCAAGAAAGGGGACGGCTTCACCACGATTCGCATGACGAACTGGATCGGTTACCGCAACGAGCGCAAGAACGGAGAGGATTACAAGCTGGATTGGAGCAAGTACCGCGTCAGCATCGCGATCGATGTGAAGAATAAGGCAAATTTGCCAAAGATGCGCGAAGCCCTGCACACCATCATCGATGGTTTAGCCCTGAAATAGTTTTGTGCCGATGCCAAAAGTGGTTGCTCCACGCGTGAAGTTTGCCCTCGGACTTACGGTCCTTGGGGCCGTCGGCGTCTTTGGTGGCTTGGCTTTGCCGAGTTTGCTCCGCCCACATCAAAACACGTACTGGACGGCGCCATTGAGTGAGGAACAAGCCAACGAGGATCGTAAGCTTTATGCGGTTCAGGATCGATTTGTTCAAGTTACCAGCAAGGCAGAAACAACCTGGGAAGGCATCTTCAAAAATCAAGTTGGTCGAGAATACGGCGCGGTCGTGCCACATTGTCGAATAGTTGACCGCCCTCACAAGGAGCTTGATGGAAAAGGGGACTATGTTGGCACGGTGTACTCAAAGTCGAACCATTGGTGGAGCTTCGACGGAGTTCTGTTCGACGAATTTCTTAAGAAGTACCCTGATGATGCGGGCCATATCTTGACCTATATGGCAGCACATGCCATGGCTCATGACGTCCAGAGAAATCTATACCCCTCGACTGAAAGGTGGTACCAGCAGGACGATCGTCTGAAGGGCCCCGACCATCTCTTGTTTGAGCTGCAAGACGAGTACCTAACCGGAATCTGTCTAAAGCATTGGGAGGGCTTTCCAAGTGACGAGGAGACCGTGAAGCGACTCCTAACCGAGCTTAGCGAAGTGGTCAAGACCCGCCTCCATGGGCGGGACGCCGACCGTTTTACCGACTGTTCGTTCCTGTACGGCACCGTCGATCAGCGGGTTGAATGGATCCTCAAAGGGGCCCAAAGCGGCCGCATCCATAAGTTCGACAACATGTTCGGCGGTGGCCGCCTTACCCACTAGCTGCGCTTTCGTAGCCCAATCGGCATTTTGCCTGAGTACAGGTCGTCCAGAAGCTTGAATGCGTCCGGATCGTACGCTTTGAAGGGTTCCTTTCCAGGTTCCGGAAGGTCCGATCCTTTTGGCCGGTCGCCATGGGTTCCGAAGTACCACATCGTGAGTTCGGCAAAGAATTCATGTTCGTCGCTCATCGAGTACGCGCCTTTCCATTTGCCGGCCGCTTTTGACGCTTCGAACTGACCTCGTATTTTGTCGCGGATATCTTTTGAGAGACCGTAATTCTGAATTGTGTGGGCGAACTCGTGAACGCAGATGTCCCGGCCGAAGTAGCGATCGGTCTTCAGCTTGAGCAGATTTTCTTCGCCGCAAGACCATCGCAGTCCGCCCATTCCGCGGGTTCGCTCATCGATGGTGGTCACCTTCTCGGTGGGCTTGCCTTGGAAAGGTTTACCTTTGAGGTGGCGGAAGTCGGGCAGGTCCGAAGTCACTTGGTCTTTGCCAATGATGTCCAGCCCCGCTTTCGCATTCACTAAATTCGTAAGTGCGTTGGGCATATTTTTAATGACCATATCGATGCGCCGATAGGCTTCCTGAATCGCCTCATCGGAAACCGCTTTGCTGGCCCGAATGCGCAGTCCGTGGTAGTTGGCTTGCTTCTCGAAAAAGCCTTCCTCTGGTGGATCGATCGTGGTGATCGTCGCATGCTGAAAAGCCAAGAACATCGTTGCCAGCATCGCCGTCATTTCAAATTGAATTGTATAACGTCAAATCATGAAAACGCTATTGGAACTTTCCTCGTATCATGGATTAAATGAGGACGCCGCTGTCGGGTTCCAGCGCAGAAGTTATCTCGGATCTAGAGACGTTGCGCGAGTTGATCGCGAGACTCAATGAAACCGACCATTGGAAGCCCGTTAACCGTCCCGAACAGGTCACCGTCGAAGATGTGGCCGAAGCATTGCAACTCGATCCCAATTTTGTCGCCGCCGAACTTCATGCCATTTACGAAGAGCATCGCGACGCTCGTTTGGCTGGCGTCTTGCGAGAACTCGAAGAGCCGCTCTACCGGGTTGAGCGAACCGCGAACCAAGACTTAAGCCCGCTCGATAGCCCCTTGTTTAAACTTCGCTCGGTGAAGATTCTTTCCGAGCGGAATGCAAAGAAGATTGAGTTGCCTCGAAGAGAGAAGGTCGAGGATGATCGTCTCGCCAAGGCGATGTCCTACGTGATCCTCGGGATTCTTGCGATGTGCATGGTGTTCGCCCTTGCCCAACTGGCGATCGGAATCGCCAGCCGCCACTAAGCTTATTTGACGTCGATTTTGGTGCCTATTCCCGGGTCGACATTCGCAGTAATCGTAAAATTCCCCGTGAGCAGACTGGTTACCAAAAACTTCTGCACGAAGTTGCCTTCGCTATTGGGTTTCGCCACAACGAAGTGCTTCACCTTCCCGTTAAAGTCCACGACCTTCGGAGTGTGATTTTCCAGGATGATAATAGGAGACTCGTTGGCTTTCAAGTCCAAGATCCCTTCCACCGACAAGGTCAATTCGACCTTTTCGTTCTTGACTAGACTCACTTTGGGAACCGCAACGTTGACGTTGAGGAATCGACACGGCGCCTTGAGGTCTTGATTCATCTCCACGACTTGCAGCGTTTGCACGCCGGGTAGGCCGTTGGATGGGACGATTCCGACGGTCTGGCGAGGTGACTCGGCAACGATGGGAATCGAGAGTTCGTCGGCTTGAAGTTTGGTGTTGTTGAAGTCGCCGTCGAACACGCCACGCACCACAAACGGTGAGCCTATGCGCATGAAAGTCGGAATCACAAACTGCGTCGGTTTTGGCTTTGGAAAGCTGAGCGGTATGTACGACGTTCCCAACGATCGCCCCGTGGTGAGCCATGCGGTGACACCAAGTCGGGGTGCGCCTTCCTTAGGAATGGTCCACGACCGACGATAGCTGTTAGTTTCGGGAGAAACCGCGTGGGCGGTTCCGATATCGATTTGCAAATCGTCAAACTTAAAGTCTTTCTCACTCGCAAATATGGTGCCCGAGATGTGATCTCCAGGTTCGATGTTATCGGGAAGGATGAGAGTCAGGGTCCCGGTCCCCGTGTAGTACACCACGCGCAAAAAGCCGTTCTCTTCTTTCAAGGTTGGATTCTGCAGCGCGGGTGTCTGCATCGTCATAGCGGTCAAAAGTCCGAGGAGTACCATCGTTCACCCTATCATAAGACGATTGACAGGGTCCGTGGCTATGTTTCCACGAATTCTTTTGCTCGGAATTGGGTCGCAACGCAGAGGCAGGCACCCGCAAGGCAAGCCAAGGACACGAGCAACGAAGTCGACTTAGCCAGCATTCCAATAAGCGGAGGGCCAACGAGAAGACCAACGTATCCCATCGTCGAAACGGCGGAGAGGGCTTGGCTCGGCGGCATATCGCTCTGCCTGGCGGTACCCGTAAACGTGATCGGTACAACGTTGGCGAGGCCAATTCCGACGAAGGCAAAGCCAAGGATCGATACCGGCCAGAACGGGACGAAACAGGTGAGAAGGAATCCCAAGGCGGCAAGCACCGTGCCGAAGAGTACGATCCTCTTTCTTCCGACTCGGGCGACAACCAGATCACCAGTGAGCCGATTGAGCGTCATCATGGACGCGAAAGCCACAAAGCCAAGTCCGGCCTTCGAGGGGTCGGCATGTCGATAGTTGGTGAGCAGCACGCCGCTCCAATCCGCTACCGATCCTTCAGCCATGAAAACAATGAAACAGATGAGGCCCAATACGATGGCTCTTCCTCGCGGCAGCACGAAGAGCTTCGCCCGTTCACCCTCAGGTTTCCTTGCGAACGGAAGATTTCCAAGCGCGGTTAGCGCCAAAAGCAAGAAGAATAGGGTGGTGATGCCAAGCTGACATGCCTGGGGCGAAAATCCTGAAGCGAGCCCAAGCGAAATGAGACCGGCTCCGACAACTCCACCGACGCTAAACATGCCGTGGAATCCCGACATCATGGGCTTGCCCGCCGCTTCCTCGACGATGACCGCCTGGACATTCATCGCAACATCGAGGGTTCCCCCGCCAGCTCCGAGCAGCAACAAACCGACGGCGAGCATGGGCATCGAGGTGGAGAAAACGAGGAAGGGAAGGCTGAGTCCCATCACGATCGCCGAGAGAGCGATCACGATCCGGCAACCGAATCGGGCTGACAATCCTCCACCGAATGGCATCGCCAAAAGGGAACCGATTCCAATGAGTAAAAGGAGCCGACCGAGAGCCCCTTCATCAAGGCTGAGCCGTTCTTTGATAAGCGGTACGAATGGTGCCACGGTCGAGAAACCGAGACCATCGATAAAGAAAGCGACCCGCGTCGAGATTCGCTCGGAAGAGAATCTCAAATGCCTATCACAGCGGCCGCGCGCTCAGTCCTGCGTGAGGTGTGAACAACTGGCACCGAACTTCGGGAAATTGGGTTGCAAACATATTTCGCAACGAGTCCATGCCTGGATTCTCCGTCGCGTAATGCCCGCAGGCCATCATGCCCATCCCCATCTCGGTCGCTTCTTTGGCGATATGGTGACGAACTTCGCCGGTCACCAGAACATCCGCACCCGCTTTCAGAGCCTCGTCCCACTGGTGATCGCCCGACCCGCCAACGACGGCTACTTTCTCGATTACTTTGTTGGGATCTCCCCAGGCAAGTGACGAAGTAGCGAAGGACTTATCGCAGTGCAACTTGAAATCGCCAAGTCGTAATGGCTTTGCCAATTCTCCAATACGGCCAAGCGGTTGCTCGACGAGAGGCTTTAGCTTCAAGACATCGAACGCAGGCTGTTCATAAGGATGTCGTTCCACGATGGCCATGACCACGTCGTCCACCACCCGCGACGGGCAAATCATCTCAATTCGATGCTCTTCAATTTCATCGCTTTTTCCTATACGTCCGGTGAACGGATCGGAGCCTTCGAGGGGTTCAAACGTTCCCATGCCCGGACCTTTGAACGCACATCGGCGGTAGTTGCCCACATTTCCTGCCCCGGCGTCAGCCATGACATCGATGATGGGATCCACATATTCGGGCGGAGCGAAAGTAACGATCTTTGAATATGGAACTTCGGCGCCTTCGCCAAACGACATGATTGGCGTGAGCCCGAGAGTTCGAATCATGGTGTCGCTGATCCCACCCGGTGCGCAGTCCCAGTTGGTGTGCGAGGCAATGAGCCCGAATCCAGCCTGCGCCATCGCCATAATGAGTCTGCCATCGGACGACGAGCAGTTCACTTTCTTCGTTCCATTGAAAAGAATTGGGTGGTGTGTGACCAAAAGGTTTGCGCCGAACGAGCGGCCAAAATCGACCATTGCTTCGGAAGCGTCCAGGGCGAACGCGATGCCGCGGACTTCGGTATCTTTGCTGCCCATGAGCAGGCCAACATTGTCAAAGTCAAAGGCCCAACGCGAAGGGGCGATCGATTCAAGGAAGGTCAGAGCGTCAGCGATCGTCGGCATCCCGATCATTTTGACAGAAACCTCAAAAATGAGGAAGGGGAAGCATTTGCTTCCCCCGATCTGCTCAAGTTACTTATGATTAGACTACGGCGGCTTTGAGATGGATTTCTGTATGATTGCTACTGTCGCTTCGCTGCGAACAATACTCCGCCAATTTCATGATTGCTTGTTTCGATGTCTCGTCCACGGCCACAGGGCTCGTGATGCAAAGACTTAATAGAGCAAACGCCTCTTCTTCAGTAAGCTCAAGTCCTCTTCGTTGATGAGAGTTCATGTCGCTTCCTTCCATGTTGGACACCGCTATTATTCTGCAAGTTCGGTGCCGGAAAGCAAATTATGGGGATTGTTAACAAAACTCTTACAAGGACTGGGTACTTCGGCCTGAAATTTTGTTGACCGGTATACTTCGGGCTGGATGGCCAAGGAAGAATTCCTGAGCGTTGGTGGGCAGGCAATCGTCGAAGGCGTCATGATGCGCTCACCCAAATATTTTGCCGTTGCTTGCCGGGCTCCTAACAAAGAACTCGTGGTCAAGGCGGAGCCGATCGAGAAGACGTGGATCGGCCGTCAGAAGTGGCTCAAGGTTCCATTTTTGCGTGGATCGTGGGCGTTGCTCGATTCGATGTCGCTGGGAATTCGGGCGATGCGATTTGCATCCAATGTTCAACTCGCGCCGGAATATCAACCTGAAGGGGTCCAGGTCGTCAAGAATGCGGAGACTTTGACGGCTCAGGAGCAAGTTAAAGATGCGGTCGTCGTGAAGTCCGAGTACTCGCCTGAAGCAGGCGAAAAGAGTAATGCGATTCCTGATAAGTTGGTGGACAAGCGCATTCAGGACGGACTCGTCTTCGGTGCAATCATCTTCTCACTGATCTTCGGAATTGTTTTCTTCAAAGTAATTCCCCAGGCGATTGGAACGTCGCTCGAGCACAAGGCAAACTTTTCGGACCGCATGACCAACACCGTGGTCGAACTGATCAAAGCGGTGTTCTTCATGGGATACCTGTGGGCAATTAGCTTCAACCCAGCCATTAAAGAGGTTTATCGATATCACGGCGCAGAGCATAAGGCCATCAACACGCTTGAAGCCGAGCAGGAGCTGACGATGGAGAACTGTCGGGCTCAGACCCGACTGCACCCCCGTTGCGGAACCAGCTTCGCGATTATTGTTTTGCTGCTTGGATTCGTGGTCTATTCGCAATTGCCACGCGTTGGGAAGGCAGGTGGATTCCTCGGTGAGCTTTTCGGAAACGTCGGCCTGCACTTGGCGGTTCTGCCTCTCATCGCCGGTGCGGCGTATGAACTTCTCCGATTTGCCGGCAAGTTTCGCGACAACAGTGCGATTATGGTCATGTTTAAACCCGGACTTTGGACGCAGTTGATCACGACTCAAGAGCCCCGCGACGACCAGATAGAGGTTGCATTGGCTTCGCTTAAGGCGTGTTTAGATGGTGAGGAATCCCTCAAGGAAGCAAAGGCATGAGAAAAAAGATCGTTATCGGCAACTGGAAGATGAACAAGATGCGCTCGGATGCGATCGAGACGGTGAAGGAATTGTATGCCGCCGTTGGCGATCCGTCGGAGGTCGAGTATGGCGTGTGTCCTCCGTTTCTGTATCTGAGCGAACTGGTTCGAGAAAACACGGTTGGGATTGGCGCGCAGGACGTTTTCTGGAAGGACAGCGGAGCATTTACCGGCTTCACGTCTCCGGCGATGTTGAAAGACTTGGGCGTAAAGTATGCGATCATTGGCCACTCCGAGCGTCGCGGTCGTTTTGGCAAACTCGAAGTTCCGGAGTCCACGATTGGGTCGTTTGCGGAAACTGACGAGACCGTGAATTTGAAGCTCAAGGCTTGCTTGGCGCATGGGTTGATTCCCATTGTCTGCGTCGGCGAGACCTTGGCGGAAAGGGAAGCGGGAAAGACTGATTCTGTTATTGGTGGTCAGATTTCTGGCGCGCTCGCAGGTCTTTCTGACGCCGAGTTGGACACCTTGGTCATCGCATACGAACCCGTTTGGGCGATTGGCACGGGCAAGGTATGCGATGCCGCCGAAGCGAATCGTGTTTGCGCCATGATCCGTTCTTGCTTGCCTGCGTCTCTGAGGGGTTCGATTCGAATTCAATATGGTGGCAGCGTGAATCCCGCAAACGCACGTGAATTGTTCAGCCAATCGGACATTGACGGCGGATTGGTTGGCGGAGCATCGCTGAAGGCGTCGGACTTTGCGGAAGTTGTTCGAGCGGCGATTTAGAAAAAGACCTGTCTTGGTACTGGTACGCGAAGCCAAGTGTCGCCAGGCTCGGCAGGCTTGAGGAACCGCGGAGCTTACCAGTGAATAATCAATCAGGAATTGCCGTGGCACTGGTACGCGAAGCCTAATGTCGCCAGCCTCAGCATGCCTAAGGCCTGCGGAGCTTACCAGTGAATAACCGAGCAGGAATTGCCGTGGCACTGGTACGCGAAGCTCAGTGTCGCCAGCCTCGGCATGTTTTAAGCCTGCGGAGCTTACCAGTGAATTACCGATCAGGACTTGCCGTGGCACTGGTACGCGAAGCCAAGTGTCGCCAGGCTCGGCAGGCTTGAGGAACCGCGGACCTTACCAGTGAAGAACCGATCAGGACTTGCCGTGGCACTGGTACGCGAAGCCAAGTGTCGCCAGGCTCTGCATGTTTGAAGCCTGCGGAGTTTACCAGTGAATAATCGAGCAGGACTTGCCGTGGCACTGGTACGCGAAGCCAAGTGTCGCCAGCCTTAGCAAGCCTGAGGCCTGCGGAGCTTACCAGTGAATAATCGAGCAGGAATTGCCGTGACACTAGTACGCGAAGCCTAATTTCGCCAGCCTCAGCAAGCCTGAGGCCTGCGGAGCTTACCAGTGTAAGATTTCTACTCGATGAGATCCCTAAACTCGCATTGAATGGGAGACGGACCACCAAAGTAGTACCAATTCGCCGACGACCATTTGTAGTCGACCGAACTTTCAACCATCGACTTGCGCACGGGGTTCTCGTGGATATATCGGATGATTTCCCGACGTGCATGAGGACAAGAAATGTTCTCATCGAAGCCACCACCAGGCTCCCACAGGACGGTCGGGATAAGTCCGGCACTCACCGCCTTCTTCGATGAACTCACTTTAAACGACTTGGTAATGTCAGCCATGTCGTAAATCTCCCGCTTTGGATAAATCATGAGGTGGACGTGATTGACCATGAATACATACGACAAGACGGCGAAATCGTATTTCTGTTGAGCCATGCCAATACTGTCTGCCAGCATCTGGCATATGACATCGTCCCGTAGATAGGGCTTCCGGTGGTACGTGCTAAAGGTCAAATAGTGACTGTCGCCGGGATTGTTTATGAACTTCCTGGTTTTAAACTTGGAGTTGTCCGGCATGTGCTCATCTTAGCAAATGCCACGAGTGTCTTACACTGGTAAGCTCCGCTGGTTCTTGGGCAGTCGATAGTTCTGGGCATTTAGCTCCGCGTACCAGTGCCACGGCTGGTTCCGTCAGAAAGTCTGTATAGTATTTCTATGCTCGCGGCTTTGATCACACTCAGTCTGCAAACTCCTACCTGCCCTTTGCCGGGCTACAAACTCGCGTGGCACGACGAGTTCAACTACGAAGGCGCGCCCGATCCGAAGTCGTGGGATTACGAGGTTGGCTTTGTCCGCAACCAGGAGAAGCAGTTCTACACCAAGGACCGGTTGGAGAACGCGATGGTCCACAAGGGCAATTTGATTCTGACCGCGAGGTCCGATGGATTCCAGGGTCACGAGGTCACATCGGGCAGCATCCACACCCACAAGAAATACGACTTCAAGTACGGCTATGTCGAGGTTCGCGCCAAGATTCCGACGGGAAAGGGAACCTGGCCGGCGATCTGGATGCTTGGCAGCAACATCGATAAGGTTGGCTGGCCATTATGCGGCGAGATCGACATCATGGAGAACGTGGGTTGGGACGCCAAGCGCGTGCATTTCAACGTTCACTGCAAGGGCACGAACAAAGGCGACCACATCGAAATGGAGAAGCCTTGGGAGGACTTCCACGTGTATGGACTGGAGTGGACGAAGGACAAACTGCAGTTTTACTTCGACAATAAGCCGGTGCTGGAGTTCAAAAAGGAAGGGGATAGTGCTGAGAAGTGGCCGTTCGATGCGCCGCAATACCTGATTCTGAATTTAGCCATCGGCGGTAACTGGGGCGGGCAGCAGGGAATCGACCAGACCATTTTCCCGAGCAAATACGAAGTCGATTACGTTCGCGTCTTTCAGAAGTAGCCTCGCATGAAACAACGAAAGGCTTTGGCTGGCGTCCTCATTGGTGTCGTTCTCGTCGGAGGATGGGTAATGTTCCGCGCCAAGTCCTGGGGGAATGTTCCCTATGACGCTAAGGATGGAAAGATGATGTTCTGCTTCATCGAGCAGAGGATAGACCAAAGCACTCACACAACGCTTTTCAACAATGCATCTCTTACCAAGTACTCCTCGTACGGTCCGACCGATTTCGTTGCCTTGAGCTTTCCAACGTTCAATTCTCAATCGCACAAGGCTTGTGTCGGCGTCGTGCAATTTTCTCAGCCGCTCGAGCCGCCTTTTCTCAGATGGGTCAAGGGAATCCTCCACCAAGATTCAAAGACAGAGTTCACCAACCATGGTGCCGCCGTATCGGCTAAGGACGTCGCCGAATTCACGACGAGCCAGCAGATGATGGCATTCCAGATGGGAGAGGGGCTGAACGACATGGGTGAGATCGAGAGCGAATTCAAGAAGATCGAGGACAACGGGCACTTGAAGTTGAGCGACGACTTTCTGTATCTTCAAGTGAACGATGAGATGCGGGTCTATCCTATTTCGAGTATCCCGCCGGTCGCAGCGAAGATCGGAAAGCTTGTCATCAAACGGTGTCAGCGCTCCAACAAGACTCTACTAGAGTCCATGCTCGACGGCAAGCCAGCGCCAAAGCTGCCGAAGGTGCCATGACGACCGACCCAGAAACGAGTTCAAAACCGCGAAAGCGATGGCTGTTTGTCCTGGCGCTTCTCTTCACAGTTATGGTTGTAGCGGTGTGGCTCTCGCCGCGCTATCAACGAATTCAATACCGTCGCGAGGACGGAATGGCAATGCTCAATGAGTGGGTCGAGAAGTCGGATCGCATCCCAAACTTGCAGACCATACTCAGACTGACAAAGGTGGGAAAGCCTGGAACGCCGGTGGAGTTTGTCCACGAAAGCACTTCCAACGGGAAGAAACCGTTACCTTACGCAATCATGATCGTTGGCGCCAGGCCGCCGAGATGGCCAACTTGGTTCCAAAAACTCATTGAAAAGTTCGGTGCGGCCCACAAGGAAGGTGGTTACCGGATACGAGCAGTGAACTATGGCGGAACCGATGCGACCTACCGATACGATAGCCCAAGTGAAGGCGGTTCAGGATTTACTACAATCACGACGACACGTCGAACCAACGAAGTCAAGGCAATTATGAAGTCGCTCGACAATCTCCCTTCGAATGGTGCGATCACCGCGCATCGGAGCTTCATCGTGCTCCAAGGACCGCAGGGCGTGCGAGTCGTGACGCAAGAAACTTTGCCACCAGAGCTTCGGAACGAGGTGGATCTCATTGTAAACGCCCCGGCGAACAAACCGCTTCCCGTCGGCGATCCCAATATCTACAATTTTTGATCAAGTACACTTCCAATCCATGCAAGGAGTGCGGGCAGCGGATACGCGAGTCACCATCGCCGAAGTCATTCGGCCCAACGAGTCCAACTTTCTCGGCAAGCTCTTCGGTGGCGAACTCCTCGCCAAGATTGACCTTTGCGCCTATGCGGCATCGGCCAAGCATTCCGGAGGAGTGTGCGTTACCGCCAGCTTCGATCAGGTCGATTTCCATGAACCCATCGAAGTGGGTGAACTCGTCACCCTCACAGGACAAGTGGCGTTTGTTGGTCGCAGTTCGATTGAAGTGGTCGTCGAGGTGTATGCGGAAAACCTGAAACTTGGCGGCAAGCGACATACAAACACCGCCCGAGTGACGATGGTTTCGCTCAAAGACGGAAAACCAGCCGAGGTGCCGAGGCTCATCTGCGAGAGCCGAGAAGAGAAGATTCGGTTTCTGCAAGGAATGATGCGCCGCGACAGTCGCAAGCGACTGAATGCGGAACGAAGAGAAGCCTACGAGCGGTTTGAACACATGACCGATGAAGAACTTGATGCGGCTCTGGCCGCCTAAGTGGTGGTACGTTGGCCGCATCGCGGCTCGAAAGCAAGACATTTTGCTCTTCGGCACCATCGCACTGTTCTTTCTCATTCCCTTCACCTTTTCGTCCGCTCGGCAACAGCGAATCCAAAAGGCCGATCACGTTATACAACGAAAGCTGAAAGCTTCAGGACAAGGGGAGGTTGCGAGTCCGGCTGATATCAAAGACGTTCAGACGTCTTCGTCTTTCACTCTGGGCCATGGCCGCACTAGGACGGAGCTCTTTCTGTTTCTGCCGACGCATCTTGAAGATTTGACTTGCGTCGAGATCAATCGCAGCTATCCGGATCTCGGCAATTACAATGTTCATGTAATTCCATTGCCAAATTGGCGGATGACCCTTCAGCAGAGAGCACTCCAATTGTCGTTGCTCGACCTTCCAAACTGGCCGGTCGCAAAGCTTCGCACGGTCGCTTCAAGCGCGGATGCTTACGAAAGGGAAATTCTCACAATGTGGAACTCACTTGACGCAGGGCGGAAAAAGAGGGCTGAACAATGTTTGAAGGGAAACGACCTTCTGTTCGCCAGGCACTCCAATTTTTCAGCATTGGTGTTGGCGGGCCAACACGGTTATTGGATTCATGATCTCTCGGTCTTGAACGATATTAGCCAAGAAGCCGCAGAAATTGCTCGGTGATCTCGTTAGCGAGCGCCGAAGAACCAGGTTGTCCAAACGGTGACGTATGCCAGGGAACCGAGGATGCAAGCCTTGGAGACAAACTCTTTGTTCTGTTGTGCATACCAAGCCATGACGCCCCATGCCGCGCCGATGGTGAGCCCTTTCACAAAGGCAAACAGCCATTCGCTTTGGGTGATGAATGTTCGCATCAGCGGGTTCATCTCGACAATGAGGCCCCTCGCATGAAGCACCGCAGTCGTAATCAGATCGACGGTGCCAATAATCAGCAGCACGACCAAACTTTTCGTCGGGAATGCAAGGCTCATGAGCGACTGAAGTCGCATGATTCGTGCCGATGCTGTGTTACTTGCTGACATTTTCTACAAACCGATCCATGATGTCATGGGCGTCGCCATCGCTACAACCGTAATGGTTGAGAATGATGGAAACAATCCGCGTTTCACCGTCTTTACACTTTACGAAACCACTGAGTGCAGTGACCATGTCAAGACTGCCGGTTTTTCCCACAAAGTCGATTCCCTTTAGGCGTTTGGCAAGCGTGCCTTCGCCTGAATGAGCCAAAGAATCTCGCCAGAGGTCAGTACTTTTCTGCTCATTGGTCCATTTCAGCAGCTTGGCGATGCTCCGAACCGTGGTTTGATTCTTTCGGCTGAGACCGCTACCGTCTTCGCAACGGAAGTAGGCGGTGTCGAGGCCGACAACGTCGCGCAGCCAATCCGTGATCGACTTCCTCGCGTCACGATAGTTCGAGGCTTTCGAGCCGATCATGAGCAGGTGCTCGGCTAGGCAGTTATCGCTGGGTTGGAGGCAGTTCTTGATGAGAACGGAAATGGGAGGACTCGACAGCGTCTCGCTCGGGGCATCTTTTGGATCGACATCGAGAACCTCGGTGATCGGATTCTTCGTACCGGTCAGGCATGCGATCGCGGTTTGCGATGGATTTGGGTCGGAGAGCGTGTCGATCTTCGTATCAGAAGAGGGCATTGAGCCAATGACATGAAGGCTCGAACCAACTGGATCGAATTCAAACTTCAGGGGAGATGAAGTCTTTTCGACGACGACTTTGTCGATGATTGGATTGTGAGGTTCGAACGAAATTCCCTTAGGGCCGGCATGAAGCTCG
>CAMFIS010000050.1 GCA_945952345.1 uncultured Fimbriimonas sp.
CGGGTGACGAGCCATCGACCATCGCAGCGTGAGTCTCGGAGGAGTATTGGGCGGCGATGTCTTGAACCTGATCGTACGACCGAATTGTCTCGCGGACTTCCTTCTTGATCGTCACCGGCTCGACATTGTTTTCAATGTTGTATTGCTGCTGAATCTCGCGGCGGCGGTTCGTTTCGTCGATCGCGCGCTGCATCGAGCCCGTGATGTTGTCGGCGTACATGATGACCCGGCCATCGACGTTTCGTGCCGCACGTCCAATCGTCTGAATCAGTGATGTTTCCGAGCGGAGGAATCCTTCTTTGTCCGCATCCAGGATGGCGACAAGCGTGACCTCGGGCAAGTCCAAGCCTTCTCGAAGGAGGTTCACGCCAACGATGACATCGTACACGCCAAGTCGAAGGTCGCGAAGAATCTCAGGCCGCTCCAGCGAATGAACGTTCGAGTGGACATAGTTCACCTTGATGCCGATGTCCTTGAGATATCCGGTCAAATCCTCGGCCATCTTCTTGGTCAAAGTCGTGACCAAGACCCGGCTGCCCTTCGCGACCACTCCTTGAATCTCTGAAAGGAGGTCATCGATCTGCCCTTTCGTCGGTCGTATGACGACTTCGGGATCGACGAGGTAGGTCGGACGGATGATCTGCTGAACGACTTGTGATTCGTTCTCTTTCTCGAACGGTCCCGGCGTTGCAGAGACGAAGACCACCTGCGGCACCCGCTCGAGGAATTCCTCGAACTTAAGCGGCCGGTTATCGAGGGCGCTCGGGAGTCGGAATCCGTAGTCGACAAGCACCGACTTGCGCTGCTTGTCGCCGTTGTACATCGCCCGCACCTGGGGAAGGGTCTGGTGGCTTTCGTCGATGAAAATGATCGCGTCGCTCGGCAAGAAGTCGAGGAGCGTAAACGGCGCAGTGCCTGGCGCGCGGCCGTCGAAGTATCGCGAGTAGTTCTCGATGCCGTTGCAGTATCCCAATTCGGCCATCATTTCCAGGTCGAACTCCACTCGCTGGCGGATGCGTTGGGCTTCGAGCAGTTTGCCCTGGCTTTGGAACAGCGCTTCTTGCGCGTTCACTTCATCCTTAATCTGTTCGATGACCGACTCCATTCGCTCCCAGGGCGTGACGTAGTGGGTCGCCGGGAAAACGCTGATCTTCGATGGCTCGTCGATGACTTCCTGAGTGAGAGGATCGACCAATCGAATTCGTTCGATTTGGTCGCCGAAGAACTCGATGCGCGTAATCGTCTCTTCGTCTTTCGGCTGAATCTCCAGCGTGTCTCCGCGGACTCGGAAGGTGCCTCGCTCGAGGACCATGTTGTTCCGGGTGAACTGCATCTGAATCAGTTTCTTCAGGGCCTCGTCCAGATCAAACGTCGTTCCGGTCTCGAAGGTCACGACCGAGTCGGCGTATGTGTCCGGCGAACCCAGACCGTAGATGCACGACACCGAAGCGACGACGACAACATCCCTCCTCTCCAGCAAAGCGTGGGTGGCGGCATGGCGCAAACGCTCAATCTCGTCGTTGACGCTCGAATCTTTCTCGATGTACAGGTCACTTTGCGGGACGTAGGCTTCCGGCTGGTAGTAGTCGTAATACGAAATGAAGTACTGAACCGAGTTCTCGGGGAAGAACGCCCGAAACTCCTGGCAAAGCTGCGCTGCTAGCGTTTTGTTATGCGCCAGTATGAGTGCGGGACGCTGCGTCTTTTGGATGACGTTCGCCATCGTAAACGTCTTTCCCGTGCCCGTCGCACCGAGGAGCGTCTGGAAGCGATAGCCTGAGTCGATGCCCTCGACGAGCTCTTCGATGGCTTGCCCTTGATCGCCCTTCGGTTCGAAGTCGTTGCTGAGGGTTAGCGGCGTATCGTAGCGGACGATGGACACAGTTATAGTCTACGCTTGTCTAGTGCTTCTTTGTACCAATTGGGCCAAAGGAAAGTCCCCGCCAATCGAGAATTGGCGAGGACTAATAGTGAACGAGAGGCCTACTTCTTCAGTCGAGCGTTCACCGCGTCCCAATCGATGACGTTGAAGTAAGCGTCGATGTACTTGGCACGGGCGGTTTGGAAGTCGAGGAAGTAGGCGTGCTCGTACACGTCGAGAGCGAGGATCAGGGTCGAATTCCACGCCGGGTATGTGTCCTGGGCGTCGCCGATGAAGTTGAAAACGCGCTGCTCGTCGTGATCGTAGCCCAGGTAGACCCAACCGCGAGCGCCGATGCCGCTCGTCTTCCAGTCCTTCGCCCAATTCTCGAATGAGCCATAAGCTTCATTGATCAAGGTGGCAACATCGCCGGTTGCCGGTCCGCCCGCGCCACCGATGGTGTCGAAGTACACGTTGTGGTTCTTGTATCCGCCATAGGCAAACGCGTAGTTCACCTTGAGGGCGCGAATCTGGCTGTAAATCTGGTTGGCCTTGGCCGGATCCATTTCCATTTCGGCCAGCGCCTTGCGGATTTCATTGGTCTTATTGGCATAGCCCTGCCACAGTCCGAGGTGCGCTTTGTGGGTGGCTTCGCTGATGCCGTGAGGAGCGGTATGAAGGGCTTTGGCGATGTCGGCCTCACCAGGGACGTGAACAAGTTTCGGTTCCATTTTCTTTCTCTCTGCCTGTGTCACGATTCCCATACCCTGGCCCAGAGACGTCGCGGCAAGGCTGGTAGCGGATGCGGCGACGATGAAATCTCGGCGGGTTAGATTTGGCTTTTTTGTTGACACGGTCGGTAATTTTTTCTACGATGAAAAAACTGGCTGGATTTTACTTGCGTTGAAAAGAAAAAAGGCGTTTATTAAGGATAGGGACTGATATGAAGGCGTATCTGAACTCACTCGAGAACACACCAACCACGCTCATCAACATCATCGACCAGGTCAAGCCGGACAAGTACGGCGATCACACAGACCCGAGCCGTTTTAACCTCACCGAAATGGTCGCCCATCTTGCGGATTGGGACGATATCTTCCTCGACCGTCTCCGTCTTGCCAACGAGTCCCCGGGCGCGACGATTACCACGTTCGATACCGACCAAAGGGCCGCCGAGAAGCACTACTGCGATCGCGACCTGCACCATGAACTCGACGTCTTCGAGAATCGACGACGCGACCTTGTGGACTTCCTGAGCCATCTCTCCGCCGAAGATTGGAACAAGCAATTTAAGCACCCCGAGCTCGGCGAAATGTCGATCGACGAGTACGCGAACATCATCATGGCCCACGACCTGAGCCACCTCTGCCATGCGGCGAGCTATATGAAGTAGCGACTAGTTTTGAGCTTTGAGCATAACAATGGTCCACTCGAAATTCGAGTGGACCATTGTTATGTAACACCCTACTGTCCCGTCGGCACATAGGCACGGTAGCGAACCGTGTACTTCACCGATTGGCCGGCCTCGATCTTCGTATCCCATTTCAGAATCGTATACGGATTGGTGCCTTTGAGGCCGGTCTTACTTGTGTCCATCTCGGCCTTCGGTTCCGACTTCTGAACATCGCCTGCAATGACCTTCCGAATCGAGAAGTTGATCGCCTCGTCTTTCGGGTTCTCGACCTCCAGTTCGGTTTCATAGGTGATCAGATCCATCGTCGGATTCCCTTTCTTGTCCTTGATTGCCCCAACGGCCCGGTCCGCGATCTCGGTCGTCGATGACGTCTTGATGTCCAGACTTCGGCTTACGGTGAGCTCGGCTTCCGTGTTGGCGGCGGTGTAGTTCATCATGCCTTGGCCAACAATCTCGCCCTTCTTGAACATCGATGCGGCCGCTGTCGAGATCGGTTTTCCGGTTTGATTCTTGAACTTGATCTTGTTGAACACCGGCGTGCCGCTTTCACCATCCCAGGTGAACGTTCGCTTATACGGCGCGTCGAATTGGTAGATGTATTGGTAGCTGCGCGAGCCCTTCTTCAGGCTTACTTTCTCAAGGTCGTAGTAGAAAAGGTCCTCGAGCTGCTCGCCGGGGACATTGTCGATGGCCACAAAATCAGCGCCCGACATTCCCGCTGGTCCGCCAATTCCGCCACCACCAAATCCTCCAGCCGCAGCCTTTCGTGTGATCTCTCCTGCCCGGGTGTTCTGAAAAGCCATGCCGCTGTCTCGCGCATAGTTTGCCGGAGCACCAGCCGAGATCGAGCGCAGCCAGTCGTCGACCGACATTCCCGAGGTCAGTGGATCGAGGATGTTCTGGAACTGCAAATTCGGGAAACCCGTGATGAGCCTCACCTTCGCGTCTTGAAAATCGAGAAGGTCATTGAGGACGGTTGACTTCGCGGTGAACGTCAGCTTGTCCGGGGCGGACAAGTCAATTGCGTAGCCTGGGGCCCACGCCATGCCACGCTCCAGCGACATCATCATCACGCTCTTGGTGTTGCCTTTGGCCCTCACCTGGTAAGTCAGCGCATGCGCCTCGCCCTTATTTTCCCGGTTGAGAACGATGCCGGCGTCCTTCGCGGTCACTCCTTCGATATGGCTAAACGGAACCATCACCGTACCATCCGCACCTTCGACCGCGAGGAGTTCGGGTGAGTAGCTTTTCAAGATGCCTTCGACCGTCGAACGGTGGTCGGTCTTCTTCCCATCCTTCTCTTCGGTGGTCAGCAAGTTAAAGCCAAACTTCTTCCCGATGTTTGCGGCGAGGACGTCTTGGAAGCTGTTGAATGGAATCTTGGTCGAGGTCGGCGTGGTCTCATCGACACTGGTAACGGATTCGATTTGCCCCTCGTTGGTCCAGAACCACAGGCTGCCGAGGGAAGTTTTGGGCACATCGACGATCCTCGCCTGACCATCGGTCATCGGAATCTCGCGGGTGATGAAGGCATAGCCGTTCTTGAACATCGAAACGGAGATGACTTTTGGCGCGGTTGGCGCGGGAGTAGCGATCTGTGACAGCACGAGCGCACTTGAAAGTAACGGAATAAACCCCATGAAAACTGTAACGTGTGAGTTTTCAAATGGTTTTGTCAGCTAGTCGGGCAGCACGAAATTGAAGGCGCCTGAACGCTTCTCGACAGCGGACCGAATCGAAATTTTGAAGTGATGCGAAATTGATGCCGTTTTTAATGCATCCATCGACGCAGTTTGGCTGGGAAAACCCATCATTTTCCAAGACTGATCAATCCGAGATCTGAGATTCTCGAACAAAGTAGGTGAAACTTGCCCAAGCTCTTCGCTAGATTTGGCTTGTTTTGCCGCGAGAAAGGGCTGCCAACGTGGACCCGAAACGAAAGATGCCTCGATTTCTTTGCTAAGGTTATTCAGCTCATTTGAAAACCACACCCGGAATACTTCGTCCGATTTACTCTCTAGGATGAGCTTCGCGTTTGTCGACATCCCGGCAAGGAACTCGACGGTCTCTCGACGGGGCCATGGAGTCGAACGGAGCCGCTCACCTTCTTCCTTGGATCGAGCGATTGTGAGTGGAGCGGATGCGAACTTGGCCAAGAATTTGTCTCGCTCTGGATCGCTTCCAGGTAATCCAGTGAACTTAGACGGAGCGAACACCGCGTTGACTGGCACCCAGCCAACGATGACTGACTCTTCCATCATCACCTGAGCAGTAAAGCATGACTTTTCCGTGATATCGTGCTCAGGCAATTGCTCGATCACCTGCTTTCGAAGCTCTTGACGGGTTACTTCTGAGAGTTCTGCGAAAGGAATGAGAGTGTATTCCCCATATTTCTTCACCAAGGCTAGGAGTTCCCGACCAGCTCGGATTGGAGCAACGAACTCTGAGTCGCGAGAATAAACGGTTGTTCCGACGTTCTGGATCGTGACGACGACGTCGCCATCTTTCGTTTCGATTGCTTCCGTTTTAGTAGGTTGTCTTTGACTGTATGCGAATAGGCGATCAATCTCCTTGTTCGTAAACGGTGCCGTTCCACGGACTAGTCCCATGAATTGCCCGTGAGACCAAGAGCACAGGCACCAAAAAATCAATAAGGACCACACTGCTCTCCTACCCGTATTCCCCATGCTTCTTTTGTACACCAGAAAGAATTCGGGCACACAATAAATCAGTTGAGTGATGAGATACGATGGCAACGATTTATGCTACCGAACCCTACCGTTTCTATGATCTTGGAGCACTCAAATGAATCTGTTGAGGCAGATCAGATTGGAACGTCAGTTGGGGTGGTCAAAGTAGAACCTTTCTTTCGTGCCTTCCATTCCAGCAAGCAATTTCAGCGAGAATCTGTAGTTCACTTTCGCTGCGTAAAAAGCATCCAGGGCCTTTTCTGGAGAGGAGAATCCGTAAATGTCATAGTCACTCGATAAGTGATCCTTCATCCTTTGAAAGTCTTTCGGAGCAATTTTTTGCAATTCCTCTGTGGTCTTGGCGGTCCGGCCTCGGATAGCATCGTTCCATGCCGAGTCGTTGGAAAAGAAGGCAAACATTTCCTCATTGACCTTATCCATTTCAAATTGAAACCAACCTTGGAAAATCTCAAGCGCCCTCCGTTCAACCTCAATATTTTGCCGCTGATCACCCCAGGGACCGTAGAACGAACCATCTCGAACCCAAGGCCAGCGCGCCACATACTCCTTGCCCTCTTCTTCGGAACGAGCCAATACAAGCGAACTCGAGTCAATCACTTCATCCAGGTCCTTGCTACGCTGTTCAGACTCTTCTCTGGTCCGCATCGTTGATGGTCCAACGCTATTCATGATCTTGCGGTTACCCAGAAGAACCGATTGGTCTACCAGCGGCCGAATCATGAACGAGGACTTGGGCCCGACGTCATATCGAGCATGTTGGACAATTAGGTCCCGACGAAAGCAATAAAGGGCCAACGGACTTAGCTCGCGGAAAGAAATTGGCTTATAGGTCCCAAACTTCTTGGCCAACGAGAACAGTTCTCGTGAAAGTCGAACCGGAGCCATAAGCGGGCAGTCCTTCGAAACCACCATTGTCTGCCCTTTACTAACCCGAACGATCAAGTCGCCGGTCGAAGTTTCCACCGTTCCACCCTTCGAGATATCTAAGTCCGCCAAGGAAGTTAGCCGCGATTGTTCCTTTTGGGAAATGTCTGCTGGAGCGCGCAAAATGACCGTCACGCTGCCCTGAGCAATTGCACCGTGGGTAAAGGCCAGAGTCGCGACGGATAACAGGATCATAGCGTGATTATAAGCCTAATGAATAGATTTGCTGGCAATCTTGGTACACCAAAGGTGTATTCTTACGTCTACCATTTAGGCTCATGTCGCAAGAGAAGATCGTAGTCGTCGGCGCGCGGGAGAATAATCTCAAGAACATCACGGTTGAGATTCCCCGCAACCAGCTCGTGGTCATTACTGGCCTCTCGGGCAGCGGCAAGTCGTCGCTGGCGTTCGACACGATCTACGCCGAGGGACAGCGGCGCTACGTCGAGTCACTCTCCGCCTACGCCCGGCAGTTTTTGGGACAGATGGATAAGCCCGATGTGGACCACATCGACGGATTGTCTCCCGCGATTTCCATCGACCAGAAGAGCGCCTCGAAGAATCCGCGTTCGACGGTTGGCACGGTGACGGAGACGTACGATTATCTTCGAATTCTCTACGCACGCGTCGGGACTCCGTATTGCATCAACGGCCACGGACCGATCGAGCGGCAAAGCACCGACCAGATTGTCGACATCGTGAAGGCTTTGCCCGAAGGGACCAAATTGCAGATTTTGGGACCTGTGGTGCGCGGCCGTAAGGGTGAATATAAGAAAGAACTTGTCGATATTGCGAAGGCGGGCTATGTCCGTGTGCGCGTCGACGGCCGGATGTACGAAGTCACCGACGACATTCCGATGGATCGCTACAAGCAGCACACCATCGAGGTCGTGGTCGACAGAATCGTGGTGAAGGAAGGTTTGGAGCGACGCTTGACCGACTCCATCGAGGCGGCGTTAAAGATGGGGGCTGGGTTGGTGACGGTCTCCATTCAAGTCCCCGAAGGAGCGACGCTTTCGCCAACGGTTGAGAACATGCTGGCCCGGCAGGAAGGGTACGAGAGCGAGGCGGAAGGCTGGTCGGACCTGCTGTTCAGCGAAGCCTACGCTTGCTCGGTGTGCGGATACTCGATGCCCGATCTCGAGCCGCGAATGTTTTCGTTCAACTCGCCATATGGCGCATGTCCGGACTGCACGGGCTTGGGAACGAAGACAGAGTTCGATCCCGATTTGGTTGCGCCTGACCACTCGAAACCACTTCGAGATGGTGCGATTTTGCCCTTCGTTTACAAGTCAGGCGAGGTGAAGGATTGGTGGCCTGAGATGCTGGATGCGGTGGGTCGGGCGATGGGTTTCGACGCTTCTCTTCCCATCTCGCAGATTCCCGAAGAAGGCATGCATGCGGTTTGGTACGGCCTGAAAGAACCAATCCAAGTGAAGATGAAGTACGGCAAGAGCGAGCGGACCTTCTCGACCGAATGGCGAGGCGTCTTGAATTCTTTACGGAAGCGGTTCGATGAGACCGAGAGCGAATGGGTGAAGCAGGATCTCGAGCAATACCAGAGCACCAAACCATGCCCCTCATGCCAGGGTCGCCGATTGAAGCCGGAGTCCTTGCTGGTGAAGGTGGCGGACCACGACATGAGCCAGATCGCGGGGATGTCCATCGTTGAAGGCGTGAAGTTCTTTGCTACCCTCCCGGGCAAATTGAACAAGCGGCAGCTCACGATTGCCGAGCGAGCGGTGAAGGAAATTGGCGAGCGGCTAAAGTTTTTGCTCGATGTTGGATTGGGATATTTGACTCTCGACCGAAATGCTCGAACGCTCTCGGGTGGAGAAGCTCAACGTATACGCCTTGCGACCCAAATCGGCTCGGGCCTGATGGGATGCTTGTACGTTTTGGACGAACCTTCGATTGGCTTGCACCAACGCGATAACCGGAAATTGATCGATACGTTGGAGCGCTTGAAGTCCTTGGGAAACACGGTGCTGGTCGTCGAGCATGACGAAGAGACGATGATGTCAGCTGACTACCTACTCGAACTGGGTCCAGGCGCTGGGGAGCATGGTGGAATCGTAGTCGCTGAAGGGACCGTGAAGGAGTTTATGAAAGCGAAGACGCTCACCGCGGACTACCTGAGCGGTCGCAAAGAGATCGAGATTCCGAAACAGCGACGCCAGCCGAGAACGCCGAAGAAACTTGTGGTCCTTAAGAGTGAGAAAGTGATGAAGCCGCTCATGGTCGCGGAGACTGTCGGTCCGAAGAAGAAAAAGAAATCGAAATAGGTAGCCGCTGCCTTTTAGCGAATTCAATCGTCCCTAACCGTTAAGATGAACCCTCCGCCAGGACCTATTCATGCTTATCCCCGATCGACCGTCGATCGCAATAAAGTTTTACAAATTGCCTCGGGCATGAATTTAGTCAACATTGGATTGGCAATTACGATTGCGCTGCCATTCTTTTTTGCCGGTATCAATGGATCAAAGTCGATCGATGTCGCCGATGGCCGGTCCGATGCTTATCATGCCGGTGAGGCCATGGGACGGCTCACGATGATTTTTGTGCTTCCTGCCATCATTGGAATTGCTGTCGCGTTTTCAGGCTTGATTTCACTCGAAAAGGCGTTCGTCTGGAAGGCTTACACTAAGTTCCTCATCCTAGTGGGTGTGTTAACAACCGGATGTTTTTGCCTCGGGCCATTTTGGTATTTCGGGATTATCATTTACGCTAACCGAAAACTTGCCGAATTTGGAGCCCCAAATTGGTCTTCGATTTCAGGCTACAAGCTTCGGAAATTTGCGGATCAATTAGCAGCAACGCCACCGCCGGTACGAGAATCTGCTGATTTTGATACTGGCCCGTCTTAGCGATCCGAGTTAAACGGATAGATGTAGCCGAAGTCGTCGGATTTCTTGCGGACATCCTTAAACTTCGGACCACCGTCGTCTTTTCCATTTGGACCCAGGAAATAAAGCATGAAGCCGTCCTTCGTCTTCACGAACTTGACTTCTGTCCCGGTCGGATCCTTGACTGACTCGGCTTCGCCGATGATGGTCCCGTTCATGTGCGATTCGGCAATCGACATTGCCGCGATCGCGAGTTCGTGGCTGTGCAAGGAACATTCGAAACGCGACGCGACCGTCGTAAAGTCATCCTCGTTCGGAGCCGTCAATTGGTACGTCAGGCTGTTGGGGAGTTTCGAAAGATATACTTGAGCCTTCAGGGCGCCAACGTGCAGATTCGGGCTCGACCGGAAGGAATCGTAGGTGGCCACCGCATTCTTCAAACTCGTTGAGAGTTCGGCTCGGGCGAGGAGATCGGATGGCAGACCCGAACGCCGAATGGTCTTCGGATCTACCGGCGGTGACTTCGCCGGGCCGTCGGCCGTGGCCCGAGCAATGGTTCGGTTTCGGCCCATCGAGACGTCCATATAAATCTCGCCTTGATAGCACTTCAGGAAATTCGGACGCTTCACCGGCTCCTCAAGCAAATGGCGAATTGCCGCATAGGCTTGGCGAGTCTCGCCACCGTAGGAGTAGGTGCGGAGGCTGGCCCGCACCAGACTTCCGTCCAGGCTTAAAGAAGTCAAAACTCCCATGATCGTGGGCTCCTGGCAGCATAGTTCCGCGATGTGCCGAATTAACCGCAGTTCCTGGAGGCTCTCGTTGAAATTGCCGTCAATCATGCGTTGTTCGGCATCGACCGCCAGCATCGAGTTAACGCCGCGCAAAAACTTCAAGTCGGCATAGTCATCCAGCCACATCAAGTCGAAGTCTCGATGCCGAACGTAAGCAGACCTCGGCGCAAGTTCCTGAAGATCCTTGTACAAACCCGAGAAGTCCGACGGAAGTTTCTTCCCACGCCCCGGTTTGTAATCCCGAGCAGCTTTCGCCATGTTCATTTTGGTGGGATATTTGGCCATGAGCCGCATAACCACCGGATAGGCATTGTCCTTTTGGGAAACTTCTTCTGGCTCCAACTCCTGCGCCGTCATTGGGAATCCGCGCTTTTTCGCCTCGGCGACCTGGTGATCGAGGTCCGCACTGGCGTCAAAGACATCAACGTACCGTCGAGCCACGAGCCCAGTGCCGAGGCAGCAGAAGAGGGGTAGCAGTAAAAAGCTGGCGATGATCCACCGACGCAACTTCGCGGAGTCTGGGGACTTTGGCGGAGTCGGCACTTGCATCTCAACGAATATACATCAAGGAAATGAAATTCGTTGCAATCATGATGTAGACTTGTGTCCAGTATGTCGGAAGGCTGGCTCAGCATTACAAACGCAACGGGAAATAACCTGCGTGGCGTCGATCTCGATATACCGCTTGGACTCTTCGTCTGCGTCACCGGTGTGTCCGGCTCAGGAAAGTCGACACTCATTCAGGACACGCTGTTTCCTCGCCTGATGTACGAACTGCACGGCACGCGTTCCACTTGGGCGCCACACGAAAGTATCGATGGGATCGACCAGATCGACAAGGTTATCGACATCGACCAATCGCCCATCGGGCGAACGCCGCGGTCGAACCCCGCCACCTACACGGGCACGTTCGATATGATCCGCGATCTGTTTTCGAAGACGCCTGACGCGAAGATTCGCGGCTACCAGCAAGGACGATTTAGCTTCAACGTTAAAGGTGGCCGATGCGAGGCTTGCCGAGGCGATGGTGTTCTGAAGATCGAGATGCACTTCCTTCCGGATGTCTATGTGCCTTGCGAGGTCTGTAAGGGCAAGCGATACAACCGCGAGACGCTCGAGGTGAAATACAAGGGCAAGTCGATTTCCGATGTACTGCTCATGACGATCGAAGAAGCCGTCGAATTCTTTAAACCTATTCCCAAGATTCATCGAAAGTTAGAAACCTTGCTTGAAGTTGGACTCGGCTATATTCGCATGGGCCAACCCGCTACGACGCTCTCGGGAGGCGAGGCCCAACGCGTGAAACTTTCCTCAGAGCTTGCCAAGAGGGCAACCGGAAGCACCTTGTACATTTTGGATGAGCCGACGACGGGTCTTCACTTCGAGGACGTCCGACGACTCCTGATGGTCTTGCACCGTTTGGTCGACCAGGGCAACACGGTTCTCGTCATTGAGCACAACCTCGATGTAATCAAGACGGCAGACTGGATTGTGGACATGGGCCCCGAGGGCGGCAATGGCGGTGGGCAGGTCATCGCGAAAGGAACTCCGGAAGAAGTCGCGCGGATAGAGGCGTCCCACACGGGGAAGTATCTTCGGGACATCTTCGAGAAGAAGGGACACGCTTACTCGGCGTAGCGATGTCGTGATGACATAGATCGGCGGAATAACTACCCCCACCGATTCGCCTAAGGCCCGCTCATCGACCTCATAAAAGCTTGCCCTTGTGGCAACCTTTTACAAGGGCTCTCCCCGAGGGTGTAGCGTGGACTAGTCGGCTCATCCTGAAGGCTATAGGCATTCGGAGCTCATATTTCTATGCCAACTTCTTGTACGCGCTGGGAGTGTCGCCGCCTTCCTGCAAGATACGCAGCACCTTGCATCGCTTTTGCAGTTCAGCCATCGTATTGTTGTACGCCTTCGTCGCGATGTCCATGTTAACAGGCACGAGTTCGTACTCCTCGAAGTAGTTCATCGAAGCGAGGAAGGGCCAGTCGGCTCGAATAATCACGCCGAGTTTTCGGTAGCCGCCGGTCACCGGGCCGTCGGGCCCCAAGACGATGATTTGACCGCTTGGCGTTTGCTGGATTAGGCCCTGACACGCAGGCTCGCTAGCTCCTTGAACGTTGATCGCCGGCAGTTCGCAATCAAATTTGAATCCAATTCGGCTCATGTTTAGCGTCGACTTAGCATGAAAGATTTCATGATGTTCTAGCGGCAGGTATCGCAACTGGTGAACCGGCGGGAACATGCCTTCCAAGTTTCGTTCGGGCATCATCTTGGGCGTAAAGCCCAGGTAGCCCGCGAATTCTCCGACGCAGGTCACGCGGATTCGCTCGAACTTTCGCAGGTAGCGCACAAAACCGCCCTGGGGGGTCATCCAAGCCACCGACATTGGACGGCGCGCCTCGAACACGATGGTCCCCATGACCTCGACAAGCGTCGAATCAGGATCGTGAAGCAGCGCCGCGCGGACGATTTCCGGCGTAAAGGGATCGATGGGACCGCCGGGCGGAACTCCCTGCTTACGAAGCTTTAACGCCTTCTCGATCTTGTGTATGTGGCCAAATTTCTTGATGACCTTCAGGCTCATGCCACCACCTGGTAACCCGCTTGCTCCAGCGAGCGCCTTACCGCGCTCGCCACCTGGACAGCATCATCGCGGTCGCCATGGACACAAATGGAATCCACTTTCGCGGCAAGCTTCACTGCTTGATCGCAAATCGCATCGAGGTCATGCAAGATGGCACCTGGTGACGTGCGCGGAATTAGCATTCCGTTCGAATCGTATCCCCGCTCGCAGTAGCCCTCGTTGATCATGCGTAATCCTCGACGCCGGCATTGGACTTCATGCCCTGTACCCGGCAGACCCATGAACGGTTTTTCCATCTCCTCCAACACGTCCCACAGGTATTTGGAACTATCCGGATCATTTGCTAGCCAGTGAAAAAGCGCGCCATGCGGCTTGATGTATGCAAAGTTGCTCGAGGCCCGAATTTGGATGGCAACCGACTCGATCCATTCCATCGGATATCCCTCTTCGAGCTCACGGCGACCCATCGACTGCCGGTCGGGAAAACCAACGTGGGCACCCGGTCTCTTTCCAAGGGCACGGGCCAAGCGCACGGTCTCGCTCGTCAAATCCGGATCGCCCGCATGATGGCCAGTGCAAATATTGGCTGAACTGATAATGCGCAAAAGATCCTGGTCGTTTGGAAACCCTTCGGCAATATCGGCATTCAGGTCAATCGTTGGCATAGTCGAGCAAGGTTTTGTGCTTCAGAGCCTCGAATTGCGGCTTCTGAACTTCCACGAAATTGATGGTGTCGCCTGGATTCAGGGGGAAGAAATTCTTCGCTCGGTCCGCGATCTTCAGCGGCGTGACCCCAATAAGATTCCAGCCGCCAGGTGACTCTTGGGGGTAAATTCCGGCCTGCCCGGCGGCAATTCCTATCGACCCCGCCTCCACTTTGATTCTTGGCTCACCCCGGCGAGGAATGGCCATTAATTCTTGGGGAAGTCCTTTCATGTACGGAAAACCAGGCAGAAAGCCGATCGCTACGATCGTGTAGAGTTGGTCGCAAAAGATTTTGACCACGAACTCGGGTTCAGCGCCAACAACCTTGCTCACTTCATGAAGATCCGGACCGTCGAAAAAGACCGGGACCTGGTAGTTCGCTCCTCTTCCCGGTGGCGCAAGCTTGACGCTGGCGAGGCGTTCTGGGTCGAACAAGTCTGGGTTTACGTACAGACCGATTGTTTCCATCGAGGGCACAATCTCTTCGATTCCGGGAACGCCGGATAGCTCGATGGATCGAGCAAGAATGTGAGGTTCCACCTCCAGATTGCGGAGGATGTACGCAGTTTCTCCCAAATGCTCGATTCGCACGGTCTAAGTATTCCATGCGGTGCGCACCCCCATGGCTCTCAACCGGGCAAAATGAGGAAGGATGGGAATCTCTATCGATATTCAATTGCTGGATGGCGGAATCGAGCCGAAATATCAGACCGAAGGATCGGCGGGAATGGACCTGTGCTGCACCGAAGCATTCGAGCTCCAGCCAATGGAAAGACGCGCGGTTCCTACCGGCGTAAAGATCTCACTTCCCGAGGGTTTTGAGGCCCAAGTGCGGCCGAGAAGCGGGCTCGCATTGAACCACGGAATTGCCATGGTGAACTCGCCCGGGACTATCGACTCAGATTACCGCGGAGAAATACGAGCTATTCTCATCAACGTTGGTACAAAAGTTGTACAGTTTGAAAGAGGAGATAGAGTCGCACAACTCGTGGTAGCTCCAGTTACCCGTGTTGTGTGGAACCAGGTGGCGACACTGGACTCAACCGATAGGGGATCGGGCGGGTTCGGCAGTACAGGAAAATAAGATGAACATCGATGGCGACACGACGACGACCATAGGCTCGGCGGTAATCGACGACCGACAAATCCTCCAATCCGAACTTGCACGGGTCAACCTTTTGCGTATCCGCGGCGATCTCTCCAGTTCGAAAACTTTGTGTCTTTCGATCCTAAAGCGATTCCCGGAGAGCGTGGATGCTCACGTTATGATGGGCGACCTTCACGCGGAGCAGGGTGACTTGGCGCCGGCGGCCGAATGGTACTCGCTCGCGCTCGACTTGGATCGAACTGCACCCGGCGTCCAAGTGAAGCTGAATCGAGTTCAGGCCGCCCTGGATATTTCCGGCCAAGCTGGCAAGAACCGCGCTTTGGTCTTGAGCGGCAATAGAACTTCACCGTGGCTCTATTTAGCCGTCGCGGCCAGCGTCCTTGCGATTGGCTCTATTGCCTACATCGCAGGCATGAAGTCACCTAGCGACAAAGTCGTGGCCAAGAATCCTCCGATTTCCGAGAAGATTGCTTCGCCTACGAACCCAACTCGAACCGACTTTGGCACGGTCACTACGACCCCAAAGACGTCGGGCGTAACCCTACCAACGAATGACCCAGGCCCCGCGCCAGCCAGCACTCCGACGATTCAGGAAACGAAGTCGACGGGATCGCCCAAAGAAAATCCGCTGACGGTCGTCGAGGACCAGCGAATTCTGGAGCAGTTGGCCGGTCGCACCAAATTTGGCAAGCACATCGTCAGCGTGATCGTCGATCCGCGCGAGAAGAGCTTGATCCTCACCTACAATGTCAGCAATGATGAGCACGGCCGATACATCGGCGCCATCCTGGCCGATGCCGCCATGGAATATGACAACAATGCGGCGATGGTGACCTTGCGTGGAGTTCGTAACGGAGTCCTGTCATACGTCGCCGATGTTCCCCGAGAGAAGATCATGGCCGTCGAGGATCGAGAGAAGAAAGACGTGCAAGACCTTGAGAACCACAATTGGATCGACGAAGTCTTAACGAACGAATATTTTAAAGATCCGACCCGGTCGAACACTCCCTCGACGTAAGCCTTTCATAATAGGGTCGTAATGCGAATTTCGACCCAACTTTACACCGTCCGCAATGAAATCGCGGCGGACACTCTCGGCACGCTCAAGCAGATTGCGTCCTTCGGCTTGGAGTACGTCGAGTTGGGCGGCTTGAATCGCGAATCGGTCAAAGATTGGCGCGGCTTTCTCGATGAGACTGGCCTCAAGGTCAGTGGCGCTCACTACGGAATGGCCGAGTTTGAGACTCCCGACGAACTCTTCCATGTGATGAATGAGCTGGACTGTAAGACCATCATCATGCCGTGGATCTCGTCGGACAACTTCGCCTCATTGGATACCCTGAAGGCGTTTTCCGATAAGCTGATCGATGCCGGACAGAAGGCCCACGACGCCGGTTTCCAATACCTCTATCACAATCACGACTTCGAACTGAAGGACTTCGAAGGTAAGACCGGCCTCGAGCACTTGATGGACATCATCCCTGCTCACATCATGAACTTTGAAGTCGACGTCGCCTGGGTCAAGGTTGGCGGTAAGGACGAAGTTGCCTTCCTCAACGCTCACGCCGACCGCGTGAAGATGCTCCACCTGAAAGACGTCGACCAATCGCGCTCGCCGATTTGGACGATTGCCGGAGATGGCACGGTGGATATGGATGGCTGTCTCGCATTTGCCGCCGCCAACAACATTCCGTTCGGCGCGATCGAACTCGACGAGAGCCCATGTGCGCCGCTCGAAGCCGTTCAGAAGAGCTTTGAGTATTTCAAGTCGAAAGGTCTCTCCTAACGGCCCACCAGGAATTTCGTCATTGCGGTCCGAGCCGGGCCGCTGAAGGCGCTGTGCTCATCGTAAGGAGTTTTGGAAAGTTCGGGTGGAAAGTAGTGAGTAAAGAAGAAGGCAGCTTCGATATCTCGATAGCTGCCGATCACTTTTCCTATCGCGACGATGCAGTCGGCTCGGAAGGCATCGTCACATTCGCCATTCCGGTATCCCAGCATCGGTTTGGAAACGTACCATTCATGGATTCGGATCGGCGATTTAGGCACAGGTAAGTCGATTGACTTGACGACGCCGAGAATCCTTTCCAACTCCGCTCGGTACAGTTCGGCGGCCTCCTCGGGCGAACGGACCGCCTTCGGCAGATAGATTCCGAGGTTGACACAGCGACGCTGCATGCGGCTCCACCACTCGCCGTGGGCGCTGACCGCGGACTTGAGTTCGACCGCCTCGGCATCGGCTTCTCCAAACATGGATAGGGTGGGACCGACCAGCTTGTAGCCGTGGAAAGTCACCCGGTCGCGACCCGTAAGGAGGAAGTTGCAAAACGTGTGGAAGGTGGCGTTCCAAGTGCCTTTGGGTTCGCGAGCCGCGTTGCCCCCGCTGGCATGACCGGTGGCCGGTTCGTTGTACCACTCGAACACGAGACCTGCCTTCGCACCGCCATATTCCTCCCACTTCGCGACGCAGTGGTCAATCGCCATCTGCAACGTATCCCGAATGGCTTCCCATAGTCGAAAGTCCGGGCGCATCCAGTTATCCCACGCTCCGCCCACGAGTTTCTGCCATCCTTCGGAAGTCGGATGAGGGCATGGGACGACGTTGAGCATCAGCTTCTTGCCGGAGCTGACGGCGAGCTTGAGAACGGCGTCTAGCCGGGTTGAGTCTCCCACCGAGCCTGGATTCCAACACACTTCCCAGAAGAGGAAATCCTCACGGATCCAGCATGTTGGAAGCGCTTTGATGCTGTCGGATACGAGCTTCCAAGACGGGTGGTCGACCTTGCTAGGCAGCCCCCCGGTGACGCCGCGATGCACCATGCCTAGAGCCCTTTCAGGCGCTTGGCGGTGAAGAAACTCTCCACCTGTTCTGGTGTGAGAACCAAAACCGACGCTTGGGCCGATTGCTCGAAAGTATCGAATCCGACGTCGTCGATCTCTTGGTTTTCCTTGAACTCTTCATACATGTCCTGGAGAACCTGAACCTCGGTTGGTTGGGTTGGGTAAGCATCGATCCAGAGCGCGGTCTTATCTCTCGAAGCTCGATAGGACACTGCGCCGAGGTACGGCATTTCGAGCAGCTCTAAGTCGTCGGCGATGGACCAGATGCCGCTATAAACGTGAAGCCCTTCTTCGTGAAGCTTGGCGCGGACGTCGTCTTCGGGCATGTGGGCAGCAGAAATAACCACCATGCGCTTATCGCCTTGCCCGGCCGAAACGATGATGCGCGTGTTGTCCTTGTAGACGTAGGCGTCGTGGGTGCTGAGATTTCGTCGAACCGCATCGACAAATCCTTCGAAAGGAACTCGCAGTGTCATCCTCTTCATTATGTCGCGGGTATCGCCGGAGAATGCAGCGCGGGGCCCAGCGGTAGGACAGTGGACTTCACTCGCGGCAATTAGGTTAACCTCGAAAAATACTTCAACTTCTGCGCTTGCGAACCTTGAGTTCGACCAGATCCTGCCGAAACTTGGAGTAACAATGAGCACTCCAGCCAAATCCCTCGCCTGGACTGGCGAACGAATGATCCCATTCGTGAGCGACTATGCAACCCAAGCTACCCACTGGCAGCGATACCTCTACTTCCGTCCTTGGTACGAAGATGCGGTGGTAGTCGATGCAGCCTGTGGCGAAGGTTACGGTACGGATTACGGCTCGATTTTCTCCAAGCAAAGCTATGGCGTGGACGTGTCCGATGAGGCCGTCAACCATGCCAATGAGGCGTACCCGAGGATTCAATGTACGGTCGAAGACGCGTGCACCTATGACTACTCTAAGGCGGAAATGGTCACCAGTTTTGAGACGATCGAGCACTTGCCCGATCCGGAGAAGTTTCTTGAAGCGCTGAAGGCTTGTACCGGACGGATTATCATCAGCACTCCCAACCGAAAGCTGTATGACCCAAACGCCAAGCTGGGCGACAAGCCGACGAATCCTTATCACACGATCGAGTGGACGGCGGAAGAGTTTGCCGAACTGATTACGTCGCATTTTCCCGACCGACAGGTTCGATTCCTCAGCCAGAGCACGATGCTGCCGGGCCGACTCTACGAGGGTCTCGACACCGACGCTTGGTTCACAGTTGCTGTCATCGGCGATGGCGACCTGCCCAAGTGGCCCAAGATTGGCTTCTCGATGCCCACTGTCAACAATGCTCAGATGGGAATCGAAAGCATTTCTGCTTACCTCACTTACTACCCTGGCGAAGTCGAATTTGCCGTCGTCATGAACAACACCGACGCGGAGAATGAGAAGAAGTGGCGCGACTTTGCCGCCCAACTCCCGAACGTCGTCACCCTCATCAAGAACGATACAAACCGTGGCTATGGCCAAGGCGCCAACCAGGGCCTTGCCTACCTTGAGAAGAAGGGCGGATTTGATCTCTTTGGCGTAACCAACGACGATGTGTATCCGTCGCTTGGCTGCCTTAGCGAGTTGGCTTACGCCTACATGCAGTTGACGGCTCTGGACCAGAAGCCGGGCCTCCTTGGCGTGGTGAGCAACAAGGTTGCCGGCAAGCAGTTGGTCGAGATTGGAGCTTATACCGACCTAGTTTCGCTGATGCGCGCCGCGAACGACCATCTTCATAAGAATAAGTCCCGAGCGACGCCTTGGAATCAAGTACGAGGACTCTGCTTCGTGATGTCTCCAACGTGCCTTTCGACCGTTGGTGGTTTCGACCCGATCTTCGGAATCGGTAACTTTGAGGACGACGACTTGTGCGTTCGAACGAAGCTGGCT
>CAMFIS010000051.1 GCA_945952345.1 uncultured Fimbriimonas sp.
ATGTGTTGCTGCTGAGCGATTACCAGAAGGGCGCGATTCCTGGTCCCGTTATCGAGAAAATTATCCCGCTTGGCAAAAAGCTTGGAGTGCCCGTCGTTGCCAACGCCAAGCCGGGCACGGCTCACTTCTACCATGGAGCCAATTTGGTAAGTCTGAATCGATTCGAAGCCTCCTCTGCCATGGGTTACGCCAGTCCAATTTCCGACGACATGGCGATCGACACCGCCAAGAAACTTCGGCGAGAGCTCGAGATCGATTCTTTGGTGATTACGCTTGGAGCGAGCGGCATGGTAGCGGCGAACGAGAACGATGCGTTCAGCGTGCCTGCGATTCGAGTTGAAGTGTATGACGAGGCCGGCGCGGGCGACACGGTCATTGCAACCTTGGCCCTTTGTGCCACCTGCGGTCCTATCAATGCGGAGGCGCTTCGCCTCGCTACCCACACGGCGGCGAGCGTGGTTCGGAAAGTTGGCGTCGCGGTTCCAACCGCCGAAGACTTGCAGCAAATCAGTCAAGTCTTTCGATAGATGCAGACCTATATCAGCTCTCTACACTGATCAGCCATTCCGATCTCGAGGACAATCATCTCGGAGAGCACGGGTGAGTACGTTCCGACACTGTATATGTCCTGGCTTCGAACTCAGACCTATTGCGCATAGGCTCAAACCGGGTATCCTTTTTCGCAGGAAAAACGATGCGAGTACGAAACAAAGAACTGCGAGCCAAGCGACACCGCAAGGAACAGATTATCAAGGAAGCTGTGCGAACAGCCAAGGCCGAAGCTGCCGCCGGTGGAAAGAAAGAGAAGAAAGCCGCCGCTAAGCCTGCTGCAAAACCAGCCGCCAAGAAAGCCGCTCCGAAGAAGACGGAAGAAGCTCCGGCCGCTGAATAAGCTTTTCCATTCACAATGTCAAGGGCCCCGCAACTGCGGGGCTTTTTCATTTTTCAAATTAACCCTTCCCCTTTTCGCGACGCTTGCCGCAAACGTCCGGCATCGATCGATGAGCTAAAGGGGGAAGGGCTGGGATGGGGGTAAACGGGTTTCGTACAGAAATTGCACTGGTAAGCGCCACTCGTACCTCGCTTTGCGTACCAGTGCCACGACAGGAATTCTCATATGATCCTTTAAGCTTGGGAATTCGTTCGGCTTTTCTCTTTCGTTCGGCCCATCTCGTATATTCGGCCCGAGGCAGCGATACACTGGTTTCTCCCAGCGTCACTCCGTTCAACGCAGGGGTCGGAACCAGTGCCACGTAGGTTTTGCTAAGAGCTAAGCGCTCAACGCTAAGCGCTCAGAAATTACCAAACCGTATTCCGAATCAAACCCTTCAGCCACTTCACGGTGACGAGGTCGACGCCTCGGCCGATGCGGTCCATCATTCCCAACTCATTAATCTGCTCCTCGACCTGCTCGCAGTACCAAACCACGCTCTCACGCTGATATGGCGTCATCTGGCTCAGCATGCCGCCCTCTCGGGCAAAGGATTTCAGGTGCATGAGGCACCCCGGCTGGTAGTACGGATCGACGACAGATTCCCGCATGTACGCCGCGATGTAGTACTTCTTGGCCTCGTTATCGAGGAGATCGAAGGCCGGTGCGATCGCGTCGCTTTCATCCTCAGGGAATTCCACAAGCCGCCAGTCTTGACCATTGAAATTCAGATTTCGTACTTCATTGAGGTACGACTCGGCGGACTCTAAGGGCTGCACGACAACTGAATGCTCGGGAAATGCGTTCTCGAGTAGGGCGTGAAACTGAATGAGTTCGGGGGACGGGACTTCTTCTTCCATCGGCAACATGACTTAATGTCACGTTGATTGTGACCAATCCGTTCGGCAAAGGTTCAACCGTTAGGTCGTTTTGGACCGGCATTGAGTGCGAAATGACGATGGGGAGCACGATTTGCGGATTGGCTTACGAGGCAATTCCAGTTACAATGGGCAATAGCTACGATGCCGACTCTTATTGCAAAGCCTCCGGTACCGAGCCGGAAATGGAGAATTCTTCAGGCGACAACAATTCCGCTCGCGATTGTAGTAATTAATCCCATTCTGGATGGACTAAGCCATCGGCACGACTTCGGCACATTCTCGTATTTCGCAACGCTCTTGGGCGGAGCTATCTTCGCCGGACTCCTGTTCTTTTTGATGGAAACGGTCCGGCTCTGCCCGCGACTCGAGCTCGAAGGAGACACTTTTGCCAGCTACCGAGGTGGCAAGCGTCCTCATCGAGTGTTTAAAGCAAGTCAAGTCAAGGAACTTCGAGCCGAGGTTGGACCTGCATCGTATACCCGACTGATTTACCTCGACAATTGCGACATCGTAAGTTACAACGGGAGCTATGAGAATGTGTTTGAACTTGACCAGCAAGTAATGGATCTCACCGGACTGACCTTTACTTCTTTTCAGACCGGAAAGACCGTCGATCTCGTGGCTGCCACCGAAGAACTCCGTCTCTCTCGACTGCCAAAATCAAAAGCCAAGGCGTAGCCGACTACAGGAATTTCTTCAGGAACTCCTCCACTTCCCCGAAGTACCGCTCCGGCTGTTCCCACCTTGCCTCCGAGTGGTCGCAGTCCTCAAATACCACCAACCGTTTTTCGCCTTGCAAAGCAGCTAGGTTGGATTCCGCATGCGAAACCGGTGCGAGCGTATCGCACTTCCCGTGCAGCACCAACGTCGGGACCGAGACTTTGGCCAACGCCCGGGACACCACAACTTGATAGGCATTCACCCGCGCCATCGGCATCCCAAACAATGCCGCCGGGGTCAGCAAGTACCGCAAGGTCCGGCCGCCGATGAACAACCACCATCCCGAAAGGGCGTCCACCAATCGATCATAGCAAGAATCCAGAATGAGTCCATCCGCCAGCGAGGGATCCTCGGCCAACGCAAACGCCGATGCGGCCGAGCCCATGCTCGAACCCATCAGGACAATCTTCGCCGAAGGATATCGTGACCGGGCAAACGCAACTGCCGACGCATCCGCCGTCCGCTCGCGAACGCCAAATCCCGACCGGCGGCCCTGAGACGAACCGTGGGCGGGGAAATCGTAGAACAGAAACGCGATCGGCAGGGTGGCAAATCGCGCCGCCAATGGCGCCAGTTCGGCCCGGTTCATCATGTACCCGTGCCCGGCGACTACCACTATCGAGGGAGACTCGTGCGGCACCAACCACCCTCGCAACAATCTCCCGGTACCCAAATCCTTAAACTCGACAGACTCCTGCGGTGAACCTAAAAAGCCCGGAGAGATGAAAATTGGCGTACGAAAGGGATAGACGAACAAATATGCGACGGCAACAAGGCCAAGGACATACAAGATCGCGATGATGACCACCAACCAAAGAACTATCGACATTTGCGTTTTGACCTTCACTTCCGCAACAATGTAGTGGGACCCAATGTTTGCTCTTAACTTTTACTCTGATCTCTACGGCGACGTTTTGAAAAACAACCGAAAAACGGTCACCATTCGCATGGGCGATAAGTCCGCCAAGTACGAAGAGGGCATGATTGTGTGGGTCACCATCGGTCCTCGCTTCGGTCGAAGGCAGAAACTCTATTCTGCGATCCTCGATCGAGTCGAGGTCAAGCCAATCTCCGAACTTTCCCCCCGGGACATCGAGCGGGAAAACCCCGAATTCCGGAGCCAAGACGACGTCATAGGCCTACTCAGCCGCGTTTACGGAGACTTGATCACGCCGAACCACACGGTCACCGTGATCTACTTCTCGCGTATCGACGAGTAGAAATACCCTAACGGGGTATATAATGAGTTCGAAGCAACCCATTGGCACAGGGGTTGCATCGGTGTTTTTATCGGAGTTTTTTGAACAATGATTTTAATGGCACTCAGCACTTTTTCTTCAACCTATGAGGTCGTTTCCGTCGACCGTAAACTCACTCCTGCCTTCCGATTGGGCAGCGAAGTCAAAGATACGTTGGTGATCCGCCGAGACGGCAAGCAATTCACCATCACGCTGTCCACCCAACACACGGGTTGCGGCACGGTTAAGCTCTTCGCAAAGGGCGACACCGTCACCATCGGGAAGGAGAACCTCCACGATGGCGACATGGTCAAGCGAGACCAGATCAAGCTGGCTCAGTAAGGCTTAGAATCGAAATCCGTAGTTCAGGATCAATTGATATTGAGGTCCTGAACCACCATCCCACGGCAATCGCGACGTAAGCGTTGCGCTCAATCCTTTCGTGATCTGTGGAGATGTAAATCCAACCCAGGTCTGGCTATTGCTTCCTGTCTGATGTTCGATGGCGCCCGACCATCCGCAGCAACAGCCGAAGTCCAAACCGAAAACGCCGAAGACCTTGTCTGAGCGATATGCCGTAGCATGGAATCGGAAGTTCGCAAAGTCCTTGCGGAACGAAACATATGCGTCGTTCGTCTTGGCGTTGGCATCGTACGCCGCGATTCCAAAGCTGATCGTGCCACTTCGCTTCTGGTCGTCCAGGAGCTGCACCTTGGCATCGTAAACCAAGTGTCCCATGAAGTCCTGGCTCGCTCCGATCTCGCCGATGTCGTAGAGACCGATTGTCGCCGTTTGACCCCAGGTGAAGCCTTTGTTGACATTTCGAGCAAAGCCGTTGGCTTGCACCGTGTAGAGTCCTTCGCGATGTTTGAGAATATCGGCGATTGGAAAGTTGATGAGATTCGTCGAAAAAGCGTGTGCTTGCCCAACGAGACAGAATGCTGCAATGGCGAACGAAGCGCCTAAAGTAATTTTACGATCCACGAGTTTCCCCTCCAATCGCAAATCGGCATTTCGATGGCCGGTTGCGGAGGGTAAACGATCTGATAACCGTATCTATACCGGGTCAGTTCTGGCGTTTTTGCGGGGATTAGGCGAGCTTGTACTTCTCGACCAGGTCGGGCCACGTGCCGCTTTCGATGGCCGACCTAACGTCTTGCATGAGCCTTGCGTAGAAGGCAAGATTGTGGAGAGAGGCAAGCCTGGCGCCAAGCGACTCTCCAGCTTTGAACAGATGTCTTACGTAGGCGGCCGAATACCGTTCGGTTTGAGGGAATACGCTCCCTTCATCGAATGGGCCATCCTGCGCTTCCCACTTCTTGTTGAGGCAGTTGATTCGACCTTGGAGAGTGTAGAGGCAGTGGTGCCTGGCCATGCGGGTTGGGAGGACGCAATCGAACATGTCCACTCCGCAGGCGACGGCGTGGAGGATGTCCTTCGGGTGCCCTACGCCCATGAGGTACCTCGCCTTGTTCTGGGGCAACAATGGAGCAGTGTGTTGAACCACGGGATACTGCATTTCGGTTGGCTCACCGACACTGACACCGCCAATGGCGACGCCATCGAAGGGAAGCTCAGAAATATATTGGGCGGATTCGGTTCGTAAATCCTCGTGGACGCCGCCTTGCACGATGCCGAAGATGGCTTGACCGTCTTTTCGAGCGGCCAGGTTTCGATGCGCCCAGTCATGGGTTCTTCGCATGGCGTTGGCGGCCTCATCCCGAGTGCAGGGGTACGGAGGACATTCATCCAGCATCATTGAGATGTCAACGCCGAGCTGGCCCTGGATCTGGATGCTCCGCTCGGGGGTGAGGAAATGCACGGTGCCATCGAGGTGGGATTTGAACTTCACACCTTCGTCGTCGATGGAGCGCATATCGCTGAGAGACATGACTTGGTAGCCGCCGCTATCGGTGAGGATTGCACCGTTCCAAGACATGAACTTGTGCAGGCCGCCAAACCTTTCAATGAGATCAGCTCCGGGTCGAAGGTGAAGATGGTAGGTGTTCGAAAGGACTTGCTGGAATCCCATCGCCTCGATGTCCTCCGAACCAACCGTTTTGACCGTACCTTGCGTGCCGACCGGCATGAAGAATGGAGTCTCCACCGTTCCATGCGGGGTGTGCAGCCGCCCACGCCGCGCCTTGGTGTGCGGGCAAACGGCGATCAATTCGTAGTGGACGTTGGGCATGCGGGACACTATGGTGTACCTGAAATGCAGTTTTGAGTTGTGAGTTGGGAGAGTATGGGTCGAGATGAATCTCGACTCCTCGAAAGCGCGAATAAATTCACGCACTCTCAAATACCTGAAGCCTTCTTTGGGAGTGCGTCGATTCATCGGCGCTTTGTCCTGCCATCGGATCCCGCCGAGCTTGCGAGGGCAAGGAAACAAAGTTTCGGCGGGACGAGATTTATCTCGCTGCCAGGTCGATCAACTCTTCAGCTTCACTTCTGAGATCGAGCCATTCTTCTTGAGGTCTTTGCCGTACGTCAACACGACTTCGACTTGCACTTCCGGATGCCCGGCCACGCTTATCGTTGGCGCGGAAGAGTACCCCGAGCCGCCATCGACAACCTTGAAGCCCATCAACTTTCCGTTGACGACCGTAGCCTCGATTTTGGCTTCTTTCGTCGGCCACAATTCGCCTTGCTGGGGCCGGTAGCGATAGTAATTCGAGACTCGGTCGAGGAGTTCGTTGGTGACTCCGAACTGACCGAGGCGCGAAAGCAAGGCTTGTTTGTTCTCCTGAACCTGGCGCGGATCGGGCTCGCGTCCGCCCGGCGCAGGAGTGACGTGGCTAAACGCCTCACGAAACACCTCGGGCTTGACCCCAAGTCCCCCGGCGACGAGAACCACTGGACGTCCATGGTCCCGCTGGTCGGTGGAGTGTCCGCCGGAGAGGCTCACGGCCCACTCTTTAGCCACATTGCCTTGGGCCGAAGCCTGAGCGAGAGTAACGAGTGCGATGGCCATAGTGGAGATTCCCTTCATAGCTTCAGCATAGATCGTTGCGATTTGATTTTCGTTTGGATGAGGTGAGATGCAGGCTGGAATCCCGCCTTCCTCAACGCCCGCCACCACCTCCAAGCAATGAATCTTCCACGACAGTTAACCCATTGTTTTGATCGGAATCCAGGGCCCTCATGAAGTGCAGGCTTCCAGCCTGCTTCTTAACGTACCGATGTCCTGAAAAGGTACAACGAACTGTTGAATCTTCGCGCTCTTGCCCAACCAGGAATTAAGTCCGTCAAGAGCAGTTGGCGAGCAATCGTGCTCATCCAGATTTGCTTCGTCGCCTTCGTGGTGATCTTCTACACCGTTCCGGGCATGCAGAACCTGCCGGAGCGGGTGCAAGAATTTCGCGCGAAGATCGGCCCTCAAGTCTTTGTCGTTGGCACCATTTGGTTCGTGAGTATCCTCATTCCCGAACTCGCCAAGCGCCTTACGGGAACACAAACGCAGCGGATGACCTGGCGCGATCTGCTTCTGCGGTTGGTCTATTTCGCCGTCATCGGCCTCTCGGTGGATTACCTTTACACGTGGATGGGTCACGCCTACGGCAATGGTCCGCACTTGGACTCAGTCGCGAAGAAGGTCGCGACCGATATGTTTCTCTATTCGCCGCTTGTTTCGATGCCCCTGGCGGCGATCACTTTTCTCTACCGTGACACCGGCTTTTCGTGGGCTCTCACAAAGCAGGCGTTACGCCAAGGCGAGTTTTGGAAACGGTTCATGCCGCTGCTTGTGACGTGCTGGATGTACTTCGGACCCGTCACGATGGCGATGTATTCCCTGCCGGTCGCGCTAAACTTCCCGGTAGCGATGACGGCGAACGCGGCATGGGGGATTATAGTTTTGTCCGTGGGCGCGCATGCGACCGCACCAAAGGAGGAGATTTGAAAGGCACGATTCTGAACACTGCGACCGTAACGGTTGGCTCCTTAATCGGCCTCGCTATCGGAAAGGCATTGCCTCCCGAAGCTCAATCAATCGCCCTGAGTGGCCTGGGCCTGGTCACGATTGGCATTGGAATGAAAATGTTCTTCGCATCCAAGAATGTGCTGATCGTGGCCGGGTCGATCGCAGTGGGAGGGATCCTTGGACTGCTTCTCCACATCCAATTTGGACTCGATCATCTGGCCGAGTGGGTTAAGACGTCGGTAGGAGGTGGGGGAAGATTCAGCGAAGGGATGGTGACGGCATGTGTCCTATTTTGCGTTGGTCCTTTGACCATCCTCGGGTGTATTCAAGACGGTCTCGAAGGCAAAAGCGAATTGCTGAATCTAAAATCGACTCTCGATGGAGTCGCCTCCATCTTTCTCGCCGCGACCATGGGTGTCGGAGTGATTTTTTCGGCCGTCTTTATCTTGATCGTGCAAAGCGGAATTACCTTGGCGGCAAAATCGCTGTCGTTTTTGCGAGAAGACACCAGCCTCCTAAACGAATTCGAGGGAACGGGCGGACCGATTATGATTGCGATTGGTCTGTCGCTACTGGATTTGAAAAGGATTCCAACGGCGAACTATCTGCCGGCCCTGGCTCTTGCTCCGACAATTGTTGTTGTGTCTCGTAAGCTTTCTGCCCGTCGTTCGGGTGCTTCATCCACGTAATCAGCAGCATCACCATTGCGACCGAAATGCAGGAGTCGGCGATGTTGAACACCGGAAAGTCGCCAAATCGTCCGTGCGTGATGTTCGCCAGGCGGAGCAGAAACATGTCGGTTACGCCTTTATCCCAATGGAAGAGGCGGTCGTAAAGGTTTCCAATCGCGCCGGCGGCAAGAAGCCCCAGCGCTACTGTGCTCCATCGCGACTCCTTGGGATTCTTGTAGATGGTGTAAATTGCAAACCCAGCGATCACGATGGCGACCGGGGTCATGAGGAGTGCACCACCCTGGAACATGCCAAAGGCGATTCCCTTGTTGTAGGTTAGGGTGATCTCGAAGATGCCGGGAAGCGGACCTCCCCGCCAAGACTCGCCGATGTTGAGGTGATTGCGCACCCAAACTTTCAGCGCTTGGTCGAGGAGGACCATGACGGCAAACACCCCCCAAAACACGGCTAAGCGATTGAATTTCAAACGCCGATCGCCTCTCTGTCTCGCTTGCTCAAATGCACCTTCTCTCCGTCGACTTCAACTTCTTCGACGTCGGGACGTCGAACGCGGCTACGCACACACTCGTTGTACCGAGATTTCTCGAACCGAATCTCCGGATTGCCGTCGTAGAGTTCAACCCAACTGGTCTTGAAGAAGTTCGCCAATTCTGGTCTCGTGAAGGTTTCCAGGGCCGCTTTCGTTTCTTCGTCGGTGGTGATGTAAACCACCACTTCCTGGGAATTCTTGATTCCGTCGGTGCCTTTGAACGTCTCAAAAGCGCCATTAACGTTTTGCCGGACGTTTTGTAGAACCGAGAATCGAACCTGAATGTCCGATGCCTCGATGTCTTGCAGCCGCGACGCATCGGGCCGATGGTAAACGGAAAGGAACACCGAATCGATCGGAACTCCCATCGTCTGGTGCATCGTCTTCCACGCTTCCTCCGCGGTGTGAACCAGAACCGGAGCAACCAGCTGCGTCAGCGCTTTCGCGACGATGTAGCAGGCTTGCTGGGTGCTGCGGCGGCGAGGGCTATCCTCTTTGTCGCAGTACATGTGGTCTTTGATCGCGTCCAGATAGAACGCCGAAAGCTGCTGGCGGCAGAAGTTGTGAACTCCTGTCATCACCGCACCGAAGTCGAATGACTCGTAGTCGGAGACGCACTCGTCGACGAGCAGGTCGATCTGCTCGATCATCCATTCGTCGAGATCTTCCAGCTTTGCAGGGGCCATCGACGGATCGTAGCCCTTGAGGTTGCCGATGAGGAAGCGCAAGGCGTTGCGGATGTTACGATAGCTCTCGCCGAACTGCTTCAGGATCGCATCCGTGCATGGCACGTCGTTGACGTAATCCGTTCCCGCCACCCAGTATCTCAACACGTCGGCGCCGTTTTGGTCGCAGACCGCCACTGGGTCGATGATGTTTCCGAGTCGCTTGGACATCTTGCGGCCCTCGCCATCGGTAACCATGCCGTGAGTCAGAACCGCCTTGTACGGCGCGTGATCTCGTGTGGCTTGGCCGATGATCAGCGAAGAGTTGAACCATCCTCGGTGCTGGTCGGAGCCTTCCAAATAGAGATCGGCCGGCCAGGGCTGCGTCCACTCTTTGTACACGTTGCCTTCCAGCACGCAGAGCGAGGTCGAACCGGAGTCGAACCAGACGTCGAGGACGTCAGTTTCCTTGTCGAACTCAGTTTCACCAGTTTCGGGGTGGACGTATTCCTTGGGCAGGATCTCGGAGGCATCCTTGGTGAACCAGGCATCCGATCCTTCCCTTTCCACCAGTTCGGCAACGATCTCGATCGCGACGGGATCGAGCACCGGCACGCGAGATTTCTTTCCGTAAAACACGGGAATGCCCACGCCCCAGGGACGCTGACGAGAGATACACCAGTCGGGTCGGTTGCGGATCATCGCTTCGATTCGGTTTTGGCCCTGTGGCGGATACCAATCGACGCTCTCGATGCTCGCGAGCATGCGCTGTCGGAGATCATCGAACTCGAGCGAGACGAACCATTGCTCGGTCGCCCGGAAGATGATGGGCTGGCCGTCGCGTTCCGCGTACGGGTAGCTGTGGCTGTAGTCGTATGCCTTGAGGAGCATGCCGAGTTCGTTGAGGCGGTCGACCACGACAGTGTCGCAGTTCTTGTAGAACGTGCCTTCGAATTCACCCGCTTCGTGGGTCAGCACACCCTTCTCGTCCACCGTGTTCGGAACCGGAAGGTTGTACTGCTGGCCGGTGTAGAAGTCATCACGGCCGTGGCTCGGCGCGGTGTGGACGACGCCGGTACCGTCTTCCGTAGTGACGTAGGTTGCCATAACGGCGATGCTCGGCCGATCGAAGATCGGGTGCTTGAAAGTCATGTTCTCGAAGTTGATGCCTTCGAGGGTCTTGACCACTTCCGGATTCTCCCACTCGAGCGCTTCGGCAATCTTAGGCGCGAGGTCCTTCAGCACCAGGTAGTGATTGAAGCCGACCTTGATGAGGTCGTATTCAAACTCGGGATGGAAGGCGCACGCGAGGTTCGCAGGAATCGTCCACGGGGTCGTCGTCCAGATGATCGTGAAGACATTCGGGATTCCTTCGAAGATCTTGTTCGGATCCTCAAGCAGCGGGAATCGAACGTAGATCGCCTTGCTGGTGTGGTCGTTGTAAACGATTTCGGTATCGGCAAGGGCGGTTCGACTGGTGGGGCTCCAGAGCGTCGGGCGCAGGCCCTTGTACACGTATTTGCCGAGAACAAGTCGCTTGAACGTGCGGACGATTTCCGCCTCAAAGCGGAAGTCCATGGTCGTGTACGGCTTCTCCCAGAGTCCGAAGACGCCGAGCCGCTGGAACTGTTCCGACTGAATCTTGAGGTACTCGGCCGCGTGCTCACGGCAGGCTTGTCGCAGTTCGGGGATCGTCGGCGTGATCTTCTTGTCCGCGAATTTCTTCATCACGGCCTGCTCGATCGGCAGTCCGTGGTTGTCGAATCCCGGCACGTACGGCGCGCGGTAGCCCATCAGCGTTCGGCTTTTGACGACGAAATCCTTGAGGATTTTATTCATCGCCGTTCCGAGGTGGATCGGCGAGTTTGTGTAAGGCGGTCCGTCGTGCAGCACGTACACCGGCGCGGTCTCTCGCGCCTGCTGAATCTTATGGTAAATCTCCTCGCTGCTCCAAATGCTCTGAATCTGCGGTTCCAGCGAAGGCAGATTCGCCTTCATCGGTATCGTCGCTTCCGCGTCCGGCAGATGGAGGGTGGTTTTGAAGTCCATAAGACCTTGAATTGTACCTGTGGCGACCTTAAGGCTTCAGGAGGTCAGGCACTAGGATTCAGGATTCGGGATTACTCTTCCACTTTTGTTCGTGGCTTAAATCAGCTTTTCTGCCGCCAAAATGGCGGGGTCGCTTCGCTCCTCGGACTTGGACAATATCGGTTCCATCCGAGGGTCTTCGTTCGTTCCTCACTGCGACCACCCGGCTACGGGCCGAGACCCCTAAGGGGTCGGAGAAAGTTTCACTCAAATTCGCTAATTGCGAAGGTTAACTCCCGGGTTAGAATGGGTTGGTGGTTATCTACGTGGATGTCGACGACACTCTGGTTCGGACGGTGGGAAGTAAACGCATTCCCATGCCGAATACGATTCGTCGCGTACGCGAACTATTCACCGAAGGCCACACGATGTACCTATGGAGTTCGGGCGGTGCGGACTACTGCAGAGCCTCGGCCGAGGAACTAGGAATTTCTGATTGCTTCGTCGGCTTTCTGCCTAAGCCTGAACTTTTCATTGATGATCAGGAGTTTCAGGACTGGCGGAATCTTCGGCATGAGCGGCCCTAGCCGCTCTTCGACGTTCGACGAGCAGGACAATGAGCCAGGTCGCGAGGGTGATGAGCAAGATTGCCAAGAAGAGAAAGAAGTTGGCGAGCTCGACCAGGCCATAGAGAAGGGCGAATTCGTTCGGCACTTTTCGGCTGGGATGCGTCGCTTCGACGTAGGTCGCACCTAGGCAAAAGAAACAGGCCAACGATATTCCGAGAAGGAAAGGGTGGCGGTCCTTCTTCTTGCGCGCGATCGCGATGATGACATTGGCAATCAGCAAGGACGGAAAGAGCGGCCACGAGATGGCAGTTTGGTTCGGGTCGTAAGTGGCAGCGATGAGGCCGAGGGCGGCGGAATCGACCGCCAACATGAGGACGAGGGTCGGAATGCGGATTTCGATTCGCTTCGTCAGGAGGCTCACCACAACATTTTATGAACGCGGTAAAAGCTTTGTGAGTCCCAATTCTCTCAGACCCTCTTTCAAGCGCAGGAAGCGAAAGAAGCGGCAAAGCCAGCGCCAAGAAGCCTATCGATCGTGGTCGTCACGGCAACAATTGCAAGTAATGACGGACTTTCAGCGAGGTCGAGCCCTGGTGCTGCTATCGATGCCGATTCCGGCATTGGCGTACGGTATTGGGTGGGTTCACGATCATCTGTGGTTTTCACATATCCATACTCGAGAAGTCATCAAGTTTGGGCCTGCACCCGTCATACCATCTTCTGTTTCAAAGTCTTGGTACGATACGCCCTGGATAAGCGAGCTGATTGGCAGAATCCACTATGACTACCACTTAGCGTTCATGCTAACGCTGATTCCTTGCGCATACTTGTTCGCAATTGGCATCGTGTTCTTGCTGAGGTCTCGGCGCGAAATGTCAACGTTGGCAATCGAAGTCTAACCTCCGCCTCTTTCTAGCTTCGTTTGAATCTCAGTATTCCTCGCTACGGAGGCAGGTCGATGGGAACTGGTTCACTCTGAATCGTGTCTTGCTAACCAATGATTGCCGTCTTGGTCGCGTTATCCGGCTCGCCAGTTCACTTCCGCATCACCCATCGGATAGCGCTCCCCGATCATTTATACGATTGCCACAAGGCACTTCGGGATTGTTCCCTGGTGGGTAGTACTGGCTACTACGGCCATTCGGATGGGGGCGAAGATCCTCTCATCGTTCTCAAAGGCAAGCGGATCAAATTTCGTAATGCGGATGATCTCGGCGGCTTGGAAGTTACTGGCTTTGCCTACAATGGTATCTATCCAATTCTGAAAGTCCGAAATACTCCAATCGCGACCGATCACGCAAGGATCGTCGGTGGCAAATTGGTCCTGGCCAATAGACCAAAGCCTTTGCCAATACAAGAACCTCCGAAGAATCTCCCGCAAAGATTCGATGAAGACAAGATCGACAAGCGTATCCGCATGCTAATGCCAACCCCAAAAGGCATTGACGGCTATCAGATCCTCGACGTGAATTGGCATCCGTGGAAGAATGGCTATAAGCTCTGTCAGGTAACAACTGCAATGAGCTCGCTCGATCTCGGAGCGAGGTTGCTGATGAAGGACCCCAAAGGCGGTTTGCGAAGATTTGAGGATTACGTTCTCGGACTGAAAGGCTACGAGGTACTGAGCTGGCAATGGATCGACAAAGACTGGCTTGTGGTGAGCGCGGTCAAGCCCTCGAGCTACGAAGGCTTTTGCCGAGGAAACGGGAATATCGTGTTCTGGATCGAAGCGAAGTAGCAAGAAGGTGTGGGCAAGATGCCCACAACTCCCATTTGGCTTCCCTATTTGCCAGCTATTACTCGAACATTTCTCGGAAATTTGGCGGTTGAATTTCTCGTGACGAGCGTCGGATTGGCGTCACCTTTCACTGAGATCGACGTCGCCTTCGCATCCTTCACGTCGTCGAGCACGAATGCCGGTCGGTAGTCCTTGGCGTCCAGAGTCACGGAGAAATCTTTAATGCTGAGTCCGCGGACGTGGCGAGCGTACAATGCCCACGCCGGCAACTCACCGAACATCGTGAACTCAGGATACTCTTCCGCCCGCTCGGGGACTTTGGAGAGGTTGGTAATCGGAACATTTGCGATGGCTTGCGAGCCGCCGCCAGGGTAGCGAATCTTGATTCTTTCCAGCCGAACATTCTCGATCGGGAATTCCTTGTGACCCACGATCGACGACGGCTCGATGTTGTGCGGCTCGGTGAACTGCGGACCCTTAAACGGATAGCCAGGATCAGGGCGGCCAGCCGGAACTTCGACGTCGAAGTCGTGCAGGTAGATGTTCTTGACGCGGCCAACGGGAGCTTTGATGGTTCGGTGTCCGAGCCGGATGAAGAACGGATTGCCGGTGTGAATCGCCTTGATGTAGCCGACTTCGATATTCTCCATCGTCGCGCCGTCGACCGACTCGAGGGCAACGACCGACCGGAAGGTATCGCGCACTTCGCAGGTGTTGATCGTCACGTCTTTGAATCCGCCGTGACTGGAGGTTCCGAACTTGATCGCGCTTGCGCTGCTGCGGATCTTGCAGTTTCCGATGGCGATGTCTTCGCAGCGAGACTTGGGATCGTCGGACTTGAGGCAGATGCCGTCGTCGCCGCAATTGAAGTCGCATTCGAAAATCTTGACGCCTTTGCAGTCGAGGATGTCGATGCCGTCGTTATTCCAATAGGCCATGCTCTCGACCTTCATCTTGTTGAAGAAAAGGTTCTTGCAATCGCGGTAGGTTTGAACCCAACAGCAAGAGTTCTTGATCGTGACGCCGGTCACGTCGACGTCCTCGCAATGGTTCATCTCGATGATCTCGGGCCGGTCGAGTTCGCTGGGACGCCATCCCTTGGGCGGAATCTTGATCTCGCCGGTTTCCACCATGTGGAGCACGTCTTTGGCGAGCTTTGCGCCTTGGCCGTCGATGGTGCCGTCACCCGTGATCTTGACGTTCTTGACCTTATCGGCCGAGAGGAGGCAGTACCAGATCACTTTCTCGTAGTCTTTCCTCCTGGCGCTTCCTAGCAAAATTGCGCCCTTGGCGAGATGGAGATCGACATTGGAGCGGAGGTGCAGCGTTCCGCTGAGGAACGTTCCTTCGGGGATGACGACTTGTCCGCCCTGTTTACTCGCCTCGTCGATCGCTCTTTGGATGGCCACGGTGTCCAGGGTGGTGCCGTCGCCCACCGCTCCGAAGTCGCGGACATTGAAGTTGGCGTGGAGAAGCGCGAGATGGACGAGCATTCTGCTGTCTAGGTTATCTGGTTCCGTTCGATGACTGCCACCAATCCCCCGGTTCGTACCTCACCCTCCACTTCGTGGACCCTCCCTTCGCCAAGGGGCAGGTGGAGCATTTCTGATGATTAGGTTGTCAGGTTACGAGCAGCGATGAAGGAGTTTTGAAGTGGAAACCGAATAGACGTGGCACTGGCACGCGAGCCGATTGTTGACGAACTCTTTAGGTCACCGATGGCGAGTTTGCCAGTGTCCCAGAATTCATTGCTTTCACTGGTAAGCATCGCTCGTTCCACCCGTCCAAACTCTCGGTCGGCATATCCTCGCTTTGCGTACCAGTGCCACGACAAGCTTCCAGAATAAACTCCCCTCCAAGTTGAGGAGGAAAAAATTCTGTGGATTAAGAGATTTGTTTCTGTTCCACGAATTTCTTCCCCTGTGATCCCCTCCATCCCCAACCCCTTCCTCCCCGAGGAGGAAGGGGCTTTCATAAGTGGATAAGTGATCGTTGACATTCGCTTAACATCACCCTAAACTTGAACCTTATGGGGTTTCGTGGTTTTGCGGTCGTGCTGATGTGCATGAGTTTGGTGGGGTTGGCGTGGGCCAAACCGGACAACTTAGCGCGCACGGCGAAGGCGGTTGCATCTGAGAATCAGGCTGGGCTACCGGCAGAACTCGCGAACGACGGTCGCGACGACACGCGCTGGTCGGGAATTCCCGGTCACAACGCGGGAGTCTGGTACGAACTCGATTGGGCTCAGCCGGTTTCGATTTCTCAAGTTGTCATCAAGCAATACCAAACCTACTCGTGGGAGTGGGATCTGCAGGTGTGGGACGAGACCCAGCAGATGTGGAGCACGGTGCAGCACGACGGAAAATCGGGCACGGCGCTGCCCCTTGTCGTCGTCGATACCCTCGGAACTGCGGTCAAGACCACAAAGCTTCGCATCAGAAATATCACGCATGGCCCCAGCTTTAACGAGGTCGAAGTCTATTCCACACCGAACGCCTACGAACCCGTCGTCTCGATGGCATCCGACCTTCGCGGAAATTTCGTGGGAATCCTGTGCGATTCGTTTGGTTCGGCACCCATCGCGAACAAGACTGTCGATCTGCTCTGCGACACCAACCACGGCGCGGTGAGAACGAAGACGACGACCAACGATAAGGGGCTGTTCTTTGCCAAGATGCCGGTCGGGTTGCGCGGCATGGTTTACGCCGAGGTCGAGGGGCATCGACACACATTCCCGGCCACGATGTTCCAACGAGCGATCATGCCTCTCGATCGCCGCGGTTGGGTTGTCTCCCAGAATCCAAGCTGGAAGTTTCAAGTCAACCCTCCTGCCGGATTCGAACAGCCCGGATTTAACGACTCGACCTGGAAGGCGATCAAGGTTCCGGCTCATTGGGAGTTGGAAGGCCATCGTGGAGATCTAGGCGGTTACCGGTGCCGATTCGACCGGCCCAAGCAAGACGGCGAGCGAACGATGATCCGATTCGACGGCGTGTACAGCGGCGCGGAAGTGTTCGTGAACGGCATGCCCGTGGCGAGCCACCTTGGCGGGTTCACGCCTTTCGAGGTCGATGTCACGCCCTACATCCATGAGAAAGACAATGTCTTGGCGCTCAAGGTGACTGAGCATACGGTGGTCAGCGACGACCTCGACAAGATGAGCATTTACGCCGACTTCGGCCTCGGTGGCATCATGCGCGATGTGCACATCTTCAATATCTCGGACCTTCACATCGAGGCATTTCAGCAGCAAACCAATTGGCTTGGAAAGAATGCATCGATGACCGGTGGCGTTTCGCTCGTGAACGTGAATGGTAAACCGGCGACTGGTTCGGTCCGAGCGAGTCTCATCGATGCTGTGGGCACCGTTGTCGCCCAGAGCGGAGCGATGACAATGAATGTTGCACCGTGGGGCACGATGTCTTTGCCCTTCTCGTTTGATGTGGCGGGGGCAAAGCCATGGAGCGCGGAAAAGCCGTATCTCTACACCATCAAGTTCGAGGTCGTGCGGGATGGAAAGATGGTGCAAGTGCTTCGTCAACCGGTTGGCTTCCGGCAAACGACGATCGTTGGCACCCAGATTCTCATCAACGGCACGCCCGTGAAGTTCAAGGGCACGTGCCACCACGATCAGGATCCGCTTCTTGGCCGAGCCGTCACTCCCGCAATCGAGATGAATGATGTGCAGATGATCAAGAATGCGAATCTGAATTCGCTTCGAACGTCGCACTATCCGCCTCACGAGAGCCTCATCGACGCCGCAGACAAGGTTGGTTTGTACGTGGAAGACGAGGCCGACTTCTGCTGGGTTGGCGTATCAAATGACCTGCGCAACACGCCTCGAATTCTGCAGTTGACGGGCGAACTGATCGCCCGAGACCGCAACCATCCGAGTGTGTTCATGTGGTCGCTCTGCAACGAGAGCGAGTTCGGATATGGATTCGAGAGGAGTCACGAATGGGTTCGGTCAGTCGATGGCAGCCGTCCGACGGGAGCCGCTACGAGCGCGTGGCTAGAGATCGCAACTCATCATAATCCGATCTCGATTCGGCGCATCGAGGAGAACGAGAAGATCGACGAGCCATTGCTATTCGACGAGGCATGGTGCATCTATCAAGGAATCTGGGGCGACGTAGCCGAGATGTGGGTCGATCCAGGCATCCGCGACTATTACGCCGAACCGCTGAAGGGTGTTTGGGATGCGTTCATGAAGAGCAAGACCACTCAGGGCAGCCAGATTTGGGCATGGTCGGACGACATCTTCTGCGTTCCCGGACGTGGTTTAGCCTACGGCCGCGGGACGACCATGAACCACTTTGTGGAAGACACGTACTCGATGCCGGGCCGCGGTTTGGCGGGAGACGCGCCGTGGGGTGTGGTCGACGGTTGGAGGCGCGAGAAGCCAGAGTATTGGACTACGAAGCATCTGCAATCGCCGATTCGGGTTGAGGAGCATGCGTTTGTTCCGAATCAAGAGACGGTGGTCTCGCTTGAGAATCAGTTCGATTTCACCGACCTATCGGAGCTCGTTTTTGCCTACACGTACGGTGCTCAGTCGGCGCAGCATTATGCAACAGTCACTTGTGCTCCACACGCGCAGACAACCATTCAAATTCCCGCCTCTGCTTCGGGTCCCATTGTACTTACGGCGGCGACAAAGAGCGGACGAATCATCGACCGATGGAGGTTCGCCGCGGCTCCGACACCTGTCCTTCCCACTTCATCCGGATCGCTTTCGATGAAGGGTGAAAGCTGGCTGGCGGGTGACACCATCGCCGTGGATGGTCCAAGTTTCCACTTAAACTTTGACAAGAGCACTGGCCTGATGCGCGAGTGCTTTGCCGGTGGCGAGCCCACACTGCTGGAGTTACCGATGGTGCACATCCTCCCCGCATCGACGCCTGAAAGCGAGATGCCGAAGCGAACGGGATGGAAGACAGAAAGTTCAAATTTCTTCCTGAGTCCGGACCTCAAAACATTCCGGATGACGGTGAACGGATCCTATCCCGATCTCAAAGGCAAGTATGTGATCGAGGTGAATTCGGCGGGATTGATGACGGTGAAATCGGACTTCGAATACACGGGCGCGACGATGTTGGCCCGCGAAATCGGGTTGCGCTTCTCGGTTCCGAAGGGGTGCGACCTCCTGAGCTGGAACCGGAATTCGGACTTTGGCTGGATGCCGGATAACCATATCGGCCGTCCGGCCGGCTCAGCATTCGCATTTGCCAAGCACGACAACTCGGTTCCACCCAAGTGGGGCTACGCGGCGGATAACTCGCCGATGGGCACCAACGACTTCCGCAGCACGAAGCGTCACCTCAATTACGGCTCGATTCGATATCGTGGCGGCGCTGGGGTTGGAATCTTCAGCGATGGTAAGCAGGCGCTGCGGGCGATCGTGGATTCCGACCGAATTTCTGTTCATCTCAGCGATTGGTACGGCGGAACGAACACGGGTCTTGGCGAATGGATTTCGAACTATGGGCGTGGGAAGGAAATCAAGGCGGGAGATCACCTGAAGAGTGAGATTCGGTTGGAATTAGTGAAGCGGAAGTAGGAGTATTTGGGGGGGCACAAACTTCTGCTGACTTCGGTGGATCGACTCACCCGGTTCGCAGGCTCACCGACCTCTCTGTCCTGTTCGACGACAGGACATGGTTTACACAATGAGACAAGACATGGTTAACACTTTG
>CAMFIS010000052.1 GCA_945952345.1 uncultured Fimbriimonas sp.
GGGTGGACCAGATACGCGACCTCGCAAAGAAAGAAGGCTCGCAGGTCATCGTGATCTCGGCTCAGGTCGAGTCAGAGTTGGTGGAGCTCGACGAAGCCGATCGAGATGAATTCTTGCAGGCGTTAGGCGTCGAGGAAGGCGGCTTGAAGTCGCTGATCCGAACCACCTACGACATCCTCGGCTTGCAGACCTACTTCACGACGGGCCCCAAAGAGACCCGTGCTTGGACGATTCACAAGGGCATGACGGCTCCGCAGGCGGCAGGCGTCATCCACTCTGACTTTGAAAAGGGATTCATTCGCGCCCAAACGATTGCCTATAACGACTTGGTTGAGTGCGGAAGCGAGAAGGTCGCGAAGGAAAAGGGCTTGATGCGAAGCGAAGGAAAGGAATACGTTGTTCAGGAAGGCGATGTAATGCTCTTTCTCTTCAATGTGTAGGCTCCTGGATTTTCCACTGCCAACTCCCAGCGTCACTTCGTTCAACGCAGGAGTCGTTGACAGTGCCACTTCTAGTCCAATTCGTACTGATAAATCGGCTCGAGGCTCTTGGGCGAATCCATCGTCACGAGTTCGTCGATGATGCCGGTGCCGAGGTCGTACACCCAGCCGTGGAGCATCGGAAAGCCGGTTTCCTTCCAGGCCTTCTGCACGATCGTCGTCTCGCCAAGATTCGTCACCTGTTCGATAGTGTTGAGCTCTACCATTCTGCGGAATTGTTGTTCCTCATCCTCGATCGCATCGAGCTCCGTGCGGTGGATTCGATAGACATCCTTGATGTGCCGCAGCCACTTGTTGATGAGGCCGAGGTCGCGGTTGGTCATCGCGTTCTGCACACCTCCGCAACCGTAGTGTCCGCAGACGATGACGTGCTTTACCTTCAAGACTTCGACCGCGTACTGCAAGACGCTGAGCATGTTGAAGTCGGTATGGATCACCTGATTAGCGATGTTGCGATGAACGAAGAGCTGGCCGGGATTTGTGCCTGTGATCTCTTCGGCGGGGACGCGGCTGTCGGCGCAGCCGATCCAAAGAAATTCGGGCTGTTGCTGAGCCACCAGACGTTGGAAGAAATCGGGGTCGGTGCCTAGCTTCTCGGCAACCCAGGCCTTGTTGGCCTCTAACAGTTTCTCGTAACTCTTCACCGTACTTAAAGGTACCTGCCCAAAGCCGCCCCGCCGGTACACTATGGGTATGAATTTCGGGACGTTCTCCTATCCCATGCCCGTCAACGAGCCGGTCCTTTCCTACGCACCGGGCTCGCCAGAAAAGGCGCGACTGAAAGCGGTGCTGGCCGAGCTGAAGAGCCAACAAGCCGACGTGCCGATGTATATCGGCGGTGAGGAAGTGCGAACGGGCAAGCTTGTCGAATTGCGACCGCCGCATGAGAAATCTCACCTGCTGGGCCACTTTCATGCCGGAGACGCTTCGCACGTTCAGAAGGCCATCGATGCTGCTTTGACCGCTCGCGAGGAGTGGTCGAACACGTCATGGGAGAATCGGGCCGCGATCTTCCTGAAGGCAGCCGATTTGATCGCGACTAAGTATCGCCCTTACATGAACGGCACCACGATGTTGGGTCAGAGCAAGAATGCCTTCCAAGCCGAGATCGACAGCGCGTGCGAGATCATCGACTTTCTTCGGTTTAATGTCCACTTCCTCGACGAGATCTATCGCCAACAGCCGATCAGCAGCCCAGGGATGCACAACCGTCTGGAGTATCGCCCTCTCGAAGGCTTCGTGCTCGCGGTCACTCCGTTCAACTTCACGGCCATCGGCGGAAACCTTCCAACCGCACCCGCCATGTGTGGAAATGTTGTGGTGTGGAAGCCGGCGAACACCCAGGTCTTTAGTGCCCAAATGTTCATGCGGGTGCTGAAAGAAGCGGGTCTGCCAGACGGCGTTATCAACCTTGTGTACGTCGATGGACCAACGATTGGCGAGGTCTGCTTCAACCACCGCGAGTTCGCGGGAGTGCACTTTACGGGTTCGACCGGCGTGTTCAATCGCATGTGGCAGCAGATCGGAGGCGCGCTGGCGGCGAATAAATACAAATCTTATCCCCGAATCGTCGGCGAGACCGGTGGAAAAGACTTCGTGGTGGCACATCCATCGGCGAATGTGGACGCGGTTGTCACCGCTCTGCTTCGGGGCGCGTTCGAGTATCAGGGCCAAAAGTGCTCGGCGGCTTCCCGCTGCTACATTCCGTCGAACATGGCAGATGAGGTGAAGTCGAAGCTGGTGGCGGGGGTCAAGTCGTTCAAGATGGGCATCGTGGATGATTTCACCAACTTCGTGAACGCGGTTATCGACGAGAAGTCGTTCGACAACATCGCAAAGTACATCGACCAAGCCAAGGCCGATGGTCAGACCATTTTGGTTGGCGGTGGCTACGATAAGTCTAAGGGATATTTCGTAGAGCCGACGATCATCGAGGCGAGCGATCCCAAGTACACGACAATGTGCGAGGAGATCTTTGGTCCGGTCTTGACTCTGTTTGTGTATGACGAGAACAAGTGGGAAGAGACGCTGAAGCTGGTCGACGAGACCTCGCCGTATGCGTTGACGGGTGCAATTCTCTCGCAGGACCGATATGCGGTGGAGCAGGCAACGCGACTTCTACGCAACTGCGCGGGCAACTTCTATGTGAACGACAAGCCGACGGGGGCGGTCGTAGGTCAGCAGCCATTCGGTGGCGCTCGGGCATCGGGGACGAACGACAAGGCCGGCTCGGCGTTGAATCTGTATCGTTGGCTCTCGGCGCGGACGATCAAGGAAACGTTCGTTCCGCCGACGGACTACCGCTATCCGTTCTTGGGCGAGGAATAGGAACTAACCTTGGTCTTTGCTCACCTTCTCGCGCTAGGCTTAGCTTCATCCAAAACGTGGAGCCACGGCCAAACTTTTCAAGCCGCTCCGAACGGAATAATTCTATCTGCGCCGGGTGACAATGGTGTGTATGGTCCGCTGTTTGCTGCAGCATCTAAGGTTAACAACATTCACTTATTCAACAAGTTTGAAAATGATTTGCTCGTCCAGAAGCATTCAACTACGACCTTCTTGTTTGTAAAGAAGAGCTTCCCTCCATACGCCAGACTCAGATATCGCCAGCATGTCCTTCAGCTCTTCCTTAAGGTTGGAATCGGAAATCCATTTTCGTACGAGGACCTAGTCGCGAACGATTTCGAAAATTTTGCCGCCGCTACCTGGCGTTACTCTCCAAATATATCCGTTGGCCCTGGGACCAAATTGGCATTTATGTTGCTTCTGCGGAGTTCCACAAATGTCAATGGCAAGTTACAGTCCGCAGAGTTTGCGCCGGCAGTCAAATTGACAGATCAAGCTCGTCAGTCACTTTTGGAATCTCCAGCCAAGTACCTGACATCTCAAAAAGAAATCCAGGACCACCTTAAAGATATTGCTGAGATAAACACCTCGATGCAGGTTCGGTCAATTCTCGAACTGCCCCTGCCCCAAGAGACAAATTTGGCCAAGTTAGCCCTCGATCAGTTCCAAATCTACTATGACAACGAAGTCAACAAACTTGACTCCAAGATCGACGAGACATTACCGGACGCAACTTGGGCGAACACCAAATTGCGACGAAAAGCCACCACAATGCGGCAACTGAAGGAGAAGTCGCCAAAAGAATATGATTCATTGGTCTCGCTGTGTCAACAGTTCGCGCGGGAGGCGGGCTCGCCACTTACAGATGACGATACTGCTTCAATCGAACAATCGCCATTATCAAACCAATACATCGTGAACATTGTTGTCTTCGCGGGAGGCAAGAGGTTTGACCTTCCAGCTCTCATCTGAGTAGATTGAGCGGCGCGTGGATAGAAGGCATGATTTAGAGTTATCCGTCGAACCGCTGTCTGATAGGCAGCGTATAAGCAGTCATGATTCTCGCGTCGCTCGTGCTCCTTGCTCCGACCAAGCCGCAGGTCGACACATTCATCTTCGTGACGAGCGAGTGCCCGATCGCGCAACGATACACGCCGGAGATCAATAGGATCATCAAGGCGTACGGCGGGGTATCGAACTTTCAGTTTCAGTACGAGGACGTTGGAGTAAGCCAGGCGTCGCTGGACAAGCACCATAAGGAATATAAGATCGGGTGCGGCTTTACGCTGGATAAGGATCACTCCCTGGCGAAGGCGTTGAAGGTGAAGACGGTTCCGACTGCGGTTGTGCGCGATCTCAAGGGGAACGTCTTATACATGGGTCGCATCGACGACGCTTACGGCCGTGATTTCCGGTGGCATCCGGCGAAGCAGACTGACCTTCGGAACGCACTGGATGCGGTGAAGAAGGGTGTTCCGGTGAAGGTGAAGTCGACGAAAGTGATCGGCTGCGCGCTGGGTTTTTAGTAGTAAGTTCAGTGAGATAAATCTCACAGGCAAAAGCGCCGATAAATCGACGCACTCCCAAATGGTTAGGTCATCTTTGGGAGTGCGCGAATTCATTCGCGCTTTAAACTGCGCAATTCATTGCGCTGAACGGATGCGGTCTGCGAACCACTTCCTCCTACGCTCGTCCCTCGCTTCGGCGGACTCTTCGGGGTCGAAAATTCTGACGACTCTTCCCTGGGTGCAGGCACCCAGGGCTAAGGTCTGCGACCGCTTCGCGGTCAAATGCTACAACTCCTGCGTGATGGAGAAGATGTACTCGTCGTCGTAGTTCGAGCCTTTCGAATTCCGAGTCTGGACGACGATGGTCTCGCCCACCTTCGGCGCGATGGTTGTCCCTGTTCGAGGCAAGTCTCGTTCCATGTCCTTCGTGAATTCGCTCACGGTGACATCGAGCATGAGCGTCCCATCGGATTGCGGACGCGGCTGGAGGATGACCTTACGATAGAAGTCGGAGTTCGGCAACGGATTCGTCGATACCGCCGAATCGTTCTCGGCCGCCCACATCGTAATGGTCTCGCTGCGAGGAGTCGGCGCCGGGTTGTTTCCGGTGACCGGCAAATTCGACTTGCCGATCCACTCGAGTTTAAAGCGATGTTCCTTGCCGACCTTCGACTGAGGCGGAGTCGACGTCGTCGCTCCCTGACCCACCGCATGGCCCGAAACCGAGCCGACCAACATTGTAATTCCCACGAGAGATAGAAGCACTGATCTCATGTCAGTACAACGAATCTCGCGCGGGATTCCTTCAACAATTAATCGAGGTCTTCTTGCCGCTTGAAATTGCGGTGCATGGTCTGGATTCGGCGGATGGTTCCGGTTTTCGATCGCATGAGGATCGACTCGGTGAGAGCGAAGTCGCGTCGATACCGAACGCCCTTTAGCATGTCGCCGCCAGTAATTCCGGTTGCGCAAAACTGCACGTGACCGGAAGCCAGGTCGGTAGTGTGGAGGATACGGTCGACGTCGCCACCAAACATTCCTTGCGCGCGTTCACGCTCCTCGGGGAACGACCAAACAAATTTCGCCTGCATCTCGCCGCCATAGCAAAGCGCTGCTGCTGCCGAGATGACGCCCTCGGGTGCGCCTCCAATTCCCATGAGGCCATCGACGCCGGAGTCGGGATCGAGGGCAGCGAGGGCAACGCTCAGGTCTCCGTCGGAGATGAGGTGAACACGGGCCCCGGTTTCGCGAATTTCGCGGATAAGGTCCTCGTGCCGAGGTCGATCGAGGATACCGATCGTGAGTTCATCGACTTTCTTGCCCAGGCACTTGTGCATCATCGTGATGTTGACGCGGGCAGGGACACTGAGATCGATGGCGCCCTTGCACTCCGGTCCGACCACGATTTTGTCCATGTAGCAGTCGGGGGCGTGGAGAAGTTTGCCTTCGCCTTTCACGCATCCGGCTAGGACGGCGATAGCGTTTGGCATTCCGTTGGCGCAGAGGTTCGTTCCCTCCAGCGGATCGACAGCGATCTCGACTTCGGGTCCGTCCCCCGAGCCGACCTTCTCGCCGATGTACAGCATCGGAGCCTCGTCCATCTCACCTTCGCCAATGACGATTGTTCCATTGATGTCGAGTTCGTTGAGGGCGCTGCGCATGCCTTTGCAGGCCGCGTCGTCGGCTTCGTGTTTGAGGCCCTTGCCGACCCATCGGGCCGAGAGGAGGGCGGCGCGTTCGGTCACGCGCAAGAAGTCGAGGTGGGGGCTTTTGAATTTCGCGGTCACGGCTCTGTGATCCATTTCGATAACGGCTTCGCCTTTGAAGCTTCCCATAGTGTACTTGTCGGCACGATCTGGGCCAGCGTGAGTGGGCCTAGAGATTTTGTGATTTTCGCCTTAACTGCCGTAATTGATGCCTCGACCCGCAGGGAGGGACGACCGAAGCGTCGAGGCTAAGTCAAGAGCCTCAACGCCTCGCAAGCTCGTGGTTGAGGCATCGGTCGGGAAATTACGCCGATGCCAAAACTGCCGAACCGGTAACGATGCCCAGTTTCTCGCCCACTTCCGAGCCATTGAAGTTTTCGTCCTCAAGCTCGATGCTCACCGCGCCTTGGTAGCCCGCGTCTTTCAGGATTCGGAAGACTTCGACCCACGGAGTTACCCCGTGACCGGGAATGGTATAGCGCCACACCGCGTTGCCAAAGTCGTGATTCTTGGCGAACGTCGTGGGCTGCTCGTTGCCGAAGTTGTACATGGCTTCGGCGTCGACGATGCAGTCCTTGCCGTGCACGTGGAAGACGCGGTGAGGGAATTCGCGCAGGAAGCGGATGGGGTCGATACCCATTCGGATGAGGTGCGATGGATCGTAGTTAATGCCGATCGAATTCGATGATCCGTTGAGGCATGCTCGGTAGCCCTCAGGCGTGCAGCATAAGGCGCCGGGTCCGGGCCAGCCCTCGATGACCAACTTGCCGTTGTGAGCTTCCAGAATTCGCGAAAGCTTCTCCAGCGAGTTCATCATCAGCGTGAAATTCTCGGCCCGCGGCTTGGCCGGATCCTTGGGGAGCATGACGGCAAAGTAGTTTTGCACGCCGAACTCGGCGCATTGAGCAATAAACCGTTCGTTCGCTTCCAGCGAAGCCGAAGGATCTTCAGAGATGAGGCCGTGCCAATCGCGGAGGTCTGCCGTGCCGACTCGCATGCCGTTGTCTCGCATCGCGGGTAGGTGCGTAACGCAGTCGCCACCGAGGTCGATGACGCACAGGTTCTGGCTTTTCGCCCAGGCGATCATGCCGTCGATATCCTTGAACCATTCGGTCCAGCCTTGTCGAAATCCGATCGGGAACCCGCCCGTGCGCGTCGTGAGCATCCCGAAGAATTTACCGCCTTGTCATGCCATAAGACATTAAGGCTGGTTTAGTCCAACCACTTTTCCTTAAAAATCTATGCAGGTCCAAAGCGACGTGCATAGAAAACGGCCATTTTCTATACACGTTGAGGTCGGCCACACAATCGGTTCTAATGGTCCTTGGGACTGACCAATTTCATGAATTTGATCAACGGAGGCTTCTCGGGGCGGTCGTCTTTCGGGCCGATCTTAACATTCGCAATCTTCATCACCACGTCTTTACCGCGCACCAATTGCCCGTACGTGGCGTACTTGCCGTCGAGATGCTCGGTCGCTTCTCGCGAGAGGGCGACGTAGAACTGGCTGCCGTTGGTGTTCGGGTCGGTAGATCGAGCCATTCCGAGCACACCAAAGTCGTGCTTCAAGGTCGACTTCTCGAGGGCGAAGCTGTAGCCCGGTGAGCCGCTGCCGGTTCCGGTCGGATCGCCGGCTTGGATCACAAACATTTTGCCGGTGCGAGGGTGCTTCTGGACAATACGGTGAAAGATGATGTCGCGATAGAATCCGCCCTGGATGAGGCTGACGAAGTTCCAGACCGTGTTTGGCGCGCAGTCGGGGCGCATCTTGTACTCCATCTCGCCAAACTCGGTCACCATCACCACGTTCTGGTCGATCCAGCATCGGATTCCCGCGTAAGTGTTGTCTTCGTCAGGGGTCCACTTAGGGCCCTTGGTATCGGGATCCAGCGTCACAACGGGAGGATTGATCATCGGCTGTAGCACCAGCGACGGGCCGACTGCTTTGCCGTCGCCGCGGACCTGCAGGTACAGAACTTCGGCCTTCTTGTCCTTCCACAGGCTCTTCAGAATTTTATCGATCTGGATCTTTCCCGGCTTGATCTCAGGCTCTTCGATGGTCTCCTTGCTCTCGGGCCGGTACAGTCGCAGGGTCAGCTTCTTGATGCCATGCACCGGAGCGACCGTTACCATGAACGGCTTACCGACGCCGTTGTAGGTGTAGGCGGGCTGAATGGGAAACTTTGCCGTGGCGACGGCGAGAGTGGCGAGAGCCAGAGTCATTCCGGCATTTTATCTCGCTTCTCGCAAGATGAAATGCGGTGTGCCCACTTTCTTTTCGACGTTGCCATCTCGAATCACCACCCAATCGCCGCGATCGAGGCCGAGGCCGAGTTCAACCTTGCTGCCGAAGAAGGCGTTTCGAAGCGGGAGTTCGCGGTGCTTGGTGTAGTATTCGGTGGCAATGATACCGTCAATCAGGCCCATTCCTGGAGTTAAAATATCCCCTTGAATTACGGTCGTTCCGACAACGCTGGCACAGGGTCCGATGGCGAGGATCGTTCCGCCTTCCTCGATGAGGTGGTTGAGTCGCGATTGAAACCAGTCTCGCTCGTTGGCTCCGATTGTGACGCCGGTCTCGCCGCTGTACAGAACGACGCCGCGAACTGACGGAAATCTGGTGTTACGGTCCAGCAGCTTTTCGCGATCCAGCGTGAGAACCGAAGCCATTCCCTGCTTCTTCAAGCTCGCAAGGATCGAGTCTCGATCACCCAATGCTAAGCTCATCGAGATCACAAGTATGGGTTGATTCTTTCCGCCACAAAGCTTGGCGAAGGTGTCTGCCTGATCGGTTGTGACTTCTCCGCCGTTCGTGAGAACGAACGCTCCGTGCTGAACCGCCAGACCCGCGAGGAGCGAGAGGAGCACGGCTACCCGATGTAGATCAAGGGATCGCCGGGATTGACGATGGCGCCGCTCTCGGCCACAACCTTCTTCACGGTTCCGCTAACGGTCGCGTGGATCTCATTGAAAACTTTCATCGCCTCGATGAGGCCAACCACTTGACCCGCGGTGACATTATCGCCTTCCTTCACGTATGGTGGCGAAGACGGACTCGGCGAGCCATAGTAGATTCCCGTCATCGGGCTCGAAATGGGAGTTCCTTGCTGAACAGGAGCGGATTCGACGAACTCGGCCTGTTCGATTTCATGTGAAGAATCCGAAGAAGACTCGATAGCGCTCGTCGTAGGAGCGGCAACATGGACAACTTTCGGAGCCGACTTGCGGAGCGACATTTTGAACCCTTCGGTTTCGAGGGTTGCTTCCGTGAGCTTGTATTCCGAGACGAGCTTGGCCAGCTCATCCATCTGTTTCTTAACCTTTTCGCTCAATGTGAAATTGATTATGACTTAAGGGCCGCATAAGTGCCGCGAAAAACTGCGGCCTCTTCGCCATTGCACAGCATCGAGACGTTGAGATCGATGCGGGCAGAACCTCGGCGATCATAGGTTTGCGAGAAAGTGCGGACCTCGGCTTCGGTGGGAGCCCGGAGCTCGGCCGAGAACTTGCTGTCGATCGGCATTAGATACTGGATGTTGCTCTCCGAAATCACGATCTTCGGCGTGAGCTTGCGTTCGCGCATATACACATGCAGCCAAATCCAACCGGCGAGAGTCGCAACGGCGACGATAGACCCACCAAATGCGGTGCCGTGATGATTGAGGTTTGGCTCCAGCGGGCATTCGAGAAGGACCCGATCTGGTCCTGCATAGCGGATTTTTAGGCCCAGCGCTTTGGTGAGGGGAATGCTCTCGTTAAGATATCTCTCAAGTTGGGCTTCCATATCGCAAGGAAGAATATAGCATTTTCATGCGTTCTCAAGCGTATTCCCAGCGCGGTCGATTCCACGGGCTAACCAAATCTTATGCCCAACATTTCGCTCGGGATAAACCTGGGTTGTGAGAGGGAAATAACGCATGGTATAGCCGCACCGTCGGAACTCAGACGTGTTGGGTTTTGCGCCGTGGATGATGCGGGCTTCGTGCAGGGAGCACTGATTGGGTTCGAGGGTGAAGTAGACGGCTTCGGATTCGTCGACTCCGACGATTTGCGTCTCGAAGATGTTCTCGTTTTTGTCGACCCGCTCGTATTCCGAAAAGCCACCGCTGTGGGTTCCGGGTAGCACACCCATGCTTCCATTTTCTGGGAAAGCGCGGTCGATGGCGAGCCACACGGTGACGATGCCTTCCATCGTGCTGGTTCTTCCGTTCCAGTAAGCAGAGTCCTCGTGCCAGGGCGTCGCTTTACCGATTTTTGGCTGCTTGCAGATGAAGTGGCTACTCCAAAGTCCGATGTCGGGCCCTATGAGCGGCTCGACGAGATCGAGAACTTGATCGCTGAGGAGGAATTCGAGAAGGCGAGCATCGCGGAAGTGAATGACATCGAGGTTGTCCGCACCGTACTGCTCTAAGTCTTCTTCGAAGATAGCCTTAAGCCGGTGGAAGTCTTGGTCGGAGAAGACATTGTCTTTGGGGAGTACATATCCCTTCTCGTTGTAGCTGGCAACCTCTTGTGGAGTCAGCCTTGGGTTCGAGGTCATGATGCGATTCTACGCCATACCGGACCATTTGAGGGCTTTCCGCTCTGACCATTTCGGCTTTGTTGGCCATTGTCCGTTGAGGGCGGCAATGGCATCGCGGATGTTGAAAATGGTGTTGAGGATTCCCCAAATGGAGAGAAGGACATAGGTGATGGTGGCCTTGAGCAACATGCCGATCCAATTCACTTTCGACCAATCGAATCCGCCTTCCATGGCGTGGCGAATCTGGTTGGCCGAATAGAGGAGGCTAGCAATGAGAAGGATGCCGATGACGATCGCGGAGGCGAGTTCCTCGAGCAGTGAGCGGGCGGCGTGGTAGCGTACGAACTTCATCTTTGGCGAAACGACGAGTCCGATGATGGGTGCGAGGTAGGGGAAGAAGATCGCGGCAACATTGACGGTCGCGGCGAGCACACGCTCGTGTTGGTCGACGATTGGGCGATCCATTCCTTGGTTAAGATACTCGGTTGGAAATGGTGGGGTTGCGGAGTGGGGTTTTAGCAGGGGGGGTGTCGGAAGTGGCACGGACACACGGCGAATGGATTCACTTCTCTATAGTCGAACAATGAGTTTGTCCGTGTAAGATTTTCACTGGTAAGCTTCCCTCGTTCCTCGTTTCGCGTACCAGTGCCACGACCCACTCCGGCGATTCTTAAGTCTATTGGTGTCGACATGAACCATTACTTTCTGCGACCCTCTTCGGGGTCGGAATAAATTGGCCTAGCACCGGGGGTCTATGCTCGTACCTCGCTGCGACCACCCGGCTACGGGCTATGATCCTCCGGATCAGGATTCGACAAATTAGATATTGGGTCCCGAGCTCGTGAGCCAAAAAGGCTGTCCCTTGGCGAAGGGACCGGTGAGCCGCCGTCAATCAAAACATCTCTAACCCATGGCGGCGAACCGAGGGATTGACGACAGCTTCTCACGAAAACGAAACATGGTAGCCTAGCGCCTATCGCCAACGCCCTTCGGACCTATCGCCTGAACTCTTTCCTCAACGGCCTCCTCTTCTCGAGCGCCTGGACAATTCACACGGTCTTCCACATCAAGAACATCCACTTCGGCGCGTTCATGGTGGTGTTCATGGGCACGCTTTACGAGCTTTCGATTCTGCTCTTTGAGGTTCCCACCGGCGTCGTGGCTGATCTCTACAGCCGAAAGCTCAGCGTCTGCATCGGATGGTTTGTGGTCGGAATCGCTTTCTTCATCCAGGGCATCTTCCCTTTCCCTGCCGTCGTTATTGCGGCCCAAATCATCCTTGGCATTGGAGATACGTTTACGAGCGGGGCACACGATGCCTGGGTGGCGGACGAGATTCCGCTGACCAATCCGGGCTTGACCGCCGGGCAGGCGTTCTTCCTTGGCCAGCGCGCGTCATTTCTCGGACGGATCGTAGGACCGATTCTTGCCTTGGCTTTTTCACTCTCCGGACTCACGACTGTCCTCTGGGTAACCGGCATTGGATTCTTCATCTTCGCCATTGCCGCTTATTTTTGGATGACCGAAAAGGGATTCCATCGTGGCGACCAAGAGCGGCATTTCTGGGCCACCTTTGTGGAAGGCTTCGGCATTGTTCGGCTTTCTAGGCTCCTGACTCTGGTGCTCGTGGTCAGCGTCTTTTATGGCTTCGCCTCGGAAGGGTTCGATCGACTCTGGAACAAGATCTTCCTCGATGCATTCGCTCTCCCCAAAGTGTTAGGATTCGACGACACGTTCTGGTGGGCGCTGTTCGGAATCCTTACCCAAGTTGGCGGGATGGGTCTTAACATGGGCTTGACCAAGGTACTTGATACGTCTTCCTCGCGGTCTATAACCTCGGCGTTAATCATTCTGACGATGGTGCTCATTTTCAGCATTCTCGGCTTTGCAGTGACATCCTCGTTCGTCCTGGCTTCGATTCTCTATGTGGTCAGCCGGTCGATCCGTCGCTTGCTCGACCCGCTCCTCACCACTTGGACCAACCTCTTCGCGCCGCCGCAAACAAGGGCGACGATCCTGTCCTTCTCGTCGCAAGCCCACAGCTTCGGCGAGATCGGTGGTGGACCAGTGGTTGGCGCGATTGGACAGAAGCTGTCGGCGATGAGCGCGGTCGTAACCGCGGCATTCTTGCTCATGCCCACCCTTCCGGTGCTCTTCACCGCGCGAAAGCAAAGCGAAGAGACTTAAAGTTTTCGAAGCTCATTTCGAAGGGCATCACAGGCGAGTTGAAAATCGCCATTATGCTGATCCAGCGCGACATGAATATCGCCCGAACGCTCGCTAATCTTCCCGGCGAAGATCGCGACCTTCTTGCCCATCGAGCGAGCGAGCGAGACGATGCGGCCAGGAGCCTTGCCCATCGCGGACTGCTTGTCGTAGCTTCCCTCTCCGGTGATCACGACGTCGGCCCACTCCATCTTCATCTCCAAGTCGGCAAGATCGGAGAGGAGTTCAAACCCGGAGCCGAGATTGGCTCGACCGGTCATAGCAAGGCTGGCCGGAATTCCACCCGCCGCGCCAGAACCGGGAAAGTCGATGTTGAGCTTAAGAATCTTGTAGGCGTGGAGCCACAGATTCGAAAGACCTTTCTCGAGTTCGTGCACCTGGACCGGAGTTGCGCCTTTCTGTGGGCCAAAAACAATAGCCGTTCCCAGATCGCCGAGGAGATTGTTTCCGACATCGGTCATGAGGTTCAGTTGGGCCGGCACATTGGGTCCAGGCAAGATTCGATGGATTTCAATAAGGTGACCTCCGCCAGGACCAATTTCTTTGTTGTATTGATCGGGAAACTTCCAGCCCAAGGCTTGCATCGCCCCGACTCCACCATCGGTGCACGCCGTTCCGCCCAACCCGATATACAAATCCTCGGCCCCCTTATGGATCGCGATTTGGATTAGTTGACCAAGACCGTAGCTGGTGGCGTCCATAGGTCGCAACTGCCCCCCAAGCATCGCCATTCCACATACCTTCGCGGCTTCGAGATAGGCGATTTTGTTGCTAACATCCCAGAGCCAGGGTGCCGCCACCGTCGTTCCCGCGAGCGGACCCGTCACATTGGATTCCATCAATTCGAGTTCTTGAATCTGGAAGTGGATACAATCGATAAACCCGTCGCCGCCATCGGATATCGGCACCGCCTGAACTTGAAACTCGCCATAAAGCGCACGGGTGAGCGCCATCGTCATCTCGCGGGCCGAGAAGGTGCCCTTGAAGGCGTTGGGAGCGATGAGCACTTTTGGCGGCATACGCCCATAGTTTCGCACGGGCGCGCGAGATATGCTTAGCGAAATGAAGAATTATCTCCTGGTCGGGCTAGGTGCGGCGCTGGGAGCGATGCTTCGTTATGCGTTGCTGATGGCGATCCAGAAGCCACCGTTCACGATTGCGATCATCAACATGTCGGGAAGTTTTCTGCTGGGGGTCGCCGCCGGTGTCTGGGTCGACAAAAATCAGCCGTGGCGCATCTTCCTCGGCACTGGACTACTGGGAGGCTATACGACTTATTCGACCTTTTCGATGGACGTGGTCGACCAGTTTCACAACAAGCAGTATTTGGCCGCACTGGGCAATGTCTCCCTGCAAACGGTGGGCAGCATCATGCTTTGCTTCCTGGGTTTTGCCTTAGGTTCGAAGTTCTCCAGTTAAGCAAGCCGGTATTTATACCGATCATAATGGGTAACGATGGACGTCGCGGTTCTCGGCGCTGGTAGTTGGGGCACGGCCCTGGCCATTCTCATGGCCCGTAACGGGTTGGAAGTAACCCTGTTTGGTCGCGATCACGACGAGATGACGGTCATGCGGCACACGCATGAGAACATGAAGTATCTGCCGGGCTTCTCGTTTCCCAAGAATTTAACCGTTTCCGATCTCAAGAACTATGAGGGTGCGCCGATCGCTTATGTCGCGGTCCCGAGCAGCGGCGTCCGAGAAGTTCTGACTGACCTACCGGGCGAGACGCCGATTTTGATTTTGGCCACCAAGGGGCTGGAGTCCTCGACGGGTAAGGTTGCAACCGTCGTTGCCGAAGAGTGCATGCCATCGGCGACGGTGGGCGTGATCAGCGGACCGAACCTCGCGGTGGAGATCGTGCAAGGCATTCCGACGGCAGCAGTGGCGGCGAGCAAGGATCCCAAAGTTGCCGACCGCGTTCGGGCGAATATGATGTGCCCCTCGTTCCGAGTCTATGCCAGCGACGACGTGGTAGGTGTCGAGATTGCAGGCGCTCTCAAGAACGTTTTGGCGATCGGCGGCGGCCTGTCGGACGGTCTGGGCTTTGGAGACAACACCAAGGGCGCTTTGCTGGCCCGCGGTCTAAAGGAAATGATCACCTACGGTCTCTCGCACGGTGGGCGACTAGAAACTTTCATTGGTATCGCGGGGGTAGGCGACTTATTTGCGACAGCGGCTTCGAAGCTGAGCCGTAACTATCGCCTCGGCTATGCGCTGGGTAGTGGCAAGCACATTCATGAAGCGCTGGCCGAGATCGGCCAGGTTGCCGAAGGTGTGAATACGGCAGAAGCGGTGATGCATGTGGCTCGCCACGAGGGAATTCAGATTCCGGTCTTCGAGATGATCGATTCCGTGGTGCGCGAGAAACTCGCGCCGAGGGCGGCGGTTTCGCTCCTGATGGAACGAATGACGCGGGAAGAGGGATTGGACTTTTCTCACCTTACCCACCAGACCTATGCTGGTTCTGGAGTGGAAGATTCGGTCGATGGAAGCCATGCGACCGAGCAGATGAAGCACGATCAGGAAGAGCATCCGTTCGCGTAGATCAAAACTACAAGTTAGCTGAATAATGCCCGATCTGCATTAACGATTCAGCTTAATGATAAGAGATGATTTGCCCCATGGCGCGGTCTCGTTTAGCGGCTTCCATTTCAAGGATTGGATATTTTGCCAAGCGACGGAGTTTGGAAGTCGCAAAACCACAAACTTGTTCTTAGGCGATATTCCCATTTCAAGCACTCGTGTCCTTTCAAAGGAACCAATTGATTTCTCTTCGTAAGTCTCAAGGTTCAGCATAACAATTTCGTGGTGACCATCACGTACCGATTGACTAACGAATCGCGTGAAGACCATATAATTTCCATCAAGCGAGACTGCCGTAGGTTCGAATTCACTAAAGTCCAACTTAACTGCCTCCTCAACTTCGACCTGGCCATCGACCATTCGCCCTCGGCAAATCCCGCGGCCCTCCCTCGAATCTTTCCAGGAGAAGATGAGGCGGTCTTCGGAGTCGACGCCAATCATTGCGTGTATCCACCGCTCATTACTAGCAATCCCAAAGGGATCTTGAACTTTTCCAACCGAAATCGTGTTGTCGACTGATCGATCTTTGTTCTTTCTAATCGCAATTTTGTTACGGGAGCCATCTGATGTAAAATTCTGATCGATGAAGCCGTGAACTGGCTTCCAGTAGATACACCCAAGACCCAGTGAACTTTTCGCTAGGGAAACTGTTGCCTTCCCATCCAGGGAAAGAATTACTGGATTGCATTCGCTTTGAACCAAGTTCTTTGGCATTCCTGGGAACGTGTATCTTAGGCCCTCAAATGGCCGGATTCCGATTGATTCATCAACCTGGAACGGAGAACCCATTCCCGAATCCATATCGATTCTGGTTAGGTTTTGACCGACTACTTTGCAGGTTCTTTCCTGTCCAACGTCAGATATGGCGACATACATTTGATCCGGACTAACCTGCTTGAAATCGCCGTCCGATTGTAATTGTAGTTTGGAAAACCTTCCGAGTAGCTCGTGGTCCGAGGCGAACGTGAAATAAGGTTGCGAGTAGCTTACAAGCGGAGATGTTTGAAATCCTTTCGGTATCGAATTAGATTCTTTAACTTCACGAAGCTTGTCGTTTTGATTAGACCTTTGATTGATAGCGTAGATACCCGCGGATACCACCCCGAGACACCCAACGACCATTCCGAACCGCTTCACACTCCCCACTATCCTTCCATCATAACAGTTCTCCCAAGAAATCCCAATCTTGCCTAAAAGGTATACTTTCCGCCGTAGGAAACTACAGATGCGACCGTGTAGCTGGTGCTGCCAGGAGGACGGACCGCGGAAGTGAAATATGTCTGAGAAGGTTCTTGACGAATCAACCGCTCTGCTTGAGCAATTTGCCAATCGCGACTACGAACACGGCTGGACCACCGACCTCGAAACGGAAACCATCGAGCCTGGTCTGAACGAAGACACCGTTCGCCGAATCTCGGCCAAGAAGAACGAGCCACAGTGGCTGCTGGATTGGCGGCTCAAGGCGTACAAGCACTTCCTCACGATGAAGGAGCCGACCTGGCCCAACGTTCATTACACGCCGGTCGACCTTCAGTCGATTTCCTACTACTCTGCTCCGCGCAAGAAGCCGGTTTTGAACTCGCTGGAGGAAGCCGATCCGGAGATTCTGAAGACCTTTGTAAAGCTGGGTATCCCGGTTGAAGAGCAAAAGGTTTTGCTCAACGTAAAGGGCGCATCGGCAACTGCGGCAGATGCGCGTAGCAAGACGACTTTCGAAGAACTGGAGGGCAAGGTCGCGGTCGACGCAGTCTTCGATTCTGTTTCCGTCGTCACCACATTTAAGGAGAAGCTGGCCGAGCTCGGCATCATTTTCTCGTCGATCAGCGAGGCAGTGCACGAGCATCCTGAGTTGGTGCAGAAGCACCTTGGCTCGGTGGTTCCTTACAGCGACAATTACTACGCGACGCTGAACTCGGCGGTGTTCTCGGACGGTTCGTTCGTGTATATCCCGAAGGGCGTTCGCTGCCCCATGGAGCTCTCGACTTACTTCCGAATCAATGCGGAGAACACGGGTCAGTTCGAGCGGACGCTGATCGTGTGCGAAGAGGGCGGCTACGTTTCGTACCTCGAGGGTTGTACTGCGCCGATGCGCGACGAGAACCAGCTTCACGCGGCGGTGGTCGAATTGGTCTGCGTGGGAGACGATGCGACGATCAAGTACAGCACAGTTCAGAACTGGTACCCCGGCGACCCCAAGACGGGTGTTGGCGGCATCTACAACTTCGTGACCAAGCGGGCGATCTGCAACGGTGCGCGAAGCAAGGTGACGTGGACCCAGGTCGAAACCGGTTCGGCGATCACATGGAAGTATCCGAGCGTCATTTTGAAAGGCGACGATTCGATCGGCGAGTTCTACTCAGTTGCATTGACTGCGGGTAAGCAGCAGGCGGATACGGGAACGAAGATGATCCACATCGGCAAGCGTACGAAGTCGACGATCGTGGCCAAGGGCATCTCGGCGGGCAACGGCCAGAACACCTATCGAGGGTTGGTGAAGGTGAACCCGGGTGCCGAGGGTGCGCGAAACTATTCGCAGTGCGATTCGATGCTGATGGGCGACCGATGCGGCGCGCACACGTTCCCGTACATTGAGGTGAAGAACCCGACGGCGACGGTGGAGCACGAGGCGTCGACCTCGAAGATCGGCGAGGATCAGATCTTCTACTGCAACCAGCGCGGAATTCCGACCGAGGACGCGGTGAACATGATCGTCAGCGGATTCTGTAAGGACGTTTTCCGGGAGTTGCCGATGGAGTTTGCCGTTGAGGCGCAGAAGCTGTTGGGTGTGAGTTTGGAAGGCTCGGTGGGTTAATTCCCAAATCGATTGCTTTTACTCACTTCGTTCGATCGACTCACCCGGTTCGCGAGCCCAGTTTTGCAAATTCAAGGATTGGGCTAGCTCACCGGCCTCTCTGTCCAAAGAGGCATCGTGGCTCGGGGGCGAGCATCATTCTGAGTATGTGGCAAAAGCTCTTGGCTAAAATGGGCTTATGATTCGACAAGCCACTTCCGGAGACGTCCGGTGTATTGCCGAGTTTGCGCACGATATTCGACAGGATTCAGTTCCGTCGGTTCATCCCGTCGAAGGGATCGAGTGGTACATCGTCAACATTCTCTTGCCGCGCGGATCGTCGTATGTGTTCGAAGACGAGGGCGAGGTTCTGGCTTGGCTGGATGTCGAGCCGGGTTGGGTGCACCAGCTTTATTGTCGTCGTGGATCGACGGGTCGTGGAGTTGGTCGGCAGTTGCTTAAGTTTGCGAAGTCGTTGTCGCCCAAGGGGTTGGAGCTTTGGACGTTTCAGGTTAACGATGGTGCGCGGCGATTTTATGCACGAGAAGGATTTGTTGAAGTCGAGTGGACGGATGGGGCTGGGAACGAGGAGAAGCAGCCGGACGTGAGATTGGAGTGGCGGGCGTAGGCGGGGCTCACGGCAAACTTCCAAATCCTAACTGCTTGCCACCCCCTCCGACGACCCGATCAACGATTTCGCAAATTGAAGAATGATCGGGTCGCCACCTCCCCCAGGGGCGGAGCGTGGTTAATCCCTTCAGCTGAGTAC
>CAMFIS010000053.1 GCA_945952345.1 uncultured Fimbriimonas sp.
CATGTTGGTGGGTGCGGGCGGAATGGGAAAGGCGTGGGCGAAGAACCTGGCGGCCAACCCGGAGACGGAGATTGCCGCGTGGGTAGACGTCGTGCCGGGCCAAGTCGAGCGAGCCTGCGAAGAAGTCTTCATCGAAGCACCTGCTTACACTTCGCTGAACCAAGCGATCCGCGGAGTGTATGCCGATTTCGTGGTCGATGTCTCGATTCCGGAGGCGCATGAGGCGGTGACTCTTGAGGCTCTCAATGCAGGATTGCCGGTGCTGGGCGAGAAGCCGATGTCGATTTCGATGGAGTCGGCGCTGCGGATGGTGGAGGCGAGCGAGCGGGCAGGGAAGCTGTATATGGTGTCGCAGAGTCGGCGGTATGACGGTCGGCAGGAGGCGTTTCGGCAGGCAGTTTCCGAGATTGGTGAGCTGGGAATCCTCAATGTCGACTTCTATATTGGCGCGCATTTCGGCGGCTTTCGCGACGAGATGGCGCACGTGCTGATCCTGGATATGGCGATTCACACTCTCGACCAGGCGCGGTACATCTCGGGTCTGGATGCGGTTAGCGTGTTCGCCGATGAGTTCAATCCTTCTTGGAGTTGGTATCGGGAAGGCTCGTCGATTACCTGCGTCTATCAGATGTCGAATGGTTGCCGATTTACGTATCGCGGCTCGTGGTGTAGCGAGGGACTGCACACTTCATGGGAAGGCGAATGGCGAGCGGTGGGTGCGAAAGGAACCGCGAAGTGGGATGGCCGCGACCTCATCGAGGTCGCGACGGTGACCGGGGACGAGGGGTTCCATCGCCCGGTTTCACAACGGACGATTGCTCCTATCGAGAAGCTGGGCGGAATCGCGGGGAGTCTGGAAGAGTTTCTGTGGGCGCTGCGGACGGGTAACACGCCGAACGGGGAATGTCACGATAATATCAAGAGTCTGGCGATGGTTTTTGGGGCGATCGAAAGTGTGGAGCGGCGGCAGCCGGTGATGGTTTATCGAGGAAAGTGAGCTTGGTGCTCACGAGTGCAGGCAAGATGCCCGCGCTCCATAAAAGCTACCGATACTTCACGGACACGATTTGATTCGTTTTGAGCCCGCGGACCATCTGCCGTTTGCCGCCCGGCCAGGTAATGTCCAGGTCGACTTTGCCGCGGAGATCGCCGAGGCCGAAGTGGAGCCGAAGATCGTTCTGGTTACCTTGCCCCGTACCAGCTTCGACTTGGCGGGAGAGGGTCTTATCCTTTAGCTTGATCCGGACTTGGGCGCCGATGGCCGAGCGGTTGACACTCAACCCGTCGCCTTCCAATGAAACTTCGATCCAATTGTGAGCCGGTCGCTCATTGGCGAAAAGGTGTCCGCCGGTGCAGAGAGCGAGGCGACCGTCGTTTCGGAAGTCGGCAAAAGCAGCCTGGAAGGTCGGTGGTTGCTTCTCGACTCCGCTACCGGCGGTGACGTCCGAGAACTTGAACGAGCCATCGTTGTGATAGAGGACGGGGAAGTTGGGTTTGCCAAACGACGCAGTGCCGTACACCGTGGTGAAGTACAAGTCGAGGTTGCCGTCGTTGTCATAGTCTCCGGCGACGGGCGAGGCGTACGACTCTTGGTACCAGACGCCGCAGGTGCCTTTGTCATCGAACTTGTAACCGCCCTTCCTGCCGAGATTGCGGAGGAAGCGCGACTTCGGTTGGTCGCCGCGATCGTCGACGTGGGCAAAGTTTCCGGCGAAGAGATCGAACTCACCATCGTTATCGAAGTCGACCCAAGCCGCGCCGATGGAATGCCCACCGTCGAACCCAGGCGAGGTCGCGACGGCGTTGAACTCCGGGGCGGCGTTTCGGAATTTGCCATGAAGATCGTTCAACCAAAGCTCGTTGGGCTGGAGGCGGTAGTTCGACACGTAAACATCGAGAGCGCCGTCGCAGTTGAAGTCGCACGCCGTGACGCCGCGGGAACGGTAGGTAGCATCGGTCCACGTCACTTCCCAGCCTTTGCCTCCTCGGTTCATCAGGATGTAGCTGGGGTATGTGATTTGCTTTTCCCAGTCTTCGTAGCCGCCGACGTAGAGATCGACGAGTCCGTCATTGTCGAAATCGCCCCAGCATGCCCCAAGCGAGACGGTCGGCGGCAGCTTTGGCAAAGGTACTTCGGCAAATTTCTTGCCTGCCTCGTTGTGATACAGCTTCTGTTGCGAGTAGGAAAAGAGGTCGGGATAGCCGTCGTTGTCCATGTCGGCGGCGACGACTTGGCCTAGCCCTTCGGCGAGTTTGGTGAAGCCTTGCCCCTTCTCGTTGTGCCACACCACGCCGCCCGCGATGAGGTCGGTCCAGCCGTCTCGGTCGACGTCGATCCAGCAGGCGACGTCGTTCGCAAGGGCCATTTTGAATTCGGCCGAGACGTCTCGGAAGCCTGGCGATTGGATGAGCAGCAGTGCGACGGCAAGGACCATGTTGGGGAATGTACCCTCGCGGCGTTTGGCGCTGGAGCGATAAGGTCAAATGAACTTAAGTCCCGCATACGCACGAACGTTGGCATCGAATGCGTAAGAATTCTCCCGAAAATTCCCACATTTGGCGAATGTTGGGCCAAAATAACGGAGTGATTAGCAGAAAAAAGAACTCGATTCTTTTGAGCATTATGGGTACTAGCGTACTCTTTGCGATCTGCTGCTTCATGACGTACGTGCCCGATCAGATCGTTGAGCCACTCAATGCGGGCATCTTGGTGGCGGTCATATTGGGTGTCCTGGCTGCTAACGCGTACTTGAATTTGCTTTCGAACAAAGTACTGGCGTATGGCTTGCGCTGGTGCCTTTACACGCTCATGTTCTTTGCCATCGAGATTCTGGCGGGGATGAGCTATCGATGGGAGATTGTGCTTCTGCTGGCGACGTATCTCATGGGTTCCGATTGGTACCGGAACGACTATAAAACGGTGCACGGCGAGCGCCGCAGTTCGGGCACGATCCGCATCAAGCGTTGAGCTGGTTGTCCCTGCTTGAAAGGTTTGACCCTCTCGGTTGTCCAATGCAACTTGGTCGGCCATCGTTATAGCAGGAGAACTTCCGATTTTGAGCGTATAATCCGGCTAACGGAGGACTCATGAAGGCCAGGCTAAAGGTTCTGCTCTTGTTGACTGCGCTGGTGATCTTAGCCGTTGCGTTTTTCTCCCTGAGGTCCAGCAAAGTCTTCATTCCGTGGTCGTTTTTTGTAAGCGCTGGGATCGGAATCGCGACCATCGTCTTCGCCAAAGGAATGAATTCTATTAAGAGCGACGTTCGTTGGCTCCTCTGCGACAGAGGGTCATATTTTTTAATGGGATTCTTTCTCTGGTACTCGCTAGAAGGAAATTCCGGTATAGGCAGCGCAATTCTGATCCCTTTGCTTATGTCACTCATCAATGCCCGTAGAGCATGGAATCGTCGCATCGAAAGCAAACTAGCTTCACCGGGACCCATTCAATGGGAGTTGCCCGCGAATCCCAGATAAAGAAAAGCCCCTTCCTGGTGGAAGGGGCGGATTCTCTTACTCTTTCCAGAGCGGTCCCAGTACTGAGTCCGCCAGAGCGTCGATGTCTTCGAGGAAGCTTCTCTTCGGCTTCGGCTCGGACTTTACCGATTTCTTCGGCATTGCGAACTTAATCGCACGACGGATTGGCGAAGGAAGAACGACGTAGGTTCTTCGTAGGAACGTGTTTACGACCATGGATACCTCCTTTTAGTCGCTGCCCATGTCCTAGGCTGTCGGACTGAACGATAGCAGTGTTCAGATGTCCTTGTTCAACGGTGAACGGTTAGATTATGGCACATTTCGACCAGGCCACGAGGGCGGAGGCGAACGTTAACAATCAGGGAACAGAGAACAGAGAACAGGGAACGGTGAGCGGAAAGAAGAAAGGAAGAGCGCAGGGAAGCGGCAGGGCCAGCGGAAGGAAGCGATGGAAGCGCAGGGAAGCGATTAGAAGCGCAAGAAGCGAGGGAAGAGTACGAAGAGTATTGCGACGATGATTTCGCTATTTCTTCTGCTGGCCTTGCCGGTTCCTTGCGCTTCCCGCGCTTGGCTCACGACGCCTTCTGAATCCGTTCCGGAAGCAGTCTTGCCTCGAGTTCAGTACATGAACCCGGCGCGAGGACCATCGCTCGCTCGATGGTGTTCTCGAGCTCGCGGACGTTGCCCGGCCAGTGGTACGCGTGCAGAGCCTTGGTTGCGGCGGGACCGATGTTCAGCGCGTCTCGGCCGTTCTCATTGGCAAACTTCGCCAGGAACAACTCGGCCAGCGGCACGATGTCCTCGATGCGTTCTCGTAGCGGCGGAATCTGGATTTCAACGACCTGCAGCCGATACAGAAGGTCCAAGCGGAAAGACCCGGCATCGACCGCAGCTCGCAAATCCCGGTGCGTCGCGGTGATGAGGCGCACGTCGATCTTGGTTGGCTTGGTGCTACCCAGCCGCTCGATCTCGCGCTCCTGGAGCACGCGCAAAAGTTTGACTTGGACGATGTGGGGAATCTCTCCGATCTCGTCCAGGAACAAAGTTCCTTCGTTGGCGGCCTCAAATCGGCCTACTTTGGAACCGTTGGCTCCCGTAAACGCACCCTTCTCGTAACCAAAGAGTTCGCTTTCCAGAAGCGATTCGGGAAGAGCCGCGCAGCTTACGGCCACGAACGATTTCTTCGCTCGCGAGGATAAATTGTGGATGGCTTGGGAAACGACTTCCTTTCCGACGCCGCTCTCGCCGCCGATCATGATCGTGGCTTTCGAGTCGGCCACTTGTCGGACCGTCTCAAGAACTTCCTTCATCGCGGGCGACACGGCCAGGAACGGATCGTTGCCGAGGTCTGGACCCTTCGCCTTCTTCTTGGTTGCCTTCACCTTCGGACCGTCGCCTTCCAGCGCCGATGTGACGATCTTCTTGAGCTGGTCGAGATCGAAAGGCTTGGTGACGTACTCGAAAGCGCCGTTGCGGATAGCGGCAACCGCCTGAGGAATGGTGCCGAATGCGGTCATGATGATGACGGGCAGATCGGGCTGATTCTGATGGATGATATTTTGCAGTTCGTAGCCGTTCATCCCCGGCATGGTGACGTCGGTGATGACGACGTCGAAGTTGTTTTCTTCGAGAAGCTGGAGCGCGACACGAGCGTCCTCGGCCACCATAACTTGGTGCCCAGACTTCTCAAAAGCCATCTGCAGGATGCGACGAATGTTCAATTCGTCGTCGACGATCAGGATCTTAGAACGCGTGCTCATGCGGCTACCTTTAAATGATCGGCAAATCGAACCGTAAATCTTGAGCCTTGTCCCAGCTTCGACTCGACTTCGATCTCGCCGCCATGGGCTTCGACGATCTTTCGGCAATTGCTGAGGCCCAGTCCGGTGCCCTTTGGTTTGGTGGTGAAGAACGGCATGAAGAGCTGTTTCACGGTGGCTTCGTCCATTCCCGTGCCGGTGTCGGACACCGAGAATCCGTTGGCATTCACGTCGATCGTGACTCGACCGCCGATCGAACTTGCGTGGAGCGCGTTAATGGCCAGGTTTCGCATTACTTGCTCGATTTGATTCTTATCGAAGGTCAGATTTCGATGGCCGTGGTCGATGATCGTTAGTTCGACTCCAGCGTTGGCGAATTCCTGAGCATGAACTGCGGCGAGTCGAGCCGCGATCGTTTCCAGGCTTCCAGGTGCGAGATCCGGTTCGACCGGCTTGGCAAACTCAAGGAACTGGTTGCAGAGTTCGTTTAGCTTCATTGCTTCATCCTCGATCATCTTGCCGAGCTCCTCGCTCTGCTCCGGGGCCATCGACATAAGCTGAGCCGCACTGCGAATTCCTGTCAGCGGATTTCGAATTTCGTGCGCGATAGCGGCCGTCATCTGACCGATTTCGGCGAGGCGCCTTACGCGGGCCAATTCTTGGGTGGCGTTGACGGTCGATGTGATGTCTTCTACGACCAGCAAGGCCCCGCCTTCGGGTAGCGGAGATGCGGAGACTGTCCAAGTTTGGTCGGACACTTGTCTTTGAACCTTGGTGGAATATCCTTCCTCGGCTTCGGCGACGGCGATATTGATGGCGTCGGCGAAGGCACGGGGCAGATTCATGAGCATCGATTGATAGTCACCGATTCCGAGAAGTCGCTCAGCTTCGTCGTTGTGCTGCAAGACTTCGTGGTCGCGAATCGTGAGGATCGCGACATTAAGGAGATTAAAGACGGTGGTCATGCGGTCGCTCGCAGACTTGATTTCTCCGATCATCTGCCAGTTGGCGACGGCCAGCGAGATGTTCGAGGCAAGCGTATTGGCTTTGGCGAGGTCTGCCTCGGTAAAAGCTCCTTCGGAGGCGTTGCGGGCGAGGTTGAGGACTCCGAGTTTGCGACTATTCGAAACAAGCGGAATGACCATCGCGCTCCCAATGTCCGATCGTTTGCTATGAATTTTGTCGGCAAGAATTGGGTTGGCAGAGGGATCATCCACCAACATGGCGTGGCCATGGAGCAATGCGCTTCCGGCGATGCCTTTGCCTTCGACGATGGATGCATCCGGCGAGATCGCCGTTCCGATGGAGCCTCTGCAGCGGATGACGCCATCGACGTCCCGGACGAAGACGCTGGCGATCGAGGCACCGAACCATCCTGCGCAGCGCGTAAGGATTGTTTGAAGATAGGCTTCGACTCCCCCTGCTTCAATGGTTGGAATGTCGAAAAGATCCCAAATATTTAGCGCGTTGTCCCGATTGCCCACAAGAGTATTGTCGGCGTTGGTGAACTATTTCCCAAGCTTGGGGAAGGGATCGAGGATGATGGAAAGCAACTTCACGGTCCCAAATTCGGACAGGGGTTCGTAATTGTGCGATTCTGCCGCCCAAAAGCAGATGCTCTCCCCTTCTTTGAGATCAAAAGATTGGGTTCCGACGTTGATTCGGACAGACCCGCTAAGAACGTAGACAAACTCCTCGCCGCGGTGTGATCGAACTGGTGTGGGATTATGCAGTTCCACAACGTGGGGATTGAACTTATTGTTGGGAAATTTGCTTTGGAGGTGGCAGAACGGCGTCACCGCGGCCTCGGACCGTTGCTCCGGTGACAGCGGATTGTTTTCCTCTCCCATGTTGAAGGTGTTCATGTCGAACCACATGGAGTCTTCGACATGGTGGATCGATACGACAGACGGCTGGACGAACTCGGGACCCGTAAGCTCCTCCGGTTTCATCTTGAGCGCTTTGCAGATGACCTTGATGGTGGAGATGTGGGTCGGATTGCCTTGCTCAAGGCTGAGGAGAGTGTTCTTACTCACTTGTGCTTTTTCGGCGAGATCGCGGATGGTCAGGTTTGACCGGTTCCGGATCCGACGCACACGCTGGCCAATCGCCTCGAAACCTACGGTTTCGATGAGCGTTTTCAAATCTCGCTGTCGAGGTGGTAGTTGCGACATAGCTGGACGTTGGGCTATGGTACACCGAACGTCAAGGTTTTGGGTTAAGGAATGGACCTTATGGCAGGACTTTTTGTGTCCCAGCCGTATGATCTGTATATGAATCGAGCCGTATAATCGAATCCATGGCCTTCGATGTCCGCCAATACTGGAACTTTGATGACCCCGCAGCAAGCGAGATGGCGGTTCGAGAGTTGGTAGCGGGGGGTGGTTTAAACCTGGACGGAGGGGGGGAAGTGGCGGCTCAATTGGCGCGCGCGTTTAGCCTGAGGCGAGACTGCGACCAATGTCACCAAATCTTGCTGGAGCGGTGGGATGAGGCCATTGCCCGGGGCGGGCGTCCGAAAGCAAGTTATGAGTTGGAGCGAGGGCGGGCATTTCGTTCGAGCGGAAAGGCGGATGAGTCAAAGCCGTACTTCGAGGCGGCGGCAAAAAGTGAGGTGGATGATCTCCGAATCGACGCGCTCCACATGCTGGCATTTCTCGTTGAACCGGCCGAATCCACGGCCATCAACCTGAGAGCCCTGTCTGAAGCGCGCGCATCCACCGATCCGTTGGCCCAGCGATGGCAGGGAACCCTATGCAATAACCTTGGCTGGACTGCTTTCGATGAGGGAAGAATCGAGGATGCGGTCGGATGGTTTGAGCAGGCGTTGGCGGAGCGGGAGAAATACGGAGTGGATGGGCCGATCCGGATCGCAAAATGGTGTGTTGCTCGTGGGTATCGCGAGCAAGGAAGGTTCGATGAGGCGCTCGCTATTCAACTGGAACTTGAACCAAGCTCGCACGACGGATTTGTCTCCGAGGAATTGGGCGAGTTGTTTATCGCCATGGGCCGAGCCGAGGAAGCGAAACCGCACCTCGTGAAGGCGATCCAGCTATTGGAGCCAATGTTTGGTTCGGATTCCGATCGTATTGGGCGACTAAAGTCGCTCCTCGACGGCTAGGCGGACATGCGCAGATCGTCTTCGCTCGCCTCGGCGAGGGCACGAGCAAGTTTGCTCAAGACGATTTCAGACATCGGATTGTCCTCTTCGGGGCTACGCAGACAGCGGAAGAACAAGTCGGTCGCTTCTTCCAGCGTCAACATAAGGTAAACCATGCCGTCCTTAGCCATTCGTACTTCCCAATTACAGAATTGCTTCTGCTCCCTCCACAAATCAAATTCCACAACCAGGACCGAATACTTACAGAAAATAAGTTAAACGTAGGAAACCTGGTAGCTTTCCGGGCGTTATATCTAAGGAAGGGGGAATGGTAAGCTACAATAGTATTGTAGTTGGGATTATTTCTCATCTTCGGAGACGTCCAGGATGAAAAACGCAAGGAAGATTATAAAGGGAGCTGCGCTTATCGCGCCGTTATATCTTGTTTCCTCTACCCCTGCCCAAATACTCCCTCTGAGTCAAAACACCGACGACTTGAAGTCGAATGGTGGCACGATGACGGTTGGCGGTACGCCTGCCATGGACCTCATCCGACTCACACCTGGCGGCACTGGCGCTCCGTTGCGTTTTGGCAACGTGATTCAGAACAGCGAGTTGGTGTTCCTAAATGGCACGAAACTCACGGCTGGCCGGGATTACAGCATGGACTACGCGGTAGGCGTGGTCTATCTCTGCCGAGCGTTCCGCGAGGGTGACTCGGTTTCCGTTCAGTACCGCTACGACTCCAAGGCGCCCGTGAGTTCGGGTTCGTCGGTCGCTGGGTTGCCCACCATGAAGTACGACCTACTAGCTGGTGGCCTTTCGATGCGACTCGGCATGGGGATGACAGAAAGGACCGCGGACGGCAAGGTACTTCGAACAAACCTTTGGGGTACACGAAATAACTTTGCTGGGGGAAAGATGGGCCTCACGGGTTCATTTTTTGCTGGCAGCCGAATGCAAGAATCCTATGCGGGCGGGCTGAACTACGACACGTCTTCGAAGGCGGGTCAAGCATCTGGCGAGACAGGGAACTCCTCGTTCCTGGTTCAGCAGTTTAACTATGCCCTTGGCGGCGGCGCGAAGCTAACGGCCGACTACCAGAGCGTCACCAAGAACTTCAGCGGCTTCGCTGCGGTTAAGGATGCGGGCTATCGAGATGACCAGATCGCAGCTTTCACTCGAGAGCGCGGACTGAAGCGCCAGGGCGTTGGACTTTCCGACCTCAACGTTGGCGGGATGAAATTCTCGGCTTCAACAAAATCCGTGTCGGACGGCATCAAGGGCATTACGGCTTCCTCGTATGCGATGAATAACGGTGGACTTTCGTTCTCGCACAACTCGAGCGAAATCCAGCGCGGCTTCTCGCGATTCCAAGATTTAGGAGTTGCCGATTGGCAACAACAACAGCAATCGCAGGCAATTCGGAAGTCGCAAGACGTTGCGACGCTGAAGTCTTCCTTCGGTGCGATGAGCTACGGCACGACGTCGATTAACGACATCGAGAAAAATCTTTCGATTCACCAATCCAAACTTGGCTTCGACAATACGAAGTGGGGTTTCGAGTACACGACTCAAGCCGTCGATAAGGGCTTCAATCGATTTGAGGCCGATCGAGCCGTATTCGGACTTGAGGCCGGCGTTCGACGCCAAAACTTCAGCCTGACGAAAGGTGTGATCGGCAAGGACGCAAATCTGTTGTTTGCTTCGAACAACATTGAAGATGCGACTGGTGATTTCCACAATCAGAACGTCGACTTCAAGGGCAAGACGTGGAGCCTGAGCAGTTCTGAAGTCGGTTCGACTAAAGGATTTTCTCGTTTCAACGCGATGACAGCGCCGGAGATGGACGCAAACATTAAGTCGATTGCGGGCATGTATGGCGCCAACGCCAATGTTGGGGCGGAGCGCGGACTCTTTGGCCAAGGCAACGGCATCACCCGCGGCAACACGACGTTCAATGTTAACACCGGCAAGGGATCAAACTTAAAGGTCTCGGATACCAATATCAAGAGCAGCAGCGGAAAGGCTGGACTGAATACGATCGAATACGCGACGAAGAGCCTCAAGTTCAACATGCGCAAACTCGATCTCGGATCATCCTTCTCCGATGCGACTCGGTTGATGGGATTTGAGCAGCAAGCGCTGGGAACGGTGGCTGGCCTGCAGCGAACCGACATGGGCTTTAACGCCAACATGGGCAAGCGAGGAACGCTCGACGTGAGCATGCTTTCGGCGGCCATCAGCGGTCAGAAGTTGGATCGAACCAAATTTGCCTACACGGGCGGCGGAATCGAAGCGACCTACAACAAGCGTAGCGTCGACAAAGGATTCATGTCGGCCGGTCAAATGGTCGACCCTGAGAAGGATTTGCTTGCATCGCTGACTGGTTTTAACGAAACCGACATGCGATTGAAACTGTCACCGCTCAAGAGCATGAAGATGGAGTACGCCAAGTCCAGCGCGTACAACATGTCTTCGACGGAGCAGAAAGATTTCGACTATTTAAACCTGGGTTGGAACCTCGACAAAAACACCGTCGTGGGTTACTTGAAGCAGGATCAGGTCGACAAGACGACGAACAGTATGCTGCTCGCCGCTTCGCTCGAACGGCTTTCGATGAGCCGCAAGTTTGGCCAGTCGACGTTCTCGGTTACGCATGAGACTCAACAGTACTCGGGTCAGAACGCAACGCCTGGCTCGGATAAGACGGTGGTCGCGGTCGAGACGCAGGTGAATAAGAACACCTCGATTCGAACCGAGCAAACGAAGACGAGCTATACCGACGGCAATAAAGAAGATATCAATTCCAACACGATCAGCACGAAGATCACTAAGAACTTCGGTGTGAGCGTGACGGACATGAACATCGATCGCGGTGGCGACGCCAAGGACGAAACCAAGCGCAACTATGGCTTCTGGTACGACTTCGGCAAAGGTGTCCGCATGAACTGGGGTTACAACCGCCAGATGACCGGCGAGACCTCGGGCTATACGAACTCGGGCTTCTCTCTCGGCCAGAATCCGGCAAACTGGGTTCCAGGTCAGCCATTAGCGCCCATCACAGGCGCGAACATCAATGGCACGACGCTCGGATATTCAAACTCGACGAATACATGGGATGACCAACTCGGCCGCACGCAAGCTTTCTCCAGTTTCTCACTGGCGACCAGTAAACCGTTCGTGTTCGGTCCGCTTCAAGCATGCAAGTTCAACGTCAACAGCTACATGGCGTCGGATAACTCGCGCTGGCTGAAGGAAGACGTCGCATCGCAATTCGAGAGCCACATGGGCAAGTATGGTCTCGGCTATCAGTACCGAAGCCAAGTCGACCAGCAGGGCAAGCGTGCAATTGACCGAACGTACCAAGTTAAGACGGATTACACCAACAAGGCTCCGATCTCGGCTGCATTTACCTACAAGCAGCGAATCATGCCGGACAACAAGGAATACGCGATCCGCGACTACCAGCTTAAGTGGCAGGTCGGAAAGGGCTTTGTGATCTCGAACCAGATTCAAACGAATCCGGAAGGTCCGTTCAACGCGAACATCGTGCTTGGCACGACGCCAATGGCGCAGCGACGAAACATTTGGCGCGCAGACTTCACTCAAGGAAAGGGCGGGTTCACCTTCGGTGGTCAGTTCGATGAGATGCGGGATGATACGCTGAAGACGATCCGCCGAACAGGTGGAATGAACTTCTCGTTCTTCCAAAACAGCGGATCTCCGCTGAACATGTTCTACGGTATCGAGCAGAACGAAAGCACGGCGGGACGAAACTCGTACGTGCGATTCGGATTTAGCTTCGACCAGAAGCCATCCGCGAACCAGGTGTTCAGCATCTCGGTCGGCAACCAGGGCTGGCTGCAAAACACGGATAAGACTCTCGCCGGTACTAACGACTGGGTCGCGCGATTGAACTACCAGTGGCGGCTGAAGTAGTTGTGAGTTTTGAGTTGTGAGTTTTGAGCTCCTGACTCTAGACTCCTGACTCCCAACTCTGACACGGTAATCTAACTCCGTGGATTTGGAGCGCACCACCTTTGCTGGATTCGACGATTGTCTAATCTTTCGTGTCGACGATCTGAAGCTGATCGTTACTACCGAGGTTGGCCCGCGGATTCTGTTCTTCGGAAAGGAAGATGGTCCAAACATGCTCTTGGTCCGCAAAGAGCACGCAGGTCAGAAGGGCGGCGTCTATCGGTCTTACGGCGGGCATCGGCTGTGGGCGGGACCGGAGAACAAGCGCAAGACCTACACGCCCGATTCCTTTCCGGTTGAGATAAAAGAGGTCACGCGGAAGACTCGCAAGTTCATTCGGCTTTCTAGCCCAGTTGACGAGTTTCATATCCAGAAGTCGATTGAGATCGGGATCGGCAATGGCTTCTTTGAGATCGGGCACCAAATCACCAACCATGGGGCCTACGAAGCGACGCTTGCACCATGGGCGATTACCGTCATGGAACCGGGCGGCGAGTGCTTGATTCCCCACAATCCTACGCATCCTCAAGCCGACGACAACCTGCTGCCTATTCAGAACATCGTGCTGTGGGGTTACGTGGAAATGACGGATCCTCGCTACACGTGGGGTCGCAAGGTTGTTCGGTTGCGTTCAACCGACGATCCAAATCCGACCAAGTTTGGCGCGTTCATATCGGCGGGACTGGCGGCGTATTCGAACTTAGGCTATACGTTCGTCAAGCGGTTTTACACCTATCACGACGAGCCATTGCCGGATCGAGGGTGCAACTTCGAGAGCTACACGAAAGCTGGAATGTTGGAGGTCGAGTCCTTGGCTCCTCTCCAGACTCTGAAGCCCGGCAAGGCTACTGACATGCACACCGAGCGGTGGACGCTGGTCGAGGGCATGGCGCCGACAGGCGACCAGGAAGCGTACGACTGGCTGATGAATCTTTAGGGCAGAGTGCAGAGTGCAGAGTGCAGAGTGTAGAGTGCATTACACTCTCCTTCTGAGCAATGAGCAATCTACTGCAATAGCCGCGTCGGGTTCTCGAGGTAGCTCTTAATAAGGTTGATGAACTTCGCGCCAACCGCTCCATCCGCCACGCGGTGGTCGAACGAGCCAGAGATATTCATCATGTGACGAATCTCAACCTCGTCCTCCTCATTGGCCACCACTCGCTTGCGAACCGAGGCAATGGCCACGATGGCGGCGTTGGGCTGGTTCACGATGGCGAGGAAGTTGTCCACGTCGAGCATGCCCATGTTCGAGATGCTGAAGGTTGAACCCGTGAGTTCGTCCATCGAAAGCTTGTTGTCCTTGGCTCGCTTGGCGAGGTCGCGAACTTCGGCGTTGATCTGGCGCAGCGGCTTCAGGTCAGCGTTCTTGAGGACCGGAACCGTGAGGCCATCTTCAAGGGCGACCGCGATACCGACGTGCACGCCGCCGTGGATCAGGAGCTTATCGCCCTGGAAGGCAGCATTGACCTGAGGCATCTCCCGAAGGGCGAGGGCCGAAGCTTTGACCACGAAGTCGTTGATGGAAACCTTTCCGCTCTCTTCTTCCTCGAACATCTCGCGAAGAGCGAGGATTCGCTCGACGTCGACCTCGACCGTGACATAGAAGTGGGGAACTTGTTGCTTGCTCTCTTGGGTTCGCTTGGCAGTGATTTGGCGAATCTTGTTGAGGGCGAAGGTGGAATCCTCGGCGGATGCGGCGATGGGAGCAAAGGAAGGCGCTTTGGTAGCTGGAGCAGAAGCGGGGGCTGCGCCGGGAGTCGCATTGGCGACGTCCTTCTGAACAATTCGTCCATCAGGTCCCGTTCCGCTAATGGAGGCTAGGTCGATGCCTTTCTCTTTGGCGATCTTCTTGGCGAGCGGGGAAGCCTTTATGCGAGCGGAAGAAGAGGAGGAAGAGGAAGAAGCGGGGGAAGTGGAAGAAGTAGCTGAAGCAGCAGGAGCAGAAGAAGCTGCCTCCGGAGCCGGTGCCTCAGATGGTGCGGCGGGAGCAGGAGCCGATCCACCACCCGATCCCCAGCCGGCGGGGACGGATTCGCCGTCCTTCAAGATCATGGCGATGGCTTTGCCGACCGGAACGGTGCCGCCGGCTTGCAGAAGAATGCCGGTAAGGATGCCGCTGGCGGGAGCTTCAAGTTCCAAAGTGGCCTTGTCGGTTTGGATCGATCCGATAACTTCGCCCGACTTCACCTTGTCGCCGTCTTTCTTCAGCCACTCGTTGAGCGTGCCTTCTTCCATTCCGTCGCCCATCTTGGGCATGATCACTTCGGTCATGAGCAGGCTTTAGATTACCTGTAGAAGCCATGTTGGTGATGCAACGATCAGCCCTTGTTCCACTTTAGGCCTTCGAGGGCGAGGGCCGCGCCGCCCAGCATTCCTGCATCTTCCAGGTGTTGGGCAGGGACGATGCGACAATCGTTGAAGAGAGAAGTGATGGCGTTGTTTCTGGCCGAACGAACCGCAGGATCGAGCAACCACTTACCCGCCTTGCTAACCTGGCCGCCGATGGCCAACACGTCGGGGGCAAAAGTATTAATGGCGTTCGCGATTCCGACACCAAGGAAGGTGCCAACCTCGAAGAACACTTCTTGCGCCACTTCGTCTCCTTGGTCACATGCCTCCGAGATAAGTCTTGGTGTGATTCGGCTGAAATCGCCCTCGATGAGATCGCCTAGCAAGCTTGTCCGTCCCCGCATCAGTTTGTATTGAGCCCGGCGAATGATGGCATCGCGCTGGCAATACGCTTCCACGGTTCCGTAGGTTCCTGCGGTGCAGTCCAGGCCGTCCGCATTGATGATGGTATGGCCAAGTTCGGCGCCGCCATGGTTGCCGCCGACAAGGATGAGAGGACCGTTGGCATCGCCGATAACGGATTCCGGCGAGAGAATGATGCCGCTGCCGATGCCGGTGCCAAGGGTGAACATCACGAAAGCCTTGGCCCTGTTCGCGCCGGTTCCAAATCGGTATTCGCCGAGGGCGGCCATATTGGCGTCGTTATCCATGAACAAAGGTAGGTCGACGAGCTTCGAAAGTGGTTCGCGAATCGGAATATCTTTCCAAGGTTCGAAGACGCCATTGACCTCTTTGCCGAAGTTTGGCGACCAGCGAACAATTCCTTGCTTGTTGTTGATGTGGCCGGGAATCGCCAATCCGATGGCGGTGGGTGGAGCCGCCGAAGATGCGATTGCTTGTCGGATGGTCGCCGCCACGGCTTCGATAACCGCCACCGAGCCGGCCTGCCCATGCGAAGGGTTCTCAAACTTTTGTCCCGCGGGGCTGCCGTCCTCGCAGTAGGCGCACGCGCGGACGTTGGTTCCGCCTAAATCAACACCGACAACACATCTGGACACGGCAAAGAGTTTAGCATCTCGGCGAACCTGATCGAACCGCTTCTTAAGTTCGCCAAACGATTGATCGAACGAAAGTCATGCATTTCAATCGTGCCTGTATCCTTGCGGGCCAAAACATTATCTAAGTTAAGAACGTATTCTCTAGCAAGAGAGAATCTACGAGGTACTAGGGGTAAGTGGCAAACCAGAGAATTGGAGATGTTGCGCGAAGAATCGTTAACGAAGTCGAACGCGCAGTTGTAGGTAAACGAGAAGCTGTCGAAATGTCGGTGGTGACGCTGTTGTGCGAAGGGCATTTGCTCATCGAGGACGTTCCCGGCGTTGGCAAGACGACGCTTGCGAAGGCGCTTGCCGTTTCGATCGGTGGAGAGTTCCGCCGAGTTCAATTTACGCCCGATCTGCTACCCGCGGACATCACTGGAAGTTCGATTTACAATCAGCGCGACGCTGAGTTCGTGTTTCGAGCCGGCCCCTTGTTTGCCAATGTCGTTCTCGCCGATGAAATCAACCGCGCCACCCCGAAGACTCAGTCGGCGCTGCTTGAAGCCATGGAAGAGGGCCAAATCTCGACCGATGGCGAAACCAGAAAGCTTCCTCGGCCCTTCTTCGTTATTGCAACTCAGAACTCGGTGGAGATGACGGGAACCTTCCCCTTGCCTGAAGCGCAGTTGGACCGATTCTTTGCTCGTATCTCGCTGGGATACCCCGACAGAGATGCCGAGCGGCAGGTTTTGACCGATCAGCAAGTCTCGCGACCGGTCGATCACCTCACTGCGGTGATTTCATCCGACGAACTTAGAGCCACTCAGAGCGATATCCGAGACACGTTCGTCCACGATGTGATCAAAGATTACATCGTCGACATCGTGCGGGCTACCCGACAATCGAACCAGCTTGTCCTTGGCGCTTCGCCACGCGCAACGCTACATTTGATGCGGGCTAGCCAAGCCAAAGCGGCAATCAATGGATCGAGCACGGTACGACCCGACGACGTTAAGCAGGTTGCCCCCTATGTCTTGGGCCACCGGGTGATGACTCGGGCCGAGATGCGATCGAAGGGCTTCGACTCGAGCGATATCGTCAGCCAGATCGTGGATACGGTCACTGCTCCGTTGCCAGTAGGGTAGCCAATTGAGAAGAGTCGCCGGTACCGCCATCGCGTGGGCGTCCGCGTTTCTTGGCATCGTTGCCATTCTCATCAATGCGCCTTCATTGTTCTACATGAGCTTCGCGCTCATCGCGACGATGATCGCGTGTTACTTGCAGAGCAACCTCGCCACAAGAGCCTTGCGCATCGAGCGAATCGCACCAAAGAGCGTCAATGTGGGCGAGCTTGTCACAATCGAGATCGTTTTGTGGAGCGAACGGAAGCTCAAGCGCCCGCTTGTGACAATAACCGATCATCTTCCGGAGAGGCTTTCGAGCACGTTCATTGGCCCGAGCCTTCCGGTGGCACCAGCCTTCGATCTTCCGGTCCGGACCATGTACCAATTCAGGCCGATGAAACGCGGCCGTTTTCGATGGAAGAACATTAAAGTTACGGCTACGGACGCGTTGGGTTTAACGACACGAACGGTTTCGTACGAAACCGAACCGACGGAGGTCATCGTGGTTCCGACGCCGATTCCAGTTGCCCTTGAATTGCCAAGCTCAGCAGGCTGGGGCATTAACGAGGCGATGAGTGGCCAAGCCTCAGGCGCGGGTATTGAACCGCGCGGCATCCGCGAATATGTTTACGGCGACTCTTTGCGGCACATCCATTGGCGCAGCAGCGCACGGACTGGCGTTTTGCAGGTGAAAGAGTTCCAGGCCGGCTCGCAGGGCTCGGCAGCATTTTTGCTTCAGCGAACTCAAGGCACGGATGTTGGTAAGGGTAATGTGACGAGTTTGGACGCGATGGCGGGACATGCGCTGTACCTCTCGGAGCAGCTCCTAAGACAAGGCGTGACGATCACATTTCCGCTCCAAGAAACGCAAACTATGGTCCGGGGCGAGTCTGAGCGAAGGGAAGATATTGCGCTCATGCTCGGGACGCTCATGGCAGATGTGCCCGACACGATCGGAGCGGATGTCATTCGCGCATCCGAATCGATGGAGACGGGCACGACGATGTACGTCATGGTCTCGATCGACGATGGCAGCCTCCTTCAAGCGATCGACCGACTTCGGGGTAGATATCCGATCGTGGTCCTGACTTATGACGCTACGGCCTACGATCCGAAGCGAGTAAGCGAATCGGCATCGCTGATGAACGAAAGCTATCGCCAACGCGGCGCGATGGTGATGCAAATGCCCGAGGTGATGCAATGAGAGTCGATGTTTGGCGCGATACAAGCCGTGCGAACTGGGTGGATTACGCCATCTGCTGGCTCAGCAGCGCTTTGGCGGTGTATTCCTGTGGTCAGGCGGTGAACTCCAATCTGGTCTCTATGGTTGGCCTCGGTGGCGTAACCTTGGGAATGCTGTTGAGCTACCTTATCCGGGTTAAGTTCGAAGGAAAGAAGTTCCTAAAGGTCGACGGATATCTGTATGCGGTTTGTGTCTGGGCGGCATTTATGACCGCCAAGATGATCAATCAATCCCTTTTTCCCGAGGACACTTTTCCACCTGAATTGACTCCATCTGCGTGGCTCATGTGGATGACCATCTTTGGCACTTTCTTTTGCTGGCGAGACGCGACCCTTATCTTCCAATCGATTCCCGCCCTGGGAATGTTTGGCTTCGTGGGCTGTTACGATACGTTCCGACCGGTCGTTTTCTTCTTTTTCATCTTCCTCTTATGCTTCGCCACGTTGTTCGCTCGAGCTCACGGGCGAGACATGCAGGCCAGAGCAATCGAATCTGGGTTCTTCGGCGCGGGTCAGAACCAACAGTTCAATGGGTACGAACAGTCCACGACACTGAGGAGGGGTCCATGGCGGTGGGCGGCGGGTGCCGAATGGGCGCTTGGAAGCGCGCTTGCCATCGTGGTCCTAAGCCTGATTGGTGCGCCTGTGATCCAAGCGACGGCAAAACCACTCAGCGGTATCGTCAGCGTTCGCCCTCCGCGGCTGAAGCAAAACACTCCTGGTGGCAGTGTTCAACAGGTGCCGAGTTCAGCGCAAGTAGGCACTGGTCCGGTTTCGTTGAGCGATACGCCGGTTTACGAAATGGGTGGACAAGTACCCGAATACGTGCGGATCGCCTTTTTCGGCACCTGGTCGGGGCACACGTGGTCACCGTCGCTCACCAG
>CAMFIS010000054.1 GCA_945952345.1 uncultured Fimbriimonas sp.
GTAAAGGGTCGTGCTGACTTGGCAGATGCCGCCACCGATGCCGGTGTCGTGCTTACCGTTCAAATACACGCCGGCAATCTTGAACCCGCCCGCCAACGTTCGCTCGCCAACGGTCTCATTAAAGCCCATCTTTTGTCCGGGCATGATGATGATGCCGTTGAGCTTGGACGACGCGAGCCGAATGTTGCTAGACCGCGGCCGGTTGTCGGCGCTAAAGTGCGTCGAAAATTCGGACACAACATCCGTAATCTGATTCAAAACGTCATCGGGGACCCGCTTTGCGTCTTCCTTGATCGGAACGTCCACCGTATGATCGTCCAAGATTCCCTTGATGACGGCATCTGGCAAAGCCAAGTCATCCAGCGTGTAGCGCGGCTTCTCGGGCTCGCGGACGATATTGCCTTTTTCGAAGCGAATCTTGGCCGGACCGGGATCTCCGTAGGCATTCTTCACCGTCTTTCGAAGCGAAGTGAAATCGTAAGCTACGGCTTTCATCTTCAGCGGATATTTCTTGACATCCTTGCTGTCCATGATCTGGCCAACGAGACCTTCTACTGGAACCTGAGCTACCGACCCAACATCGTCGATCGTGACACCCAGTTCGGTAGGACCATAGGTCTTTTGCAAAGTCTTGTCTTTTACGGTGAGGGTCAGCTTCTCCAGCTTCGCCGTTTCCCACCACAGGCGCATCTTCTTTTGCGCCTCAAGCACCGTCAGCCCACCAACATCGACGATTCCAATTTGGGAACCTTTCGGGAGCTTTGCTTCGGTACCTTGAATAACGGCCGCCGTCACAATGGACACGACCGCGACACCACCAATCAGCACGATTCCGCCGCGCTTCATAAAAATCTTCATATCAACCAAATACTGGTTTCATTATTATGACGCCAATTGAACCTATTTCGACGCGATTTACTTTCGCGCGATCCGTACATAATAAGTGTAATGAAGAAGCTCGTTTGGCTAAACGGCGTTGTTTCTCCTCTCGAAAGCGCGATGACCACCGTGCAGGACCATTGCTACCTGTACGGGGACGGTCTATTCGAAGGCATCCGGATCTACGGAGGCAAGGTCTTTAAGCTCGATGAGCACCTCGATCGCTTCTACCACGGCATCAAGTACCTCAAATACCAGATGGATATCTCGCAGCCAGAGCTGAAGCAGATCATCCTCGACGTTTGCCGACAGGCAGAAGCCGACAACGGATACATCCGACTGAACATCACCCGAGGCACGGGCCTAGGACTCGATCCCAGCAAGATCGATCCGAAGCCGAACGTGATGGTCATGATCAACACCTTGGCCCTCTATCCGCCGGAAGCGTATGACAAGGGCCTCGATGTCGTTACCACCAGCTTTAAGACCATTCCCGCCGACGCGCTCGATCCACGACTCAAGTGCATTGGTAAGTACGCCGCCAACATCCTGGCCAAGCAAGAAGCCAACTCTCGCGGCGCTGGCGAAGGACTCATGCTGAACCACCAAGGCTATATCGCCGAGTGTACGGGCGACAACATCTTCCTCATCCAGGGAGGCGTGGTCCGAACTCCAGATCCGTCGTGCGGATTGCTGAAGGGCGTCACTCGTGACACCGTCATGAATCTTGCTCGCGAAGCAGGATATAAAGTGGAGGAAGGATTCCTCACGCCGTTCGATCTGTACGCGGCTGACGAAGCATTTCTCACCGGTACCGCGGCTGAAGTCATCCCAATGGTCACGATCGACGGACGCTTGATCGGCGATGGTAAGCCAGGTCCAATTACCAAAGACCTAATCTCCCGCTTCCGAAAGCACACGTGTGAAGGCACTGCATTCTAACGAATTCACCTGTCCCGACTGCCCTCGTGAGAAAAACCGCAAGATTTCTTACGAGGGTGAAACGTACATGGTATGCGGCAGTTGCCCCAAGGTTGTGAACCTAAAAAGGAAGCTATTCACGCCAGAACCGCAGAACAAAGTGACGGTCTGCCCCGTCTGTAAAACGACTTTAGAGCAAATTGAGGCAACTTCTTTGGTGGGTTGCCCTACTTGTTACGAAGTATTTGGCGAAAATATAAAAGGGCTGTTGAGTCACAATTAGGTAGTCGCATGAAGTTGAAGTTAGGATTCGCTGTATTAGGCTTGCTCGCAATCGTCGGCCAATTTGGCTGTGGAGGCTCGGGCAGCCCACTCCCGGATCCAAACTACCGATTCATTAATCTTTGCACCGACGTCACTCTCGACTTCGTCATCGACGGAACTGTAACAGTTCCGAACGTCGGCTTCATGGACTCAACGACGACCTTCAAAACCGTCGAAGCCAAGATCAAAGACTTCGGCATCGAGCAGAATGGCAGCACCGTCCTCCTCGACAATCAAGCCTTCACCCTTACCGGAAACACCGATACCTTAATGGTGGCATTCGGCCTCCTCAACAACGGAACTGAGACCGAGAAGCGCGCTCAATTCGCACAAGAGTCGGTGAACCGAATCGCTCCCAACGGGACCAAAGCCCGGGTCTATGCCTTTAACGCGTTCGATCGCGACCCTGGTAACCAAAACTTTTCCATCATCTTCAAGAATCCCGGCACGCTGTCTTCGATCAACTTCCCTTCGATCGCCTTTGGCAACATGACAATGCTGGAGATCGACGCGAGCACCCAGACGCTCGTGGCACAGCGAGAGAACACCGAGACGGAAGTCGCCACCGTGACCAAGACTTTCGAGGCGGGCAAGATTTACGTTATGGCTCTGACGGGAACTGAAAGCGGAACCGGTGCAACGGCCCCGACGATCAACTTCATCGAGATTCCGGCGAAGTAGTTGTCGGAGCACAAGCGTCTCGCTTTTGGATTCAAAATGTCATCCCGGAATGCTCGGCATCGCGACAGATATTATTCTTGCCTCCACGCCTCGGCCCAGGAAATTGCATAGTCGCGGGTACCCAGAGCTACAACCTTATTCTCCGTGGGCGAATTCCTCGATCCGATCCATTTTCAGGATCGTGATGACCGATTTGTCGGATCTGATAATCCCTTGCTTCTGCCATGCGCTGAGCGTCCGAATCGCACTCTCGATGGTTACCCCAGTGAAGTCGCTCATATCTTGGCGGGTTAGCGGAACGTCGATCTTTAGTCCTTGCCCACAGAGTCGACCGTAAGATTCGCAAAGGAGCAACAGCACATTTGCGATCCGGCTATCAACACGACCGGAAGAGAGTTTGGCCATCAGGTTCAGCTTGGCGAAGAACCGTCGCGCCGAGATCTTCATCATTTCACGTTGAAGAGGCTGATTCCCCTCATACCGAACCAAGAACGGCTGCTTCGGAATCTTCAGCAAGGTCACGTCGGTGACGCATTGAGCCGAGAGGGGGCATCCGGAGCCCTCGACGACTCCAAGACACCCAAAGGTCTGTCCTGCGCCCATGATTTCCAGGACCGCATATTTGCCTTGCTCACTGGTTTTCACCATTTTCACAAAGCCAGTACGGATCAAACCAAACCACTCGGCTTCCGCCCCATTCAACCAAATAATGTCTCCTTTGACATAATGGGCCCACCGGCCCTCTTCCGCCAAATGGACGATCTCTTCTTGACCAAGGAGAGACAAAATCGCATTTTCACGAATCAGCTCGACCTTGGTTTCAAAGGTTTCGGGCGGTACTGAAGGAACGGCGGCCACACTTAAGAATAGGCACTCGACCTTATGCTCAGGCTTAAATGTACTGAGATTCATTGACGTTCTTTTCACCGTATGACATTTGTCATAGACCCCTCAAAATCGCCCTTTCAATCTGATAGGTGAACCTAACGGTTCATTGGAATTCTGAAATGAGCGAACCTACCTTATACGAACAGCTCGGCGGAGAAGCCGCCGTCAACGCCGCCGTCGACAATTTCTACAGACGTGTGCTGGCCGACGAACGAGTGAACCACTGGTTCGAAGGAACCGACATGGTTCGACAAGCCGCCAAGCAAAAGGCGTTCCTCACCTTCGCCTTCGGTGGTCCTAACAACTACACAGGAATGGACATGAAAGATGGCCATGCCCACCTCGTAGCCAAGGGCCTTGGCGACGCTGACTTCGACGCTATCGTCGACAACCTCGGCACCACGCTACGAGAAATGGGAGTCGCCGAAGACCTCATCGCTCGAGTTGCGGCAACCGCAGAGACTACTCGCGGCGCGGTTCTAGGAAGAATTTGAATCCGCATTCTTTCACATTCCAGGGAGAAGCCGTCGAGGCCCTCCCTGGTGAAACCGTTCTCGATGCGTTGATTCGAGCCGAAAAGCCAATCTCCCATGGCTGCAAAAATGGCTCTTGTCAAAGCTGCATGGTCCGTGCCCCGCATGGTGACGCGCCGCCCCGAGCCCAGGAGGGACTGCCCGACGTGTTCCGAAAGGCCGCGTGCTTTCTGGCTTGCAAGAGTCTTGCCGATCAGGTGGAAGAAGTCGACCTGGTTGGGGAAGATGTGCTTCCGACTTATGAGGCAACGGATATTCAGCGAGAGATGCTCTCTTCCGACGTACTTCGACTGCGTTTTCGTGCGCCAGGATTGGTCGTTCCGGCGGGAATGTTCGTGCGATTCATCACCCCGAGCGGATTGAAACGAAGCTACTCGGTAGCGAACTCTAGCCTTACCCCATCGGACACCTTTGAGTTTCATATACGGTTGCTGCCCGATGGGCAAATGAGCCAGTTCCTTTCCGCTATCGAAGAGCCGATTCTTAAAATTCAGGGCCCGTTTGGAAACTGCACATATACTTCCGCGGACCTTGAGAAACCCATTGTTTTCATCGGATCGGGCACTGGACTTGCCCCTCTTTATGCCGTACTTACCGAATCTCTTGCGAAGGGTAATAGGGGCCAATGCACGCTTTACTTTGGCGGGGCGACGTCCGAGAGTCTGTACTGTGTCGACGAGCTTCGCGAGCTAGAGAAAAGATTCGCCAATGTTCGCGTTGTCTTTTGCACCGATTCGCCCTCTGATTGGACCATCACAGGTTCCCCCGTCGCGGTCGCTATGGAAGAAAATCCTTCTTTCAAGGGAATCATGGTTTACACGTGCGGGCATCCGGCTTTGGTGAAAGCCGCCAAGCTGAAGACGTTCATGGCGGGCGCGAGTATGAGCGAGATTTTCTCCGACGCTTTCGATCAGCAAAGCTAATCAAGTTCGCCGAGGATCTCGTTCGCCCTTTGAATCGCGGCTGCCAAGTGCGGCGTGAGGTTTTTCTCGCCAATGTGATGCGTCAGATCGCCGGCCGTTGCCATCGCCAGCGGCTGATCCCTTAATCCACACAGCACGAGATGCCGTCCACTCAATGAAAGTTTCAACGCTAATTCCTCGAGAGCCTTTAAGCCGGTGGTATCCAATGCGTTCATATTTCTTAGCCTGAGGATCACCACTGGAGGCAAGTCGTCGATCTGCCTTAGAATCACGTCTAGCTTGTCTGTAGCGCCAAACATGAATGGACCGTGGATGCGGAAGGCAGCCACACCCGAAGGCAAGGGATTCAGCTGAAGACTGTGGGGAATTCCCTGCTCTACATACTCAGGAGTGACTTGGGAAACCGTGGTCGTCGTGCTGATGCGATGCACGAACAACAGCATTGCCAGGATCATTCCCGCCTCCACCGCAACGGTCAAATCGGCAAAAACGGTCAAGGCGAAGGTGATTGCCCATACCGCGATCGGAGCCTTGCCGAGCCGCAAGATGTCCGGAATCTCACGCCACTCGCCCATGTTGTACGACACAATGAAGAGGATCGCGGCCAAGACGCAAAGCGGAACGTGCTTCGCTAATCCTGCGGCGAAGAGCAAAACCATGAGCAGGGTGAGGGCGTGAGTCATTCCCGCGACTGGAGACTTTGCCCCAGTTCGAATGTTCGTCGCGGTTCTCGCAATCGCACCCGTGGCGGGCAGACCGCCAAACAACGGCGACATGATGTTGGCTACCCCTTGGCCAAATAACTCCACGTTGGGGTTGTGTCGATCACCCGACATTCGGTCACCAACAACCGCCGAGAGGAGTGACTCGATGGCGCCGAGCATGGTGACGGTGAAGGTTGGGGCGAGCAAGGGCAGGATAAGGTCAGCGCGAAAATGCGGAATCTGCAGTTTTGGAATCCCGCTCGGAATGCCGCCAAACTTCGTCTCGATGGTCTCGACGGGGAGTTTGAGAGCCCAGGCTAGCCCAGTGCCGACGACCATCGCGACGATATAGCCGGGAACGCGACGGACGAACCGCATCATGAAAATAATCAGGGCCAGACATCCACTTGACAGCAGCAAGGTTTGCACTGAGAGTGAACCGAAATTGGCAAAGATCGCCTCCATTCTCGGTAGGAATTCACTCGGTGGTTTCGCAATGTGGAGCCCGAAGAAATCTTTGATCTGTGTGCTCGCAATGAGCACCGCGATGCCGTTCGTGAACCCAATCACGACCGGACGGGGGATGAACTTCACCGCCGTTCCTAAACCAGTAACGCCGAGAATGACGAGCAAAACGCCCGCCATCATCGTGCACATGTAGAGGCCGTCGATGCCGTGCTTCTGCACAATGCCCGCGACCACGACCACAAACGCGCCGGTCGGACCGCCGATCTGCACCGTGGATCCGCCCAGCGCCGATATGAGGAATCCGGCCACGATGGCGCAGTAGATTCCGGACTGAGGCAAGACGCCAGAGGAAATGGCGAACGCCATCGCCAGCGGCAAGGCAACCAATCCGACCGTGACACCCGCAATCAGGTCAGACACGAACTTCTTGGCATTGTAGTCTCGCAAGGCGAGAATGGACTTGGGAAAAAACGGCTCTCCGCCGACAGAAAAACTCACGACATTCCTTTTCGTGAACAGGGCAAAGCTACCCCTTCAGTTTATATTTGCCGTTGTTGAAGCCAAGACTCTACAATCGGCGAGCTCGATTTTGAAATGTCCGTGCAAACCACGACATTACTTCGGTTCTTTGTAATGTTCGAACCTCGTGACCTTCCAAGTCTTGCCGACTCGCTCCATAACCGCAACCCAATCTGTATCGGCAACTCGACACTTCATTTGCTTTTCAGCATCTTCCGACACAATTCGCCATTCATCAGCCGTCGAGTTCACCGTGAGCCGCTGAAGCTTTGAAGCGATCTGGTCAGATGCGCAAAAGGACTTCGTTCGGGTCCAGTTTTTCCGCACCGTGCTCTCGATCAAGTTGTCGAAGGTACCCATCAGGCTCGGAAAGGACTGGTCATGCGACGTCAATAACTCACCTTTCTGTTCGACAAAGGTCCGCTGCATCGATACATGTGCTCCCGAGTGGGGAACTGGAATGTGCTTCGGGCAGGTTCGACCATTCGCATAACAGGTCCAAGTACTTCCCTTCTTGACGAACGGATTGGCCGTACCTTCAAACTCTGCCACTTGAACTCCGCTCACCACCCAATTCGACCAATGACGATAAGAGACCACGGCGGGATGCTTAGCATTGGAAACGGAATATTCACTACCGGCAAGGACCAGGTGATCGTGATCCATCACAGCGTAGTACGCCTTGAAGTCGCTGAATCCGGCCACTTCCTCGACCTTGAACTTAGAACCTGAGGGGCGAACGACATACATGCACCCTGAGGATGGGAACCAGCCCATTCTTAGCAGGTAGAGGTTCGAGTTCTGAATCCTAAAAACGTCGTAGGCGAGGTCACCATCTTCAACCTTGTTCTCCTTTTTGAACTCGACAATCCTGCCATTCAAGTTCTTGCGAAATGAGGCCAAGTCTTTGGTCACCGGAATGGCATCGTCGATCAACAGCTCGAACTTCGACCAATCCACGTCCGAACAGGCCAACAAAGCCCCCAAAATCATCATCCCCACGTCGCTAGTGTAACGTGGATTCTAGCGGAATCTTAAGTCAAATCCAAATATCGTTGGCCGCCGTTAAATCCCCACCCGCGTCTCCCGTGTTGACCACGTCCTTCGGTTCAATCAGCATCACCTGGCATTCGTTTGCCGCGTGCGGGCGATGTTCCACGGATTTCGGAACTACGAGCAATTCCCCTTTCCGCAGTGTCACTTCGCCGTCTCGAAACGAAATCCCCATCTCGCCTTCGATCACCAGAAACGCCTCATCGGTGTCGTCGTGCTGATGCCACACGAACTCGCCCTGAAACTTCACGAGCTTGACCTGGTAGTCGTTTAACTCGGCGATCACCCTCGGCGACCAGTGCTCTTGGAACAGCGAAAGCTTCTCGGCTAAATTGATAGGTTCCATCCACTCTAGGTCTTACCTGGCAAAGAATGTTTTGAAAGTGATAAATGTCCCGCAATTCTGCAACTTTTTTTCAGTCGTTCAGAGAATAATTCTGTACCGGTATTTACACGGTAGTGCGGACATGAACATTCGACGGGCAACACTTCATTTGTCGACGACATTCTTTTTTGGAATTAGCGGGGCGGCCCTTGGCCAAAACTACACTTATCAGGAAATCAATCCTAATGCGATGTACACCAATGACGCGCTTGCTGACAGTGGCCAATACATCGTTCAATCGGACAACTGGTACATCAGCACCCGAGGCGGCACGCTGACCCAACTTCAATCGTTCAACGGAAATACCATCTACGCCAATGCCATCAACTCATCAGGCTTGGTGGGCGGAACGACGAAGATCGGATTCAATAACTACGGCGACATTACGGCGGCGACACTCTGGACCAATGGGGTGGCGACTCAGTTGCATCCATGGGGTGATTCGAGCATGATCAAGTCGATTGGCAACGACGGATCCGTCTATGGGTTATCGAGCAGCTTCGTGAGCAACGTGGTGTACGGTCGAGCGTGGATCTATAAGAATGGCAGCTACACGTACCTTAACGCGGGAACGATCCCCTTCGAGCAGATTGGAATCAACACGGGCAATTCGAGTGGCCTGACCGTCGGCGGAAGCGACAATCCGGAGAAGGCAACGATTTGGCAAGGCACCACGAAAACCATCATTGGCGGGCAGGGCGGATACCAATACAGCCAGGCGCGGGACGTAAACGAAGCGGGCCAGGTGCTGGTGAACAGCATCGTCGATTTTGGGGTTTCGAAGGGGCGGACCGACATTTACGACCATGGAGTTTGGAGCACGCCGGGCGCTTATAACGGAAACTACTTCCTTGCGAGCAGCATCAACAATTCGGGCATCTTGATCGGAGGAGCATACGATTCCCAAGGTTCTCGAACCAACAGTCTTCTGTGGTCACAGGGGACCGGGTTTATCGACATGACCAACGCCCAGCCGCTGCCGGGATTCCAGATTTACCAAATCTCGAACCTCAACAATAACGGCGAGTTCATGGTTGGAGCAAGTCACTGGACGGGAAGCGCTTGGGACAATCGAATCTTCATCGCCACGCCGTCAACGGTTCCTGAGCCGGCTTCGTTGCTTGCTATTTCGCTGGGCACAGTGCTCCTTCGGAAGCGGCGTAAGCACTAACAGTGCCTGCTTCAGTGCAGCTCAGCTACTGGCTGAGCTGCATTTTTGCATCATGATGCAAAGGAAACTGATGCATGATGCAATAATGAAGGTATGAGAACCACATTCACGCCCGCGCCGGACATTGCCGATCGTATCTATGAGATCGCACGTAAGTCCAAGAAATCCCTAAATCAAGTGGTCAACGAACTAATACGGAAGGGGTTGAGCGAGTCTTCAACAATTAGGTCGCCACGTAAGGAATATGACCTTGAGGGCAAGAGCATGGGACTCTACCCAGGCATCGACTACGGACGTTTAACCAAACTCGACGAGGAGATGGAAGCCGAAGAGTGGGCCAAAAGGCATGGTAATTCCTGATACTAATATCCTACTTTACGCATTCAATACCGATGCAACCGAACACGAGGCGGCAAGAACTTGGTGGAAATCTGCATTAGAGGGTGACGAAACTGTTGGGCTGCCTTGGGCAGTGATTTTGGGCTTCATAAGGATCGGCACAAATTCAAAGATGTTCCCCAACCCGCTCACGCTTACAGAAGCCACTGAGGCCGTGAAGCTTTGGCTCACATTCCCAAATGTAAGGATCTTAAACCCGACTGAGGACCACCTTGGCATCCTAACGAACCTGATGTCGAAAGCCGGAGTCGGTCCAAAACACCTGACCGACTCACACCTTGCGGCTATTGCGATCGAGAACCGCGCCACTCTCGTGTCCCACGACAGTGATTTTCAAAACTACACTGGGTTCCGACTGTACGATCCAATTACCACCAAATGAGCCGATCACCGCGAATCTCTATCGTAACCCTTTGTCTTATTTCGTCCATTGCCAGCGTCGCCTATATGCTTCACCTAAAGCATTGGAACGAAGTAGACAGTCACATTGGCATCGACCGTTTCAACACTCAAAGTCGAGCGAAGCAAGTGGCCATGGCGCTTGAGCTGTATGCACAAGATAACGACGGGAAACTACCGCTCGCTAAGACTCCGACCGAAAAAATCGATCGCTTTCTTCGCGACCCTGGAATAAAAGCTTCTCTCAATCCGAACGGTGGCACGCTGACGTTCAATTCCAAGCTCGCAGGCCTAAAACTTGACGATCTCCCGCGGGACGTCATCCTCGTTTCTGAAACAAACCTGTGGCCCGATAGCACACTCATCGTCGCCTATGCCGACGGCCACACGAAATCGCTCATAGATTCGACGCCAAAACGCTGGCAACCGTAGCCGATTTTGACCCCGTAACCTTTCCCCAAACCCTGGTACTAGGACCAGGTTCCATGTTAAACTCAATATCGCGCATCGGTTGGCAAAACTGATGCGTCTATAACCATGCCCAGTGAAGGTTCAAATGATTCGCTCCAAGAAAAGCGTTGGCTCACGGCTCTCAATGAGGGTGATCCGCGCGCATTGGGGGGCATCTACGAACTCTACGGAGAGCGTATCTTTCGATACACTTTTCGAATGCTGGGCAACCGCTCGGACGCCGAAGACATTACTGCGGAAACCTTCCTCAGAGTCCTTCGACGGTCGGGAGAGCTTCGGGCCGATGGAGCGTTCCGAACTTGGCTCTTCCGAATCGCGCGGAATCTATGCATCGACAAGATGCGTCAGCACAAGCTCATGGAGCTTCCGCCCGACGCATCGTATCCGGGAATGGAAGACAAGTCGACCCTGCGCATCACTGTGCAGCAAGCCCTGTCCGAGCTCCCGGTCGAATATCGTGAACCGTTGGTCCTCTGCGACTTAGAGGATATGGCGGCACGAGAAGCAGCGGAGGTACTGAAGATCAGCGTTCCGGCGCTGAAATCTCGCCTATACAGAGGACGTAGGGCGCTCCGCGACAAGCTAGGAGGCACACAAGAATGAACGAAACCTACCAGAAACTGGTTGATCTCTATGCGGGAGAAGAACTCCCCGAAGAGTTGAACAACGAACTAGAGGCGGCGGCAAAGACCGATCCCGCCCTCATGCAGGACATGAAGTCCCTTCGCCAGACCGTAGTAGCCCTACGCGACGACGAAATTGAATTTACCGAAGAGAGCTACCAACGCATCCTCATGAAGTTGTATGCGCGGGGCGGCCACCTTCAAACTCAGTCTCCCGAACCTAGACATCTCCAATATCAGCTGCCCATTAGCGGCTAACGACCCAAGCATGAAAATCACCTGTCCGAGAAAAGAGTTCTTTGAAGCCGTCAGCGCCGCGGGTACCGCGGCCAGCGCCCGAACGTCCGTCAATATCCTCCAGACCCTCAAGATCGAAGCCAATGGCTCCTCGGTCCGCGTGGTCGGGTGCGATGGCGAGATGTGGGTCGAGCGACGCTTTCCCTGCCTTGTCGACGAAGATGGAGCCATCTGCGTTCCCGCCAAGCTCCTCGTCGATATCGCCAACTCCCTTCCAGAGGGTGACGTGCACCTTTCCACGTCGGATGGCACCAACGTCTTGCTCACGCATGGCGCATCCGAATATCGGCTCCACTCGCTGGATCCGATCGATTTTCCCGACGCGCCCGATTTCGGCGGCGAATCTAATCTCTCGCTCACCTTGGGCGAGTTCCGCGAAGCGGTCGACTCGGTGATCTTCGCCGTCTCGACCGACCCGCATCGCCCCGGCATCAGCGGCGTCCAGCTCAACTACGACGGCAGCATGATGCGGCTGGTCGCGACCGATACCCACCGCCTCGCCGTGCGCGAAGTGGTGAAAGAGGGCCTCGGCTCCAACGTATCCACCGTCGTGCCTGCCAAGGCACTGCGTGCAATTCAATCGCTTCCTTTCCCGGACGACGTCACGATCAACCTCAATTTCGGCAATGGCCGCCTCGGCGTCGCCACCGATTCTGCCAAGATCGTTTCGCAGCTCCTGACCGACAAGTATCCCAACTGGGAGCGCGTGGTCCCGGCCGAGTCCACTCGGTCGTGGAGCCTCGAGCGAGATCAGCTGGGCAGCAAGGTCCGCCGCGCCATGATCGTGGCCAAGGACAGCGCCAACCGACTCCGATTCAAGGGCAACGAAGAGACTCTTCTCATTGCGGCTCGAAGCGAGGAGAAGGGCGACGCGAAGGAAGAGCTCAACATGATCTCCTCCAACGGCGACCTGGAGATCGCATTCAACGGCAAGTACGTTTTGGATGCGCTCGAACCCATCGCCGGCCCGGGCATTAAGGTGGAAATGACGGAATCGATGCGGCCGGCGGTTTTCCGGTCTGCGGATGAAGAGAAGATGTACTTCTGCGTCATCATGCCGATGTCGCTGATGTAGGCTTTTTTAGGCTTCAGGTATCAGGATTCAGGATTTAGGCTTCAGTCTTCGTGGCTGGAGCCTTTTCTCTTGCCCCAAAGGGGCATCTCAAATTAGCCTAGGGCGCAGCCCTAGGTATGCACCGCCAAACAATTGCGGTCTGAAGGTCCGCGTCAATCCAAGATAAACTTGCCCAATGCCGCAGTCCCTCTCGCAGATCATCGTCCATGTGGTCTTCAGTACGAAACACCGAACCCCATGGCTCGACGAGGACATACGAGAATCCCTGTTCGCCTACATTGCCACGGTTCTCAAATCCGACGGGCACGTACCGATTCTGGTCGGCGGTCACGATGATCACGTTCACCTACTGTTCGGACTCGCCCGCACGATATCCATCGCGGATATGGTGAAGCACGTCAAGGTTTCATCATCGATGTGGATCAAAGAGCAGTTCGAGAATCGCAAGGGCTTCGCTTGGCAATCTGGCTATGGCGCATTTGGCGTTGCATATAGTTCTGTTAATGCTGCCATTGCCTACATTTCAAATCAGAACGAACATCATAAAAAGCTCTCTTTCCAGGAAGAATTCCGAAAGCTGATGGAGGAGAACGGAATCGACATTGACGAACGATACGTGTGGGATTGAAGCGGACCTTCAGCCCGCCCACAAAATAACTTCCTAACCCAGCATTTCATGCCGGGCTAATTTGAACAGCCCCGTTGGGGCAAAAAGAGGTCTTCAGAGGTTCCCGACTTGTTAGTGTGGCGCAATTTTCGCTTTGCGGAGCCTCAGTCCGAGTAACAAGAACGGAGCCTCCTTCGACGAAATACCGGGTTCGACAAATGGATATATCCTGCCCCAAAGGGGCATCTCAAATTAGCCTAGGGCGAAGCCCTAGGTAGGCACCGCAAAAAATTGCGGGCTGAAGGTCCGCGTCAATTCAAAGTGGTTACTGGCCGGAGCTTGCAAACGTAATTGGATTGAACTAAGCCCGCCTATTCCGCAATCCATGCTCCCAACCGTTCAACAGATTCAGGGCCACGCCGAGAAACGACAATCCATACAGTATCCTTGTCCCAATGTTCGGAGCTTTCCTCGGACTCACTCTTGTCGCTTCGCGATGCGATCTCGTGAACCCGTTCATCGGCGCGAGCACCAGCGGCGAAGGCGGCGGTTTGGGCAAGACGTTTCCTGGAGCGACCACGCCGTTCGGAATGGTCCAGCTGAGCCCGGACACGATTACCGGCGGCGACAACGGCCCAGGTTATAGCCACGAACACACCTCGATCGAGGGCTTCAGCTTCACCCACATGAGCGGAATCGGCTGGTACGGCGACCTCGGAAACCTGCTCGTGATGCCGACCACAGGTCCTCTCCAAACCAACTCCGGCCGCGAGGCGGAAAAGATCGACGGCTACCGTTCCCCGTTTCGGCACGAGACCGAAGTAGCCAAGCCTGGCTATTACGCCGCCACCCTCGACAAATATCACATCCGGACCGAAGCCGTAGCAGCTCGACGGGCCGGAATGCTTCGGTTCACGTTTCCGAAATCCGCCCAAGCCCGAATCCAGATCGACCTCGCACGCCGCATCGGCGGAACCTCGGTCGAACAGAATGTCGAAATCGTCGATGACCATACGATCCAAGGCTGGATGCGCTGCACTCCCGAGGGCGGCGGTTGGGGCGACGGGGGCGGAAAGCCAAACTACACCGCCTACTTCTACGCCAAAGTATCTAAACCGTTGACCAACTACGGAACATGGTCTGCGACGCCACCTTCCGGCCAGCGTCATGGCCTGGCCTGGGCTGGCAGCCGCGAGTTTCAGGCTTGGGCTGCGAGGGCCGAACGCCACCCGATGCTCCGCCGCCAAACCGGCCCACACCTGGGCTTCTACACCGAATTCGAATCTAAATCCGACGAGCAAGTTTTGTTCAAGGCTGGCATTTCGTTCTGCAGTATCGAGGGCGCCAAGAAGAATTTGCAAGCCGATCTTCCCGATTGGAACTTCGACGATGCCCGCAGGCGAGCCACCGACCAGTGGGAGCGAGCCCTCAGCAAAGCGACGGTGATTGGTGGCAGCCACGAAGACCAAGTCATTTTCAATACCGCTCTCTACCACTCGATGATCGACCCTCGCGACTTCACCGACGTTGACGGCTTCCACCCTTCCGGCGACGGCAAGACGCGGGTAGACAAGAACTTCACCTATCGCACCATTTTCAGCGGCTGGGACGTGTTTCGAAGCCAAATGCCCCTACAAACCCTGCTCAATCCGAGCGTGGTCAATGACCAGATCAATTCGCTGATCCAACTGGCCGACCTGAGTAAGCAGGGCTACCTCGAGCGGTGGGAATTCCTGAACGCCTATTCGGGCTGCATGGTGGGCAATCCCGCCATCAGCGTCATCGCCGACGCCTACCGAAAAGGGATTCGCGACTTCCCGATCCAGGACGCCTATCGCCTATGCCGAGCTACCACCGAGAAATTCGGCAACGGCGACCGCGGCTATATTCCCGCCGATATCTCCCAAACGCTGGAGTACGGCTACACCGAATGGTGCCTCTCCGAACTGGCCCGTCAGCTTGGAAAGAAATCGGATCGCGAACTCTATCAGGCTCGGTCGCAAGCCTATCGGCGCATTTTCGATCCGTCCGTCGGCTGGTTTCGCGCCAAAAACGAAGCCGGAGACTGGTTGCCCTGGCCGGCGAAAGGACCGCTTGAATGGGTGTGGTGCGTCGAGTCGAATCCGCTCCAGCAAGGGTGGTTCGTCCCCCACGATCCGGAGGGTCTGGCCGAGCTCTTGGGCGGCAATGATAAGGCGGCCGAGAAACTGAACCAATTCTTTGCCGAGACCCCGAAGGGCATGAATTGGAACGACCATTACAATCACGCCAACGAGCCGGTGCACCACGCCGCATTCCTCTTCAATGCCTTGGGCAAGCCGTGGCTCACTCAGAAGTGGGCTCATGAGATCCTTCGCCAGGCATACCACAACGAGGTCGCCGGCCTGTGCGGCAACGACGACGTCGGCCAAATGTCCGCCTGGTACGTGCTCAGCGCGATGGGCTTTCATCCGCTAGCACCTGGCAATGGTCGGTACGAGATCTGCGGTCCGCTCTTCGACCAGGTCACCTTGCACCTCGATCCCAAGTACGCGAAAGCGAAGCAATTCGTGGTGAAAGCCCATCGGTTGAACCCGAGCGATATTTACATTCAAAGTGCGACGCTGAACGGGAAGCCGTTCAACCGCTCCTGGATTTCGCATGACGAAATCATCGCGGGTGGCGCGCTATCGTTCGAGTTGGGCCCAGAACCGAACCGGCGCTGGGGAGTTCGATAGACCCGAGGTGGTCCTGATCCGGAGGATCACAGCTGGTAGCCAGGGTGTCGGAGCGAGGGACGAGTGTAGACCCCTGGATAGAATTCAAACCTTCAGGAGTCCGAGGAGCGGCTCGTTCGCCGTAGCGAGGAACGAGCGGAGGAGAAAGCGACCCCGCCGATAGGCGGCCCAGGCAGCCTGTCTCCGAAGGTCTCATCTAGGCGATGGGACTCTTTCGCCGCAGTTTAGTTGCTTTGGCGAACAGAGGGAGTCACCACGGCCTAGCGAATACTAGAAGCCAACTCCGCCATCCGCTCCGCGCGAACCCAACAGCAGCCACCGACGCACCAGGCTGTCCCTTTCTTGGAGAGGGACCGGTGAGACGCGACAACGGACAGCTACGGATAACGGATAGATCAGTCGAACCGAGGGAGTAACGACGGCCTAGCGAATACTAGAAGCTAATTCCGCCATCAGCTCCGCCAACTCCGAAATCCGAAACTCGCGATAGTTCAGCAGGTGCGACAAACCTCGATCGTTCAGCGGCGCCGACCAGGACGACGGGATCGCGTCGACACCATTCACCACGCCCCAAACCGAGCCGGCCGTCGCGCCATTGCAGTCCGTATCGAACCCCGGCATCACGGCCGTCGAGATCGTCCTCGTAAAGTCATTCGAACCGTACAATAAAGCAATCGCCACCAGCTGCGCATTCGAAATCGTGTGGCACCAGCCATGTGCCGACGTCTCGTCCCACTTGTCGTGCACCATCTGCACCATCTCCTCGTACGACCTACCCGTCCGATAACCTTCTAGCACGGCTCGAATATCCGCCGTGAACCGCGAGGAGCTCGGCACGTACGAAAGCGCAGTGTCGATAATCGTCTCGAACGAACTCTCGACATACGCGATGGCTAACATCGCCGCCACCCACATCTCGCCGTAAATCCCGTTCTTGATGTGGCTGATCGAGGCATCTCGCCAGGCCCACTCCGCCGCTCGCAGCGGCTGACCCGGGTTCAAATAGCCAAATGCATCCGCCCGAATCTGTGCCCCGATCCACTCGCGATAGGGATTCCGAAAAGTCGCGCTGTCCGGCGGCAATACACTGAGCGTAAAGTTTCTGTACGCCACCCGCTCCGCCGTACACATCATGAACAGCGGCAGGTTTGCGCACCAGTACTCAGCCACATCCACCGGCCGAAACGAAGGTCCATATTTGCGAACGATATCGAATCCCGCGATGGTGTAGTTGATGTCGTCGTCTTCCACCGCAGAAGCCAACCTCTCCCGGGTCCAACCGTCGGCCCAACCCAGCTCGGTCCGACCTCCGGCCGCCCGGATCGCCTCCAACTGGGACGAAGAAGGTCGAGGACAGTAGCCCACCAGCGGCCAATTCCCACATTCCTCATTCCAAATCTGAATCTCATGCCGCCGCCAACCCTCGAACGGCTTACCCAGCATGCACCCGATGATCCGCCCCAGCAGTCCGCCGTGCAACTTGGGCAGAACTTCCCCCTTAAACGCTGGAACCGACCAACAGGCACACTCCTCGACTATCTCCAAATATTCGCTCGGCTCGACGTACTCATAGCCGTGAACCATCGGCGCGCGCTGCACCCGCTCCAGCAATTCGCCCACTGCGCGGTGCCATTCCACCGTCCGAGCGCCTTCCTTCATTTGGCGAATCAAGTGACCAAACTCCGGCTCAAGCCACGTCGTGTCGAATCCCTCTTCTTGCGCCTGTCGCCACTCGATCTCGGGCTCGCTGCCAAGCAGCCACACCTGCTTGTTCATCCACTCCGCAATCATCGTCGGGTCATTCATGGCTTCTTCATCTTAAGAAGTCGGTAACGTGCCATCCTTCTTAGCCTGGTTAAGTGCTTGACCTAGCCAGTTTAGTGCACATAATGCCAGCGCGACAGAAGCCATTCCAACCAGGAAACCTAGGACGGAGAATCCCAAAACCGCCGACAGGGAACCAACGATCATGCTCAGGATCGAGACTAAGATAACCTTCCAATAGACGGCTCGTACTGAAGCTGGATGTTTCTTCCAACTCAACATGATCGCGAAGCAAAAACAAGAAAATACAGAACCGGCCGAGAACGGCATTAAGCGATCCTTACTTTCGGCGAAATGGTTGAAAACCGCGAAGGCACCCATCGATATGGCCTCGGCGAAAACCATGTACGCGAGCAAGAGCAGCCATCCTTTCCACTTACTCGCGTCCACAACCCCATTGTACAAACGAAGCTTCCTTCGTCGCAAGGTTTAAATTGCTGCCTCAGCTAGCCGGAGGATCCGGTTGAACCGCCCGAAGTTCCAGAACCTGTTGTCCCCGAACCCGTGGTTGCCGATCCCGTCGTGCCCACGCCCGTCGTAGTTCCGATGGTCGAACCCGTTGACGCCGATCCAGTCGTGCCTACGCCCGTGGTCGAGCCGTCGGTGGTCGTTCCCGTCGTATCCGTTGTGCCCGTCGTCATGCTTCCCGTGGTTCCGACGCCGGTGGTGGATCCATCCGTCGAAGTGGTGGAGCCGTCCGTGGAAGTAGTCGACGTAGTGGAAGTCGTGGAGGTCGTTGCCGTCGTCGAGGTCGTGCCGGTCAATCCGCCCGAGTTGCTTGAGCCATTCGCCGACGCCGCACCCGCAGTGGTCCCGCCACAATTCACGATCATCAACCCCGCGG
>CAMFIS010000055.1 GCA_945952345.1 uncultured Fimbriimonas sp.
GGAGCCGCCTCCACCTGTTCGATCACGTGGCCCGCATCGAAATTCCGACCGGCGATGTCGAGCTCAGAATCCTCGTCGATCGATCTTCAGTGGAGGTCTTCGCCCAGGGAAGATATGTTTCGATGACCTCTTACATCCCCGTGGATTCACCCGACCGGGGAACCTCCATCGAATCTCAACACGGCCAAACCACGATCGAAAGGATGGAAATTCATCGCCTTAAATCAAGCTGGCGATAGCCGATTCTGATTCAAATCTTGCACCATGCCCTTCCCAGCAAAATCCCAACGCTGTATAACCAAAGAATGGTTCTGAAAAAGAGTACTTTGATCCTGAGCGCCATCGCTTTGGCGCTAGCGTCCTCCTTGGCGTTTGGCCAAAAATATGTCCCGCCCCACACCACCAAGAAGGGCAAGTATGTGCCCGGCCACTTCACCAAGGCCCGAGTCAAATCTCCCAAAGTCAGGATTGCGAAGCCAAAGACCGTTCGCGCGAAGCCAGCCAAATCAAAAGCTGGACTCTCGGTCCGGTCAACTTCTGACCCCCGGTTCTCCGTCGGCGATAAGGTCACCTCGGTCAAAGATTCGCACGGCGTTTCTTACCCGATCAGAAATCAAGAAGATCTCGATCGCTTTCTGAAGAGCCACTCCGGACCTGAAACGGTAACCGTCCACGTGACGCGAGACGGCAAAAGCCACTCGTACAAAGTGAACGATTTCCGAGCCGCGTTCAACCTCTAAGCTAGAGCGGGAACTGACCTTTCATACGGGCATTCGCATAGGGAGTGCCCGTCATTTTGTATAACTTGTCGCGCTGCCCGTCAAATAGAATGCTCATCAAGTCTTTCTCTTCTTTCTTGGATATTCGCTCAAGCGCGGCGCCACGATTCTCTTTGTTGCCCGCCCTGATCGTCGTGAAGAAATTGTCGATGGCCTCGTTCCGAATTTGTTCCACCGCTTGTCGCTGCTGATCATTCAATTGTAATGTCTTGGCAACTGCCGGATCGGCGAGAATGGTCGGACCGACGATCTGAATCCGCAACTCGAGCAGGCGAGCCTTTTGCTCTTTAGTGAGAATCGGCATGACCTTGCCATCATTCTCGTCCAGCAAGGATGTGAAGTTTGAACCTTCCGCTGCTCCATTGTTTCTGTTATCGATCTCGATAGAATGTCGGACATCTTTGTACTGCTTGACTTGGTCCTCGGTGAACTTCAGTTCGGTCTGAATATCGCCGCGCATAAGGAGGGCATAGGGTCGGCCCATCGCGTCGAACCGCAATCGCTCCATCGAAGATTGGGCGCAAACTGCCACGGCAAGCAGGCAGGTAATTCCACCAAGCAAAATTTTCATAGGTTCATGGTAGCAAAGAATGGAGCGATCCCGACAAAATCGGGAACAAATCCCCCGATCCAATCGGAGTTCTTACATCCTAAATCGGCCACTGACCTTTCTGACGAGCATTCTTAAACGGCGTTCCGGCCATCTTGGTGAGCGCGGTTTTCTGATCGTCGTCCAACAAGGCGATCAACACCTTTTCCTGATCCTTCGAAAGCTGCTCCATAAGCTTATCGAGTCCCGAACGCTTTCCGGATTGAATCGCCGACATGTACTGCTTAAAAGTATCGGCGCGGGTCTTCTTCACCGTCGCCTTCTGATCGTCGGTTAAGTTCAGTCCCTTCGCCACTTGAGGATCGGAAAGCGATACCGCACCCATGATTTGAACTCGAATTTCCTGGAGCCGATCCTTCTGCGTGTCGTCCAGAACTGCCAACACTTTTGCGTCTTGCTGGGCAAACATCCCCGCCACGTCGAAGCTCGTAGGATTCCCACTTCGCGCCGAGTTGGCCATCTCTTTCTGAATTTCGTCCAGCTGTTTGGCCTGTTCCTTGGAGAGCTTCAACTCCTTCCGAATCTCTGGCCGCATCAGCACGGCGGGCGGATGGTATTGCATGTCCATCATCCCCGAAACCATGTCGAATTGAGCATGAGCGGAGGTCGCGATCCCCAGAAAAGCAATGGAAAGAAGCTTCATATCCGCACTATATCAAAGTCGCACCTGAATGGCTAGATTTCAGGACTAAAATCCTTTACTCCCTTCTCTCTGCTCTCTGTGCCCTGTGCCCTGTGCCCTGTGCCCTGTGCCTGTGCCCTGCTCACTGTTCTCTGCTCTCTGTTCTCTGTTCCCTGCTCACTGATTTACCCATAAATGCGTAGAATGTACTCGTGAGATTTCCCGGCGGCAAAGCTGTCCCTTGGTGAAGGAGGGTCCGCAGGAATTGATGCCACGAGGGCATCAATTCTGTGGATGGTGAGCCTCCATCAATTCCACTTACAGAAGACGTGGTGGCGAACCCAGGGATTGATGACAGATGCAGACCGGAGAGTGCCAACCCCAGACTCTGTGCCCTGTGCCCTGTGCCCTGTTCTCTGCTCTCTGTTCTCTGTTCTCTGTTCCCTGCTCACTGATTTACCCATAAATGCGTAGAATGTACTCGTGAGTCTTTCCACGCCCGCCTACGCTGCCCACAACTCGACCGATCCCCTCGTTCCCTGGACCTTCGATCGCCGCGATCCGAAGCCGAACGACGTCCTGATCGACATTCTTTATTGCGGCGTGTGCCACTCCGACCTGCACCAAGTGCGCGACGAATGGGGCGGATCGAAGTACCCAATGGTTCCTGGTCACGAGATCATCGGTACCGTCACTGCTGTGGGCTCGGCCGTCACCAAGTGGAAAGCTGGTGACACAGTTGGCGTTGGCGTCTTCGTAGACTCCTGCAGAATCTGCCCCAACTGCCTCGCGGGTGAGCAGCAGTACTGCGATGCTGGCATGTCGGGCACGTACAACAGCTTCGAACAGGACAAAGTGACGCCCACTTACGGCGGATACTCGACCCGGATCACCGTCGACGAAAACTACGTCGTGTCGATCCCGGAAGGAATCTCGCTGGAAGGAGCCGCACCCCTCCTTTGCGCGGGCATCACCACCTATTCCCCGCTTCGCCACTGGAAGATCGGTCCTGGCATGACCGTCGCTGTCGTCGGCCTCGGCGGCCTTGGCCACATGGGAGTCAAGTTCGCCAAAGCCATGGGTGCCCACGTCACGGTTCTGTCGAGCTCCGACAAGAAACGCGAAGATTCAGCCCGCCTCGGCGCCGACGATTATCTCGACATGAGCCAAGTCGATGTGTTTAAGAATAATGCCAAAAGGTTCGACTTTATTCTCGACACCGTTTCGGCCGCCCACTCCTACCAGGACTACCTCGGCTTGCTCAAACTCAACGGCACCATGTGCTTGGTGGGCCTGCCGCCAAAGGCCGAAATCGAAGCCTTCCCGCTCGTTGGTCGACGCCGAAGCCTCTCCGGATCCATGATTGGCGGCATCGCCGAAACCCAGGAAATGCTGGACTTCTGTGGCAAACACGGCATCGCTGCCGACGTCGAAGTCATCTCGATCGATTACATCAATGAAGCGTACGAACGAATGCTCAAGAGCGACGTCCGCTACCGCTTCGTCATCGACATCGCAAGTTTGAAGTAGTCCATTACATCAGGCTAAACCCCTTGCTCATCGCACGGCACGGAGTTTCCTGATCCGGAGGATCATATTTGGTAGCCAGGGTGTCGGAGCGAAGCATGAGCGTAGACCCCTGGTTGAAGTTGAACCTGGAGAAGTCCAAGGAGCGAAGCGACCCCGCCGATAGGCGGCCATAGTAACCCGCTGAGATCGAAAATTTCAACGCGGCAGGATCGGCAAGGAAAGGTGCTCGCTCCCTCGACGGTGGATGCTGTGAATTAACTGCGAACAGATGGGGTGGGTGATAGACAAATATCTTGCTCCCTCAACCTTAGTAGGATTGAGGGACAACTGTTCCCAATTCGGGGACGCTTAGTCTCTCAACGTCAACTTAAACGTGCCTGAAGCATCTACTCCAACCACGGGGATATTCCAGCCGCCAAACTTCACATCGCACTTCACGGTGTGGCCATCCTTCGTCACGAAGAAAGTGCCCTCGCTCTTGAACTCAGAACCGGTCTCTTTTACGACCTGCTTGATCTTCAGCACCTTCTTGCCTCCGACTTCTTCTTCGCCCATGTAGGTTGTTTCCACTGTCATGGCAGCCGTACCCAACTTCTCATTCTTCGGCATTTCCCACTTCGAAGTCGCGTCTTTGGTCAGTTCGCCAGAAGGAGCAAAGAAGTGGGTGATGAGGAACATCCGTGGTCCGTTTGCCTGTTCGATTCCGCCTTCCACATTGGTGAGTGCCCCCTTCTTATCCAAAGTCACTTTGTAGTCGCTCGCCTGGACGGGCACATCATTGCCGTTGGCTTCGACCTTGAGGTCATCGCTATGGATGGTGATGGTGGTATCTGAATCCGAAACCCCAGCCGTCCACATCGAAGTGGCCGTCATTTCAACTTGTTGTCCGCCAACTTCAAAACTTCCTTTAAGGGAGTACTTCGCTTTCGAATCCTTGTCCCACTTGGGCTCGATCTTAATCTTGTCTTGAGCCGACGAATAAGCCGCGAGCATGAGGATGGCGGCAATACCTGCAAATCTGAACTGAGTCATCTGAATCTCCATAAACCGGATACCAGCATTACCCATTCTTCTGGCGTCGGGTTGCATCCCTATTCTACGCCGGGACTTTTGCACGTTGACTGTTAAATTATTGTGTCGGTATGGGTCGACCTTCTTGCAGCGCCAGTTGCTACGACACCGCCTCACAACAAGGAAGCTAGCTGCTTCAACCTGACGGACCTTTCCAAGGCACTGAATGCCGTCGTAGCGTGAACTCATCCTAGAACTCGCCGGCCAACCGTCAAGAGAGTGCAGCACTAGCCCCGAAGGAGGGTCCGCGAAAAGATTGGGAAATTATCCCTTCATTGTAGGTATAATGAAATCATGACCGCGAGATACACGATTCGAGACTTCCAGCGAGAGTTTCCTGATGACGATGCATGCCTAGAATGGCTGAAAGATTTCCTGTATCCAGCCGGTATTGAGTGCCGCCACTGTGGCCGTGTCACCAAGCACCACAAGGTCAAGAGCCGAAAGTCCTACTCGTGTGACGTGTGCGGTCATCACGTTCATCCGACTGCTGGCACGATCTATCACAAGTCCTCGACCCCGCTCACTCTCTGGTTCTATGCGATCTTCCTAATGTCTGCTACTCGTTGCGGTGTGTCTGCCAAGCAACTCGAGCTTGGAGTTACCTACAAGACAGCTTGGAGAATGTTCAAGCAGATTCGATCCATGTTGGAAGAGAACCGCGATCCTCTTTCCGGCGAAGTCGAGATTGACGAAGCTTATATCGGTGGAGTCCGCAAGGGTCGCCGTGGCCGCCCTGGTTATGGTGATAACAAGGTTCCCGTCGTTGGTGCCGTTGAGCGGCATGGCAACATCATTGCAAAGGCCGTCGAGTCAACCAACAAGGAAACTCTCATCGGCCACATCGTCGAGAACGTGGAACCCGGTACCACGATCTTCACAGACGAATTCAGGGGCTACAAGACTCTCAGCACCCTTGGTTTCGATCACTGGGTTATCAAACACAAGATTGAGTACGTGAACGGCTTCATTCACACCAATCAGATTGAGGGCTTTTGGAGCCTATTCAAGAATGGCATCCGTGGCGTCTACAAGCACGTTGGCAAGGGCTACGTTCAGTCCTACTTGAATGAATATCAGTTCCGCTACAATCGCCGCAAAAGCGGAGTTCCTATGTTCCAGCACTTTCTTGCTCAAACTAGTCAATTAAGCTGGTGGACGCCTTACGCGAATCGCTAGAGCCGATCTGCAAACTCAAAATTTTCGGAGTAGAAATCCCTCACAATTCGTCCCATCACATCCCACCTCGGGTCGTTGGTCTTTACCGGTTTGGTTGCGCCAGTCGGGACCGATAGGCTCTCAAAATGATGGGCGGAAAGGTTAGACGGTTTTGGCACGACATCAATAGTGACTTGATATGTACCAAGACCAAGCACTTTGCCATGAATGTCCCCATAGAGGGCAATTGCGTAGCCTTGGTCCACATATCTCGATATTGTCTTAAATACCGAAGGGCTCTCGAAATCGCCTCGTACACCAGAGAGTCTGGGGTCGTCAAATTGGCTTGCTGCAACTTTTAATGTATCTGGGTTAACGGCATCAAGCATTATGGCTCTCAGCAGTGATTCTCCAGATGTAAACGAACTAGACACCAATTTCCTTGCGAGCACGTTGCAATATGTTCTCGATACCTTTCGGCTCAAGAGGAAGTATATCTATTTCATTCATAGCTTTTGTCTTAATCTGGTAGATCACATTTCCCGTATTGAGAGATTCAATCGAAAAGGCATTGTCCTTGTTCCAAAACACAATCTCCGCGCCACCGACCGCAGAGGGCAGAATCTTGCTCGGTCGCATACCTACTTTCACGATGAAGTCGAGAATCGTTGTTAAGTTAGATAATGCTTCGGGTGACGGCGGCTCTGCACCAAATCCATTCCAATCTTTATCGAGTGACCCAAGGTACTTTAGCCTTTGGGCAATCATATCCTGCCAGTTGTCGCCATCGTACGTAGGCTGGCTCGCCTTTGTAAGTGCGTCTAAAAATGCTTGCCGAGTTGGCATAGAGGGTGGGGTAAGTTTTGGTACCTCAAGCTCTATGGCTTCGTTATATTTATGCGAATACAATGCTCGTCTTATTGGCTGATCTGGTGTTTGGTGCTTATCTGAGTCTACGTTTACCGAAGATGCATGAGCGGCCGTTGCCTGTTGTCCGATAATGCCTGTTGCGGCAACGCAAATCATCATTGGTATGGCAGATCCGTGTCTCATCCTTGCACCATGGGTATTTCTAGCGATCTGATGCACTTACCCTCGTGCATCACATTCATCGTGTAAACCCCGTACTCGGGCATCATGTCGCCAAAGATGTCCATTACAAAATGGATGAACTCCTGCGCACCGGGATTCTCCATTTTTGACGCGTCCATGGGTGGGGTCTCAAAAATTTGCTCTCCGGCGGGGTTCTTGAATACAAAATTAGTCTTTGTCGAGTTCTTTCGAGAGTATTCAGATGTGCGCAAAGTCGCCGCAACGCTAAATCGAAATTGCGGTTTACCTGCTTGCCCGGTGATGTTCGAGAATATGCCAAGTGCATTGATTCTCCCACCACCGTCTATATTCGCTATTTCAGCGCAAAACATGAGGACGACTTCCACAACTCAATTATAGGTGCTTTCTCGTTCGTCTTTCGACTACCCTTTGTCTACCAGGTAAGCCTGGCGGCCTCCAACCGCCATAGTCATTGTACCCCGAAATGTAACAAAATTGTTACAATCCTGGGTACCTACAATAAAGGGATAATCTCCAAAGATTGCTTCAAGAGCAATCTTATCGTGGAAGGCCATAGTTCAGCCCAGGCTAAGCAAGATTGAGCCCCAAGCGAAAATCGCCGCCAGGGCATGGGAACCTATTCTGGAACTCACCGGCCAACCTTTAAGAGAGTGTTGGGCTAGCCCCGAAGGGGTGTTGATAGTTCAGCCCAGGCTAAGCAAGATTGAGCCCTGGCGAAAATCGCCGCGCAGGCCTGGGTAGAAAGCCATCACTGCAAAAGTCCGAGGAGCGGTGAGGGCCAGCGAACTCCCGCCTAGTTACCAAAGAGCGACCCCAAAAAAGCTGTCCGGCATTGCGCCACTTTTTGCATCGATATGAATCCCCAAATGGGAATATTCCTGATATTTTGGCGGCACCGACATCATGCGCCGCCTCGTCAACTGTGATAGGGCCGCCGAGGGAGGCGGCCTATCGATTGTCAGTGTTGTCGGAGTTTGACGATGTTTGTTTCGATTGACGCGCGTTCTTGTTCGTTAAGACTTCCAATTCTCGACTATCACTAGCCCAAGGCTTTGTGCTCTTATACGCCGGAATCGCGAGTACTGTGTTTCCGTTTAAGTATTTGGCGGGTAGCATTTTTCCTCTCCTGAGAACATACTGATTCTCCCCTCGCCTGGGTTTCATTCATGTTTGAAACGTGGGCCTATCGGTCCGATTTTGATGCTGGAGATGCCCCCGTTGGCCGCTCACAACCCCTCAGATCGAAGTTAATTCTTGGGGAGACTTTGGTCTCACTGGAGGGAATACGCCATGCCCTGCGCAATGTTCACCGCTGCCCGACGGATCTAGGACTATCTAACTACCTTCTTACACTAGAAGCTACGGAAGTCGTCGGATATCCGGATCGGTGAAGATATCCAGCTCGTCTCGACTGCGCGTCGAGAATTCTGAAACTACCGCACCTTCGGGTCCGGCCTGGAACCAATGCAAGGTACTCGGCATGATCGTGTACTGCTCTCCAGGACGCAAAAGCACCTCGTGAAAAACCGTGTATGTCGCTTCCCTTCCTCTGGGCGGTTGGCATTTTGGCAAGGCTGTTTGTGGTCCCTCGACATAGAGATAAACCAATCCCCACCGGCACCGGAAAGTCTCTTCCTTCCCCGGATCATCGCCCACCGGCGGATGCCGATGCTCCGGGCAAGTTTGCCCAGGAAAGAGCACCAGTTCCTTTGCGCAACACCGCTCGGTGTTGATATACGTCACCAACTCCAAACCGCTGTTCTCAAGATCGCCGAGTCCAAAGTCCGCAACTTCAATATGCGCTGTTTCCTCCGAGGTCAGAACAATCCCGGCCTTGGCAAAATACTCTCGGGCCAAAAGCTGCGCGTCGGCTTTCGTCATCGTCCTTCCATTATTGCAGGGAGTCCAACAAGAATTTGTTCAGAGTCTTCGGAGACTGCCGACTCAGACTCGACTCACGGCTGCCTTGATCTCGCAAGCCTGATCGACTCAGGAGCTCGATCTCGGCCGGGGAACGAAAATGCCGCAGGGCCCGGCGATGCTCGGAATTTGCGTCGGCAAACCGTTGGGCAAACCCTGCCCCGCGAAGCTTTGCCACCGACGTGGAAGCATAATCGAAGGCGATCTGATGGTAGCGCTTCATCCCTGCCTCAGCCGTTGCATTCAAGCCTGCCTTGATATTCTCGATACCCTCGTCCACTCGGCCAATTTGCACCTTCGCGCTCCCCACCGGCGCAATCAACACCATACCGTTCAATGCTTGCGGACCGACAATCCGAATCGCCCGATCCCCATATTCGGCGCACTTCTCCCATTCATGCTGCACTCCAGCAATATAAGAGAGATTCGTCAATGCCTGACAAGCGATGAGATTTCCCGCGCTAGAGTTCAGGCCCTCGCCGTAACGCAGCTCTCCTTCATAGATCTCGATCGCCTGGTCGAACCGCGCCATCTGCCACAGCAGGCCCGCGAAGACCGCGCGATAGAACGACCGTGTGGGATGAGATTCCTGCATCAGAGGATGGCTGCCAGCCCGCTCGAACCAAACTTCCGACTGAGCATATTCGCGCTCTTCGAAGTACAAGAACGCCTTCATGACCATCGCCATCGGCTCGAACAAATCGCCCTTCGGACCATTGCTGATCACCTCATCGGCCCAAAAATGTCCCACCTCAAACTCGCACGATCGACTCGCCAACCGCATCGCCATCAGCATCAAATTCCTTCGATCCTCGCTCCACCCTGCGCTATGCGTCAGCGACGTATCGATGAGCGACAAAAAGACCTTTGGGTGTTGCAGCGCGAACTCGGAATCGGCCTCAGCCGCCAATAGCCGAAGACTCTCTTGCCCACCCCTCTGAAGATTCCGTTCGAACAGATTAACCAGGAGCAAGATGGGTCCCCGCTTCTTCAGAAATTCGCCCGGAGGCACCACCGACAAATGCCGTTGCGCTTCAAAAATCTGCTCGATTTCAGCCGCCACGAACGAATCCGACATGGTTGGCAAAATCTTATGAACGATCCCTTGCGCCGCCTCGTTGCCATGTAGCGCCGACTCACAGCGAAGCAATCCCTTGATCGCTTCCATCCGAGACGGGCTATCCGCCAGAACCTCGCGCCACACACGACTGGCCTCGGCCCAGTTGCCTTGGTCCTCGAACAGTTCCGCCAGCTCCGAACCGACCTCGTCCGCCCAAAGGCTGTACCGAGTTCGCAGCGCCGCAAACCACGGCTGCTCCCACCCCTCCAGCATAGGAGTCCGAATGATGCTCCAGAACTGCTCCAAATGTTGGTAAGAATCGGCCGCGTCCCGATCTTGCAAATAAGTCCGATGGGCCTGTTCAGCAGCTTCTAGCTCGGACTGAAAAAGCGATGGGCGAAGCGCAAGTGTTTCCGCGCCGACCTCGATCGAACCACTTTCCTCGAAAACTTTCGGAATCCGCGAGATAGCTTTTCTCAGGTTGGTTCGCTGCTGATCCGGCGAGGATTCTGGCCAGATGATCTCACCCAATTCTTGGCGCGTAATGACCCTGCCCTTGCGCAAATAGAGGAGCACCAGGATGCATCCCGAGCTCTGCGCCTCGAATCGAATCTCGCTGCCAGCTTCGTCCAACGCGGAAAACTTCCCGAAGAGCTGAAGCCGAAACATCCTGACTTATTATACGTTTGAAATTCCCCTCGCCCCCTCGGGGAGAGGGGCTAGGGGTGAGGGGGAGCAAGCTAGCGCCGATACAGCGAGTCGTAGTCGTCGGGCACCGTCACCGTCGCTTCCTGATACTTGATCTCGATTCGCGTACCTTTCTCATCCACCATCTCAAAAGAGCCCGCGCCCTCACCCATCGCCCGACATCGAACGATTTTCATCTTCGCCCAGGGTGCCTCGACCATCGACGGCTTCTTAAAGACAATCTTCGAGTCGAACCATTTCTCCATTCCATTAACCTGGCCAACCTGAGCAAAATCGATCTCATACTCCGTCTCGTCCATCGACTTCGCCACGCCCGTCACCTCGAACGACCGGATCGGGTAATTGCGGAGAAACGCGGCGAGGGGAAGGGTTTTGCTCACCATTTCATTATGTCGTCAGACTATCGATGCCTCGACCCGCAAGGAGCCCGCGACTGGAGCGTCGAGGCTTTTTGCCTAGAATCTTAGACGTCCGAAAAGTAAGAGGAATTGTACATAACCACGCTCCACCTCTAACACCGTGGCGACTGACTATTCAGGCTGTCCCTTGGCGAAGGGACCGGTGAGCCACCATCGACTCGAGTAAGTAAAACAGTGGTGGCGAACCGAGGGATTGATGACAGCCCCCGAAAGAAACCTACCGACAGAATACGTCCTTGTTCCCCAGCACCACCCGAATCACAATTGCCGGATACTCGCAGTATTTCTCCACCCCGCCCGTCGCCACCGAGCCATCCCGCATCGGGTGATACCGCTCTCGCCAATACCCATCCTTCGCCGCCTGGCACACCGCCTTCGTCGAGGACCGCAGACGATCCCACGCCCGCATCCGCTTGCAAGCCAGCGCCTCCAGGTACCACACACGGCCCATCGCCGCCACGTCGTTTGTCAGCGACGGAATGTCGAACGGGACCGGATCGTTCTCCCACTCCTCCGTCGAGAACGGCTTCGTCATCGTCCCCGTCGGCATGCCGCCGTACCAGAACCCGTCCTCCGCCATCAGCCGCGGCCACAGTTTGCGCAGTTGCCGATCGCTCGCGACGCCAAACGCCACCGCCGCCAAGTTCGTATCCGAGAGCCCATGCCGGTCGACCACGCCGCGCTGAACGTGAATGTACTCCGCAAAGTGATCGTCGATCCAAAACTGCCGGCTAAACGCAGTCGTAATGGCATCCGCCAGGTCTCGCCAATTCATCGAAGAAGGCACCCGCGCGGCCCGCACCAGCCGATCCAATTCCCGAAAAGCATGGATCGCATAGCATTGGCTCACGCCATCGAAACCCTCGCGCGGCGGAAGCTCGACGTAGAACCCCGACGCCTGCACCAACCCGTTCACCGCCACTAGCGACGCAATGTAGTGCCCCGCATGCTGCAGCGATTCGATGTTCGCCTTCAGCCACGCCTGACTTCGATTCGCATCATACAACTCCGCCGCCGTCAGGATGTAGCACACCGAGCCGAGGATCGCCAGCGGCTTCGACTTCGTCTCCCAATGCAGGAACAGCCGCATCCAATCCCTCCCCTCCTGGCTGGATTTCGGCGTGCCGTTCCGCGTCGGCGGCACGTAGTGGAACCGGTCCTCCGGGAACTTCATCCCCCGCAGATAGTTATTGTTCGGCCGCGTCTCACCGGGAAAAATCGCAAAAGGAATGTTCCCGTCCGCCGCCTGCGAAGCCTTGACGAACGCGAAATAATCCTCGACCAGCCGCGTCTTGCCCAGAAGCAGGTACGCACCCGCCATCTGCCACGAGTCCAACCCCGGCCAGGTGGTGTCGCTGCCGAACCCGCCGCCGTCCGCGCAGATGGTGAAGAACCCCGGATACTGCGTCTCAACCGCCGCTGGCAATAAATTTTTATGAACAGCCGCATCTAGCCCCGCCTTGATCGCCGGATCCTTGACCTGACTCAGGATCGACTTGACCTGGTCCTCGGCGGTCGTCTGGCCCATCGCGACTGCCGCCGCCATCGCTCCGGTGCCGGCCAGCAGGTCTCGCCGCGTCAAGTCCTTCATGTGCGTAGTTTAGCCTGAGTTCGACACCCTATTGGGAGTGGTGGGCTTCCTGACCACCGAAGATGTGGGCAAGATGCCCACGGCTCCCAGGGAGTCCAATCCTTCGGCAAGTGCTCAACTCTTGCTACCCCCACCGGTTCGCAAGCTCACCGACACCCCCAGGGGTGGAGCGCAGTTAATCTCCTTGCGCACAAGCCGAACTCATTCGCTAATGTATTGAGCCAAATTTGGAGAAAAGGGAAGTAGCCACGATCCACCCCTGGGGGGTGTCGGTGAGCCGATGGAGTCTCTTCTTTATAAGAGAACAAATCCAGCGAACCGGTGGGGGTAGCGGTTCTCGAATGCCCTCCTCACCCGCCTCAGTCTTCCCTCGCTGGCTTTGCCGCTTCCCTCGCACTCGCCCTTGAGCTGTCCCTTGGTGAAGGGACCGGTGAGCCCAATCCAAAGCCATCATAAAACGCTGGGCGAACCGAGGGATTGACGACAGCCTCCCGACCTCCGACAAACCAAGCTACCCCTGTGATACAGAGGGGTCGGTGAGCAAGGTACGAGCGAACCGGGGGAGTTACGACAGCCTTCCAGAAACCCTGCCAAGATACTTCCCCTCGCCCTTGCCATTTGCATTTTCCGCTAGTAGCTCATAGCTAGCGGCTAGAAGCTTCTGCTCACCCCGCCAGCTCAGTAAACGCTTCGTTCGGCGAACGCAGAAACTTGATCTTCGGATGCTGCTCGGTCTGATAATTGCAGCCCCACTCGGTCGAGAAAAGCGCCACCGGCTTGCCGAAATTATCCTCCAGCCCAATCGCCGAGGAGCCCCAATAGATGCCCTTGATCTCGGCCATATCGCCCTCCAACCACCGAATAATCTCGTACGGCATCACCTCGATGTGCGTCTTCACCCCATACTCCGACAGCATTCGGTACTGCACAACCTCGAACTGAAGCTTGCCCACCGCACCCAAAATCGGCTCCCGCTGCAGGCTCTTCGTGTTCCAAAATAGCTGAACCAGACCCTCCTGGCAAAGCTGCTCCACGCCCTTCTCAAAGTTCTTCAGCTTCGAAATATCCTGGTTCGAAAGTCGCGCAAACACCTCGGGAACGAACTCGGGCACCTCGCTGTACAAAACCTTGTTGTTTGTCGTCACCGTGTCGCCCAGCATGAACGCGCCCGGGTTGGTCAGGCCCACGATGTCGCCCGGGTACGCCAGTTCCACCGTCTCCCGCTCCTGCGCAAACAGCCGCTGCGGGCGCGACAGCTTCAACCGCTTCCCGCTCCGCCGATTCAACACCTCCATATCCTTCTCGAACATGCCCGAAACGATGCGCACAAACGCGATTCGGTCGCGGTGGTTGGGGTCCATGTTCGCCTGAATCTTGAACACGAAACCGCTAAAGTCGTCGGTCTTGATCACGTCCTTCACCTTCGCCAGCCGCAGTTCCGGCGTCGGAGCGATGCCGAGGAAATGGTCGAGGAACAGGCTCACGCCGAAGTTGGTCAGCGCCGAACCAAAGAAGATCGGCGTCAGATTCCCACTCAGAACGCGGTCAAGATCGAACGGCTCGCCCGCCACGTCCAGCAGCTCCACATCCTCCAGCAACTGGTTGTACAGCTTCTCGCCCAACGCGCTCGCCAGCCGAGGATCGTCCATCGTCATCTTCACCGCCTCGATCGCGTTCGAACCAAACCCGGCCGACTTTTCGTACAGGTGCACGGTCTGGCTGGCGCGGTCGTACACGCCCTTAAAGTCGATTCCCTGCCCGATCGGCCAGTTCATCGGCGTGCTCTGGATGCCCAGCACATCCTCGATCTCCGCCATGATCGCCAGCGGCCCCGGACCCTCGTTGTCCAGCTTGTTTACGAAGGTGAAAATCGGCAGCCCGCGCTGCTTGCACACGGCAAAGAGCTTGCGCGTTTGGCTCTCCACGCCGCTCGCGTTGTCGATGAGCATCACCGCCGAGTCCGCCGCAGTCAGGGTTCGGTACGTGTCGGCGCTAAAGTCGTCGTGGCCGGGGGTGTCCAGCAGGTTCAGCACGTGGTCTTTGTATTCAAACTGCAGCACCGTCGAGGTGATCGAGATGCCTCGCTGCTTCTCCAGCTCCATCCAGTCGCTGGTGGCCGTGCGCTGGTTCCTTCTTGCTTTTACAGAACCCGCAAGCTGAATCGCGCCGCCGTACAGCAGCAGCTTCTCGGTGAGGGTGGTCTTTCCCGCGTCGGGGTGCGAAATAATCGCGAACGTGCGGCGACGCTTGGCTTCAGTTTCGATGCTGCTCATGGAATTGTCTTTGCGCTCTTGGCCGCCGAAGCACCTGTGCGAAGGAGGCTGTCCGACGTAGCTACCCTTCGTCGCCAAGCGTGCACGAATTGGAAAAGCGAAGTCGGAGGGATTCATCTATTTTACTCGTCTGCGGGCAGTCTGAGCATTCCATTCCCCCTCAAGACTGAGGGGGTCGGTGAGCGAGGAACGAGTGAACCGGGGGGAGCGTGATTCAATTCGAAGCTGCCTGTGCATTTGATCGCGAAGCGATCTTTGGAGTGCGCGAACTTGTTCGCGCTTTGGTCTGCGAGACTTGTCTCGCTGAAGTAATTCCGCGTCTCGCCGGTGTCCGGTCGGAATCTGTAAGGTTCGACTCTCCCGGTTCACTCGTACCTCACTCACCGACCTCTCTTCTCCACTCCAAGCGTGCCTTCGTGGCACCCTTTGAGCGGACCCTAGAGAGGTATGGCCCTTCGGGTTGAATTCAGAACCATTCGATAACTTCCAGATGTTGATTTGATGGGAGGCACATTGGGGGCATAGGCGTATCGCCTGTGTGTCTTGATCGAGAAGCGATCTTTGGGAGTGCGCGAACCTGTTCGCGCTTTCAGCTGCGAAGCCTGCTTCGCTGAAACCAACCTAAACCAATTGCTCGGGCAAAAAGGAACAGCCTTTATGGAGCGCAGGCATCTTGCCTGCATAGAGATGTGCCACTGTCGATACCCCTTTGATTCAGAGGGAGGGTCCACGAAGTGGAGGCTGAGAAACGAAGCGGGGGAGTTATGACAGTTTCGACATTATCTAGCGACCATTTGACCTCTGCCTTGAGCGAAGCGAAGCTGGGAGATGGCAGCGAATTTCTCCAGAGGCACGATCTCGCTCTCGACGCAGTAAGATAAACCAATCAACGAATGAAGTTCTTCGTCGGCGTCACGGATTACGACTGGTTTCGACAACTCGAAGCCGACCGCGCCAGCGAAGTCAACTTCTGGCTACCCAGCCCCGATGTCGGCTTCGCCGCCCTTCTCCCCGGCCAGCCCTTCCTATTCAAACTCAAAAAGAAGTACGGCGACCACATCGTCGGCGGAGGCTTCTTCGCTGGCTACTCGGTCCTCCCCGTCTCAATCGCCTGGGAAGCGTTCGGAAGAGACAACGGAGTTCCCGATCGCGAAACCCTGCAAGCAAAAATCGCCGGATACAACACCAAGGCAACTCGGTTCGCCGACCCCAACATTGGCTGCATCATCCTCACCGACGTCTTCTACCTAGATCAAAGCCAGTGGATCTCCAAGCCCTCCGATTGGAGCGAGAATCTCACTCGAGGAAAGACTTACAACATGAGCGACCACCTCGCGAGCGAGCTCTGGCAACAGGTCGGCTTCGCTGTCGAGTCATCCCACGCAGCAGAATCCCAAGTCCTCGACCAGATCAAGCAGCCAGTCAGAACTTCGGTCTACAGCAAGTCATATCTGCAAAAAGCTCGCCTCGGCCAAGGTGCCTTCCGCGTCCTCACCCTACAGAACTACGGCAACCGATGCTGCATCACCGGCGAGACCACGGTCCCCGTTCTGCAAGCCGCCCACATCCAAGCCGTGCATAAGAACGGAGATCACCAACTTCAAAACGGATTGCTCATGCGCGCCGATATGCACATTCTCTTCGATAAAGGACTCATCGGCGTCGACGCCGACTACAAAATCCGCATCAGCCCCCAAATCCGCGAAAGCTACCTCAACGGCAAAGTCTATTACGAGCACGACGGACAACACCTTCGGTCATTGCCCAAAGATGCCGCATTGCGACCCGACCGCGAACTCCTACACTCAAGAATGAAGGAAATCTTCGTGAACTAACATGGCCAAGTACGATCCGCTGTACAAGTATCTGTCCGAATCGGGACAGCCGGTTGTCCGGCTCACCTTCAAAGAAGTAGCCGACCTGGTTGGTGGACTGCCCAAATCAGCCAGCATTCACCAAGCGTGGTGAGCAAACGAAAAAGATGGTGCTCACGTGCACGCTCACTCATGGATGAGGGTCGGCTACAAAGTCGAGTCGTTCGTATTCGACTCCCATGCTATCTTCGTGAAGAATTAGTTTAAGCATCCTATCGACAGAAACTCTACTTTTTCTTTCGCGGCTCGTTCGGCTCTGGCTTCGAGGCGGCGCTCGTGGCGTGAGATGAGTTGAAGCTTAGCGAGTTGGTCCTTAGCCCACTTGAGGCGGAACTGCCCAAGTCCTGCGTCCAAACGTGGAAATAGCCCTCAAAACAGAGTAGCAGCAGAGGGGCGAAACAGTGAATAGTGGCTTCAGGCCCTTATGGAGCAAAAGCATCCTTGCTACGAATACACTTCACTGCTAGCCACCAACCACCACGCACGTGCATCATCTAATCCACACAGAACCGTGCAGTCCCAAGATTCAGAAATCATCACCCCTGCGCAAGTCAAGAAATTGGCCATACAATTCATGTCACCGCATATCCCAACTTAGCCCATCTCAACAACAATCCTAAACAAACTAACAAAAACAACATTTTATGCACTTTCATGGTAAAACACTCTCTGGAAACGAGACCTGTGGACTACATCAAAAAACTTTGCTTTTGGGGACTCGGGTCTCACCACCCAGCTGTCCTTATACCCGAATTTTGTTCCTCGTTCTATTTGGAACCCAGAAATGGTTGTGATCGCACCATAGTATTCGTACACGGCTTTAGTGGAGATGCTGAATCTACCTGGCAATACTTTCATAGTCTAATGATTTCGGATTCATTTTTTGAGAAGACTCGAATTATATTCTACGATTACGACTCATTGAATACATATCTTGATCGATCGGTTGATACATTTCTCAAATTCATAAGATTTACCAACACATTATCTATTCACGATGATAGTGATCACAGAATAACTATGATCGGCCATTCTCTTGGTGGATTAATCATTCGAAAGGCAGTAATTTTAGCTCACAAAAATAATGAACATTGGCTCGATGCGAGCACTTTTGCCTTGGTTGCGCCGGCCCAAGCTGGCGCACACGTGACAAAGGTAGTTGACGAGATTAGATTAAGTTTCCGCTTTCTAAGATTGTTCACCCTTACGGCGATCAAGAACATAGTGATTCTTCGAGACCTTGAGGAGACCTCGCCAGGCATACTTTCACTTGCAGAAGAAGTTTACAAATATGATGATCAAAGGATAAAACCAAAGTCAATCATTGTTCCTGAAAATGAGACAGTGGTACTTGAACGCAAGTTACATGGCGATCCTGAATACACTGTAATCAAGGGAAGAAATCACGGAAACGTTACTAAAGTCAAATCACAGCAGTGCGACTTTTACAAGGAGCTTGTACTCAACGCATGAATGACATCAGCTTTCTCCAAAGTTGGGCCGGATTCACTGGTGACCCCTACGACGATATGGTCGAAGCATTTAGGATAGGCCGAGATGCACCTATGGACGACATCTATGCTTCGGAAATTCTTTCCAAGCGAATTCGTTCGCTGCATCTGCTCGGTATTTTGTCAAGATTACTTCAGAAAGACGAGTTTGGCTATCGGAATATTTTAAGCGGCTTGCGACCCTATTCAGTATCTCACGGATTGCACAATTACGGTCGCTTTTGTATTAGCTTGGAAGAGCAGTCCTCGTACATGTTCGCCTGGCAAGAGCGAAATCAGTTGCGTTTTACTGCAGAGGTATATGAACAAATTCAACTATTATCGACATTTCATGCAAAATTTGAGGCTATTATTGGTCATCATCATCCTTTTGACTTTAACGATAGAAATCGTAGGCGTATTTTGTTATTTTCAGGGGCCGCCGGCGATTTATCTTTATCGTCAGAAGAAGTGTCCGCTACAGCTTCTTGGTTTCATT
>CAMFIS010000056.1 GCA_945952345.1 uncultured Fimbriimonas sp.
ACATATTGTCACTCTCCAGTGGAATGGGGACCGAGGACTTCGCCTACAAAGACAAGGGAAGCATGGCTACGATTGGGCGCAACAAGGCCATCTGTCAGATTGGACGAATTCATCTGGCAGGTATTCCGGCTTGGCTGGCATGGGGGCTAGTCCATATCATGCTCTTGATTGGCTATCGCAACCGATTCATGGTGTTGCTGGAGTGGGTTTGGAGTTACGTGACGCAACGCGGTAGCGTGCGACTGATAACCGACAAACAACCGAAGAGCTAGTCGAGGAGGACGACGCTTTCTTGCTCGTTCGGGTCGGTCCTCGCGATGATCGCGACGGCTCGTTCTTCGGTAGGGTTGTATGGTTGGTGAGGCACTCCCGCTGGAATGTAGACGTAGTCTCCCGCCTCGACTCGGTCCGTATGCTCCAAATTGGGACCATGTTTGAATTCCGTCACGCCTTCGAGAACATAGATCGCCGTCTCGTGGTTCTCGTGGTAGTGCGGCTTGGCGCTGGCTCCAGGCGGCATCACGAGCATGTGCATGCAGATCGCCTCGGATCCAGCAGACTCGGACGAGATTCCTGAGAAGTAATCCAGGCCCTGCTTGCCGTGGAATCCTTCTCCGCCTCGGACAATCTTGCACTGTTTCATAGATGAGAGATTACACCGACAGCCAACTTTTCGCGGGCTACAAACGACTCAATCTTTGGCCCCCGTCTTGGCATTCACCGACTACAGGTCTATACTGGGGCTAGAGGATATCACCATGATTTTAGTAACCTTGCTTGCCGCAACTCTGATCTCACAGGACGGAATTTCTTGCCCTGCGATGGGTGGCCCCGTGGCCAAAGGTCAACCCGTGACCGACTTTGAGGGTGTTCGATTTACTTACTGCTGCGCCGGTTGCGACACCGAGTTCGCCAAGGATCCGAACGGGAATATCGCGAAGATGGCGAAGGCCGGCAAGACGGTTGGCGTCTCGCTTTTCGACCCCGTCAGCATGAAGCGGCTCGATGCTGAGAAGGCCAAAGGCGGATTCAGCGATTTCCGAGGTATTCGGTACTACTTCGCGACGGAAGATGAGAAGACAGCTTTCGACAAAGAGCCCAAGAAATACGGAATGATCCCGAAGAAGGAAGCTCTTTACTGCCCGGTCATGGGCAACCCCGTGAAGTCTTATGCGAAGGCCAGTGGCTACGCCGATTACGAGGGCGTTCGCTATTACTTCTGCTGCGCCGGATGCGACACGAAGTTCGCGGCCGAGCCCGCCAAGTTCGCCGAATCAGCGAAGGATCACGTTAAGGAACCGGTCACGATGCCCGGCGACGTGGCGAAGAAAGACGGCGGGAACTAGCAAGCATCGGAAAGCGCAAGAAGTTGCACAGGCCAGCGGAAGCAGACTCCGCTGGCCCTTTTACATTTTCGGCGTGCAATTTATCGTCTAAAGTCGCGGCGGGTAGCAGTAACTTGAAACTTGCCGCTTGAGACTTGTGGCTAAAAAATTGGTCGGGATGACAGGATTCGAACCTGCGACCTCGTCGTCCCGAACGACGCGCTCTACCAAGCTGAGCCACATCCCGATATATTCACGCATCTGGAGCCTCTGACGAGAATCGAACCCGTGACCTCTTCTTTACCAAAGAAGTGCTCTGCCGCTGAGCTACAGAGGCGCGTGAAACAAGCAGTATACCTACATCAGTAAGCGGAGATCAGTGAGCAGCGCCCAGTGAATTTCTCTGTTCTCTGTTCACTGCTTCCTGGTGTAAACCACCGGATTCAACTCACTCGCAGCGAGATCACCCGGCTTGCAGCCCGGGAACCAGGTCTCCAAGTCGCTTTGGCGCTGAGGGCTGTCGGGCGGTGTGATCATCGCCCCATCCTCGAAGTAGATGATCGTCATCACCTCGCGGGTCTTGGTCGGCGAGCTATTGCCGCAGGCGCCATGGATCGTCCAGCCGTCGTGGAAAGTCGCATCTCCCGCTCGCATATCCCCGGCGTACGTAACCGGATATCCCTTGTCCGCGATGAGCTTCTCCAACTTTTCGTCTGAATCGTCCGAGATGTTCATCGACCCCAAGTAGCCCAGCTCTTGCGACCCGTCGGCAAATCGCATCGTGCCCATGTCCGCCACCGCGTCCACGAGTGGCATCCACAAAGTCACACACTTGACGCCATCCAGCGGCCAATACTGCTGATCCTGGTGCCACGGAGTGATGCCTCCACCCGGCTCTTTGTACAGAGCCTGATCGTGATACAACCGGACACCATCGACTCCCATGAGGTCGGCAGCGATCTTGGCGAAGCGGCGAGCCAGGGTGTAATTCCGCACTCCCTCGTCGCCCACCCAAAGATTCATGTTCTGGATGAATGCCTTGCCGTAGGTGTCTCGTTCTGACATCGGCTTGTAGGATTTGGCGAGTTCTTCCGTCGACCGAGTGATCAATTCTCGGTAAGCCTGTACTTCTTGGGTCGAAGCGACGCCGCGGAGCAGCACGTGACCATTCTTGCGGTACTGCTCGACGGCATCGGCGGACAAATCGTAATCGGAAGATAGATCGGGAGTTGTCATTTGGTCTATTTTGTGCCTCTTACGATCCATAATTGAATAGACGAATTGGGTTTTGCTATGTCTGAAATGGGAAGTCTCCACCGCCACCACCGCCTCATCACTACTCCCGTCCAGACTGAGGTCGGCTCCATTCTCCTCGCCGGGCTCCACCTGTTCGGCCACGGCGTAAACCAAACTGGGAAAGCGCGAGTGTTCGATGGCGCCGCCCTCGTGCTGGTTACCCGTGGCGAAGGCATTTATAAGGATTCGAAAGGCAAAAAGACCATTCTCAAACGGGGAGACGCGATCCTCGTTTTTCCGGGCAAAGCCCACTGGTACGGCCCCCAAGGCGACCAGATTTGGGATGAGATTTACGTCGCATTCGACGGTCCACTTTTCGCTCCCTGGTTCACGAGCGGACTCCTCGATCCTGAGAATCCCATCCGCCACCTTGGCGAGCAAATCGACGCCAAGAGTTCCTGGCTCCTGCTCTGGATCGAACAGTTCGCCGAACTCAAGAGTCAAGAAAAGCAGATTCAAGCCATGACCTCGCTGGTTCAATTCCTCAGCGAAGTCGCACTTGGCGAAGGCTACACCCACAAGCAAACCGAAGATTGGCTCAACCGAGCCAAGGGTCTGTTGAGTTACGACCTTAAGGGCAATATCGACCTTGAGCGAGTTGCCCGTGACCTCGGCTCCAGCTACGAAGCCTTCCGTAAGCGCTTCCAAACCCAAGCCAAGAAGTCACCGATGCGCTACCGTAACGAGCGCAAAATCGAAGCCGCCAAGCAGATGATCCGCTACTCGCCACAGGTGAGCAACCGCGAAGTCGCCGAGACGCTTGGCTTCAGTGACGAGTTCCATTTCAGCAAACGCTTCCGGCAGATCGCGGACATGACGCCCAACGAATTTCGATCCAGCGTGAAATAAATTCTGAATCCGCGATGGTTTCGCGCCCCTCCAAACGAACGCTAGGCAGAAGCATGGTTTCTCTGCATCGGTTTCTTGGCGCGGCGGCGAAGACTTCGGCGGACCCTTACGAGTTCATCGATGACATCTATCGGTATGCGGCGGCTAAAACCGGCAGCCGGGAAGACGCCGAAGATATTGCCATCGAGGTGGTGCATCGAGCCCCGAAAAACCTCGCTCGGGAAGAACTCAAAGCGTACATGGTAGGCATCGCAAAAAGGCGAATCGCCGACCATTATCGCAAAATCCGGCCCGACGAGACGAGGCTGCAAGAACTGCAGATTCCCGCGATGGAGGAAGCGCTCGATGTTCATCGAACCCTGGGCAACCTGGCTGAGAATCACCGCGAGTGTTTGATTCTCAAGTACGTGGCCGGGCTCTCGAGCGCGGAGATCGGAGACTTGATGGAACTGAAACCCGAAGCGGTGGACAGCCTGCTCCAGCGGGCCCGAAAGTCTTTTGCCGACGAATGGGAAGCCATGCATGGAGACGACAATGGACGATAAGAAAGTCGACGAATTGATGACGAGCTACACGAACTCCCTCGGTTCGTATTCGGGCCGCCGCGAACCGGCCCATCACCGGTTCGCTTGGTGGAAGCCGCTCACCATAACAGGAGCCGGAGTAGGGGTGGTGACCCTCGTAACACTCATGATGGTTCCTCGTCGGGCTATTGCTTCTTCAGAAGACAAGGTTCTGGCCGCCTTCCAAAGGGCCACCTATTGGCACGTCGAAATGAAAAGCAAGGATCCGAAAAGCAAGAAATGGATAAGCAACTCGGAGACTACATACTGCGACGGGCGACTCAAATCAGTTTCCGGCTTCCCGGCCTCGAAGCGCCTGACAACCGTGCTGATCGGCAGAGATGAGTTCGATGACTTCAAGGAGTTGCCCTACATTCTCAAGACTCCCATTGATTCAGGGTTCAAGATCGGCGACTACGAGAATCCGATGGACCATGCTCTCCGATTTTTCCGCACTATAAAGAACTTCAAGAGAAAGGAAGCAAAGTTTTATCGGGGAATCGAAGCATACGAGATGGTGAGCGAAGCTCCTAACAGGTCTCGGACTACGACCGTTACCATTTCGAAAGCAACGAACTTGCCGTTGGTCGTGCATAACATAGCCAGGGGAAAGGTCAACTATGAATTTGAAGAGGAGTACGATTACGATCGCCCCGCCTCGGCCCAAGCCCTTGCTCCAGACCCGGGGAAGCCAATTGTCGACGTAAAAGCGGAGCGAACCGCGGCAATCGAACGGTTCGCCAAAACCGACCTCGACCAAAGCAAACCGATTCCGTTTGAGTCTGTCCTTGGTAAGAATGGCGAGTTGTGGATGATCTTTGGCGTCAAGGATTACTCCAAGCCCTGCTGGATTCCTCTCCAAACGCAGCCGGGATACCGACTCGGAACGATGTTTATGATGAGCAGCTACGGACGGTCGGCCGATTTCTTCGTGAAGAGTCATGAGATCGTTGCCTACCTCTTCATCCCAACGACCAAAGCGATTTCCAGACCCAAGTTCTTCGACTTTGAATTCATCCATCGCCCCATGTTTAGTGGTGGAAAGCCGAACGACGGATCGACGAAGGTCCACATGGATGTGAAGGAATCGAAGTGGACATTTCCCGAGTTCATGCCGTCCTTGGCCCTGCAGGTACCAGTCGATTTCATCGAGGACCGATTCTTCAGCGTTCGCGGACATACGTTTATGGCTCAAAAGAAGTATCGAGACGCGGCCGAGTGCTTCGTCAAGGAGTTCGAGTCATCCGTTCAATATGGTCGGTTTGTGAAGACGGATATGTCGAACCCGATGGAAGCGGCGGCGAAATGCTACGACCTCTTGGGTGACCACGCGAAAGCAAAAGAATGCCGACGGCGGCTGAAAGAAGCGTTGATTCCGAAATTGTACTAATTACGTCCGTGGAAAATAGTTCACGCTACGCCCCTGGGGGAGTCGGTAAACGAGGTACGAGTGAACCGGAGGGGGTGGAATCACTGGTAACTCCCAACTTCGTAGGCGTCGTTACCAGTGCCACACCTGATTGAAATTCTAACAATGTGTGGCAATAGATTTTGTTATGCTCAATCGACTGATTGGTTGAGCATGATCTCTATTCGACGGTTGGTAACGGCGCGGCAGCCAAAAGTTCATCCTGAAGCTTTCCAGTTTCGGGATGAACTTTATCGGTACATTTTTGTCCGCGTCGGCCACGTCGAAGAAGCCGAAGACCTGACGATGGACGTGATCCACGCCTGCCAATCTACCGACGCTGAGAATCTCAAAGCGTACATGATTGGGGTGGCGAGGCACCAAATCGCCGACCATTTCCGCCGATTCGCACGAGCGAAGAAGCAACCCGAAAATGAGCGAACTTACGATCTCTCAACCTCGGACGACTTCCTCCGCACGCAAGCGGTGTTGGCCCGCCTCGCCGAGAACTACCGCGAGCACTTGGTCCTCAAGTACGTGTGCGGCTTTAGCAGCGAGGAGGTCGCGGTGATGGTGGAATCCACTTCTACCGCCGTCGACAACACGCTGCAGCGGGCGCGAAAGGCTTTCGCCGACGAATGGAATCTGCTCCACGGAGACGAATATGAATGAGCATCGAGTCGAACAACTGCTGACTGACCACGGTCAGGCGATCTTGGCCACGCGGCCCGCGCCGAAGCGCAAGTCGGTTGCTTGGAAACCGGTTTTGGTTGCGGGTCTTGGCGTGGGCGTCGTCGCCGCCTTTGTCCTGCTTCCCAACACGGCCGAGGCTCGGCTGAAGAAGATGAAAAGCGCCATTCGTGACGCCTATTCCATGCGGATTGAGATGTATTCGCGCTACGAAAGTGGCGACTGGCGATTCGTGAGTAAGGAATATTACGAAGGTGGAAAGAAACGTTTAGAGGGCGTGAAAGGATCTGGAGCCGTAGTCAAGATCGTGTCCGATGGCAAAACGTCGCAAAAAGAATATCAGCAACTGCCTTACGTAGTTCGATACGCCTCTGACTCCACCGCTGACACTGCGGGCGACCAGCCCGGCGACCCCCTCAAGGAGGCCCTCAAATATGTGGAAGGCGATCCCGACCGGAGGAATTTCAAGTACTCCACTTCGCCCGGGAAGGTCATCGACGGGCATCAAACGTATATCATCAAATACGCTCACTTCAATAGGCCGGGAGAAGAAGCGCAGCGGGCGATCGAGATCACCGTCGACCAGAAGACCAACCTGCCGTTAGAATATTTCTGTCATGACGCACCGAATATTGAACAGAATAGGCCCGCCTACGATATCCATGCAATTTATCGATACAACGAGGTCATGGATCCAAATCTGTTCTCGTTCAAAACATCGAAGCAGATCATCGACACCGAGGTTGAAATGGCGAAACTCGCCACAAAGTGGAAGCAAATTCCAGTGCCCAAAGATCGGTCGCCAATATTGGATGCACGCGTCACAAACGACGGGACCATTTGGGTTGCCTTTGGAGTTAAAGATCTTGACGTGAACGAGCCGGTCCCCAGTGGTCTAATTGTCCAAGGAATTCGATATCGGTTGGCATGGTCTGTTCCAGTTGAATCGACAACTCGAAATTGGCTGATGAATGGTCGACAAGTCGCTTTCTCCGCGTTTGTACCCGTTCACGAAGCTGCAGTCGAGCCACGAGAGATGACCGTTCAATTCGCCGCCAGAACTCGAGAAGGCGATGATCGATCCTGGATCGCAGTTGCCCTTGCGCCAGATTCACTCGATGGATCACTTGAAGAAACCTATCACCTGACGAAGCAAGCAGGTACATATCCCTCCTATCTCCCAGTCATGGGATTTGATCGAGAGCCAATATCCCTACCAACGAAGCTGTGGCACACCAAAGCGGTCGAGAGAGAGAAGACAGGCGATCTCATCGGCGCGGCCCGGGCGTTTGAATCGGAAGCGGACGCTTGGGAGCACTTCGTGGTCTACATGGCGATGAAGCCCCTTCGAGAAGCCGCGCGAATCTACACCCAGCTTGGGCAACTTGATCGAGCCAAGGAACTGAAAGCGAAGGCGGACGAATACGATCGGACGCGAGTGAGATAGTCTCAATCCTCGGAATTGCTACCCCCTCCGGCCCAAGGTGACTTTGTCTTGGGCCGGAGGGGGTAAGTAAATTTGGACAATTCAGCTGTTCGCAATCGCCGCTTCGAACTCTTTCCACTGATCATCGTTCGGAGTTCCGAACAGCGACACACCCTTCGCCCCCCGGTGCAGTGCGACCTTGACCGCCTTCGATAAATCGCCCGCTTTGAAGTCGGGCAAGAACAGACCGGCGTACACGGGGTAGGTCACCGCGTCGATGTTCTCGCGGATGCAGTCGCCGATCCAATCCACCTCGGCTTCATAGAATTTGTTGTACGTCATGGGGCACACAGCGTCGAGCGGCCACTTGTCCCAATCCTGCCGACAAATCTTTCGCGCCATTGACGGAGTGGGAAACACCGCGGCAGTAATCACCTTCTTTTCGCCATGCACGACTTGTACTAAACGGTTGACCAGGTTGGTTACGTTGTTGTAGCGAAAGTGCAGCCAGTTCTGGTCGGTGTCCGGCCGGTCAAGGGTTTTTGGGTCGTAGCCATACCGCTCCTTGAACGCCTTCACGGAGGCATCGCTATAGCAAAAATCGTAATCGGGCAACTCCTCGGTTTGGTCAAGGTTGTACTTCTTCCATAGCCCTTTGGGAAGGATCACGTCCGGATAGCGCACGTAGTCGAGATGCACGCCGTCGACGAGTTTGTTCGACGCTCTTTGGTGAGCTTGATCCGAGATGTAGTCCACCACCGCCGGGATCGATGGACACACCCACTTGTAGTAGCCAACGTACGGCGGCTGGTCGAAGCAGCTCTTGCCCGACCGGCTGACCTGATACCACTCGGGATGGTTCTCGTGGATCCACTTGTCGCCGCGATTGACGGTCCACATCCATGCGTGGAGTTCGAGACCGGATTCTTTGATCGCGTGGCATTCGGCTTCGGGCAACTCATGCTCAAGGAAGATGCCGGTGATGCCATGGGATTTGATCTTCTTGTACTTTTCGACCAAAGCTTGCGTAGTTGCCTCCTTTGTCGGTCCGATCCACATCCAGTACTTGCGGGTGGGCATGGAGTGAGTCTACAGTCTGCAGTCGGCAGTTTGCAGGATAGGATTCAGGGATCAGGATTTAGGCATCACCACAAGTGGCGTTTGGCAAATGCCCGTCCCGACCCTGTCTTGAGATACCTTTCGAATTCTAGAGCCTTCGATTCGCTTTCGAATTGCAAGGAGACTACGAGAACCCATGGTCGAAACTTCGATGTATGAACTGATCCACCATCGTTATGCCTCTTCAGCCTTGCGGAAACGTCATCAGTCTGACCAATATAGGTCTGATAAGGATGATTTAGGCTTCTCAGCAAATAAACGAATCTCAATTGGTAGCCCGCCTTCGCCTAATCTACCAAACAATACAAGCAAATTCCCAGGAAGGCTTCGGCGCGCAGCCTTCGCCAAGGCGAATTGAATCCCTTAAAAAATCTAGGAGGCGAGAAAAATGGCTTGCCAGACGAAGCGCCTTGGGGAAGTCTGGTGGTGAGTGTAGGATTCGAACCTACGTAGGCTCTCGCCGACAGATTTACAGTCTGTTCCCATTGGCCACTCGGGCAACTCACCACGCTGGGAAAGAAAATTATACCCAAAGCTGTATCCTTGCATACATACGCAGAGGCAAACCTGGCCGTAAAACCAGAACATGAGCACTGTTACCATCGCGTACCACTCCGGCTACGGCCATACTGCCAAGGTTGCCCAAGCCATCGAGTCCGGCCTCGCTTCGGTTTCCAACACCAGCGGCGTCCTCCTCGATGTCACTAAGATCGAAGAGCCCGTCGGGGAATTCTCCAACGGATGGGAAGCGCTTCAAGCTTCAGAAGGCATCCTCTTTGGCGCGCCAACGTACATGGCCGGGCCAAGCGGACAATTTAAAATCTTCGCCGATGCGACAGCCAAAGTCTGGTTCGAGCGCGGCTGGAAAGATAAGATTGGCGGCGGCTTCACCAATTCGCTATCGAATGCGGGCGACAAGGCGAACACGCTCAACTACCTATTCGGCCTCGCCGCTCAGCACGAAATGAACTGGGTCACGCTTGGAATCCGCAACGACGGCAACGTGAATCGAAACGGCTTCTACGTTGGCGTCGGAACTCAGGCGGACAACGACTCTCCCGAAGTAACGCCCGGCAATGCCGATCTCGAAACGGCACGGCTGTACGGCGTTCGGTTTGCGGAAGCGGTCCAACGCTGGGCGAAGGCCGCTTAATATCTTACGGATTCGTGGCGCTGGTACATGAAGCGAGGAATGCATGTCCGCTTTAGCTTGCGAAGGCGTGAAGCGGAATTTACCAGTGTTCTTACACGGATAAACTCAATTCTACTTGCCTGAATTAGGCCAAATAGAACCACGTATCCGTGCTACGTCCTCTTCAAACTTCGGAGGACTACCGTATTCGAACCCCTCCATCCCAACCCTTCCTCCCCGAGGAGGAAGGGCTATTCATACCTCGCACTCGCACTGACTACCGCAGCGTGAACCACGTCATCGAGCCTGGCGTGAGGTTTACGTCAACCGAGATCGAGTAGCCGCGCGAGACTTTCATCTTTCGCGGCTTTTCGTCTTTCTCGGCCAGCGTCACGTTATCCAGCAATCCCGTGTAGTACACCGGAACCTCGATCGTCTCTAGAATCGGGTGAGACGTCGAGTTGTACAGCACCAGCATTCCTTTCTCCGACTTTCCATTCGGCGACGCATGCAGAACGCCGTCCCATGTCTGGCCATCGCAGCGACGAAGGTGGATCACATCGGACTCCAGCACTTCGCGGTATCGCTTGAACCAGTTCACCCACTTCACCACCGACGCCTTGGTCTCCGGCGTATCGTAAAGCCGCGGGCCCCGGTAGCAAGCTTGCGCCCCGTAGCCGAGGTTGTTCGCGAGGTGCATTTCGTAATCCGCCAAGTGTTCATGCAACGGCTCGATGGTCGCCGCGTCGCCTCCACCCTGATACTGAACGAGCGGAACGAAGGTCCAGCCCATCGCTGGAGTTTTTTCCCACGTTCCGTCGTACAGATTCTGCCGGCAGTGGATGTGCTGTTGCGCTCGCGGCAGCGACCAGTTGGTTTCGCGGTAGCCCATCCCCGTCTTGTTCGATCCGCTCAGGAAGTAGTTGTCCGGCACATTCAGGAAGATGTTCTTGGACCGGCACCAGTGGTAAAAGTCGGTGATCTTCTGCCACTGCTTGTACTGCGAATCGTCCAGCCCGTGGTGGCCCGGATGAGTCGTAGACGCGCAGGGATCGCCAGGATAGCTACCGTCGTGCTCCAGCAAGTCGAACCCCGTCTTCTCCAAGAATGCTTGTAGGTTTTGGAAGTAATCCTCCCCCCACTTGCTAAGAAGGCAAGGAGAATTTCCGAATATTGCCCCGCCCGTCTTGCCGGTTTTGGGATTAATGACATCGTTGGCATCATCGATTCGACGACTCGCGAGCAGCGAATATCCACCCAATCGAAGACCCTTCTTATGGGCGTAGTCAGCGAAGTCTTTGAACTTCGCGATCTCCTTCGGGTCGGTCGACTCCATGTTCACCCCGCTGCCAAAGCTGAGGATGATCATCTCGAAACCACACTCGGCTGCTTGGTCGATGGCGGTGTGCACCGTCGCCGGATTCGTGCTTGTGAGGTGCAGCATCAACGGGCTGTCCAGGCTCCACGGCGCCAGCGTGCGGAAGAATTTGCGCACGGCAAGCCCGTTCCTTTCGCGATCTGTCGAGTCGTACAGCAGCTCATGAACTCGGTACGACGTGAACGACTGTCCAGCCGGAATATCGATGTCGGGTCCGTACTGAGGTTCGCCCAGGAGAAGGCAGGGAGTTTTCAGATCGTAGTTCACCTGGGTGCCAAACGAGGGGTCGTCCTGCCAATGAATTCCCTTGGCATGGGAATATGGCGACATGCCTCCGAACGTGTAGTCGCTCGTCACGAACATGTTCGGCTTGCGCCAATCCGGCGTCGCATCCACACTCGACTCGCCTTCCACTGCGGCGAGAATTTCGTTCTGAAATCTGTTTAACCGAACTGTCTTCGGTGTGTAATTTCGAACCTCGATCCATTTGGAAACAGCCGGCAAGGAATCCGCCATCTGCACATTCACCAGCACATCGATTCCTTCCAGCGATGGGTGCCGATAGACAAAGACCAGCCTCTTGCCGGTTGGGTTTTTGGGATGCGCAATCAAGGGCAAATAGGGCGCTCTGGAAATAGAAGACAACTCAAAGGCTCCGGCCAGAGGCTTGGCCGTCATCAGGTGCGCGGGGTCGATATAAGCCTGGTCTGCAGCTGGCTCTAAACCGCCAACTTGGTACAGATGACCATCGATCGTCACCGATGCCTCGGGTCGCACCGCGCGCAAGAACTCAGCCTTCTGGGTCTCTTCGCGGAAGCTGTAGCAAGCTCCATCAGACAACCAAGATCGTGACACCAAGCCGTTGGTCATGGTGATTCGATCTTTGTCTTGTGTAACTTGAGTTACGAAGTTTCGGCTGGACAGGAGCCAGTCGCGGGCTGGGTTCATCGTCGCCATTGAAAATGCCAGGAGCGCAGGAAGCACGGGCATATTCTACATGGGTCCAACGGATTAGGAGAAATTGTATACAGCTTAATTAGAAGCGCAAATCCTAACTCCTTCCTGATCCGATTCTGTCCAGGGCTCGCCGTGTGTTTGTTATATGCCCGCAAAGCAAGAGAAATCCAAACCAGAGGTTCCGAACGACCTCTACAACAAAACGTTATCCAAGCTCGTGGCGGTAGAAAGCCAAATCGTTGAGGCTTTGCCGAAGGTGATCGCGGCTGTTAAATCGCCAGACTTTAAGACCAATCTGGAAGCTCATCTCGAAGAAACAAAAATCCAAAAGGAGCGCCTTGACTCGATGCTGGGAATGGAGGCGGGACAGACCGCTGGCGAAGAGAAAAGCGAGGTTTTGCAGGCACTCTTTTCCTATACCGAGGAAATCTTAGGTGGCGCCGAAACTGACCCATGGCTCGACATAAAGTTGGCTATGGTGGCATCCAAGATCGAGCATTTTGAAATGTCTTTGTACACCAGCGCATGCACGCTTGCCGAGACAACCGGCAATGAGGACGCGCTCGCCAACTTGCAGATGTCTCTCCAAGAAGAGATGGCTGCTGCCAAGAAAGTCGAAGGGTTCGCCCGAACTTCGCTTGGCCTACCCGATTTGCCGTCGCCGTCCACCCAAAACCAAGGAATGGACACCTCAAATCAAAGCGACGAACAAAAATCCCAACAGGAAAAAGAAACAATGCCAAGAGGACAAGAAAGAGAATCGCAGAGAGGCGGTTCAAGTATGAACCGCGAGAGAGACGAACAGGGCCGCTTCACCAGCAGTCGCGATGACGGCGAAAGAAGTGGCGGCCGAGACCGAGACCGAGAATATTCAGGCCGAAGTCGAGGCGACGATGGTGGCCGCGGCGAAGGCCGTGGTTGGTATGGAGATTCACAAGGTCATTCCGAAGCAGCTCGCGAAGGCTGGGAGCATCGAGGCGGCGGCGGAAGCCGTGGCGGCGGTGGTGGACGAGACTACGATGACGACCGCGGCGGAAGCCGAGGCGGCGGCAGAGAATCCTCATCCTATGGTCGCGGCGGATATGACGACGACGACCGAGGTGGACGTGGTCAGGGCCGTGGTTGGTATGGAGATTCACAAGGTCATTCCGAAGCAGCTCGCGAAGGCTGGGAGCATCGAGGCGGCGGCGGAAGCCGTGGCGGCGGTGGTGGACGAGACTACGATGACGACCGCGGCGGAAGCCGAGGCGGCGGCAGAGAATCCTCATCCTATGGTCGCGGCGGATATGACGACGACGACCGAGGCGGACGCAGCCAGGGCCGAGGAGAAGGCCGAGGATGGTATGGAGACCCACAAGGACATTCCGAAGCATCCCGCGAAGGCTGGGAGCATCGAGGCGGCGGCGGAAGCCGTGGCGGCATGCAAGGCCGTGGCGGTGGGGGCCGAGACGATGACGACGACCGAGGCGGCAGCCGAGGCGGTCGAGGAGGCTCAAACTATAGCCGGGGCAGCAACGACGATGACGATCGTGGCGGTAACGGCGAAGGTCGTGGCTGGTACGGCGACTCACAAGGTCACTCCGAAGCAGCCAGTGAAGGCTGGAGAAATCGCGACCGCTAATCGCAGACCTCCAATCTTTTCATGTTGGGCTTGGCATTTATGCCAAGCCCAACTACGTTATGAATGCTCACGCTGTGGCTGGGTATATATGCCCTAGTACGAGCAACGCTTTGGGACTTTTGCCTTTAGAAATGACCGCGAGATTTTGTATCAAAACCGGGCCAAAATCCCCGATTTGAAACCGCATTGGTCCTGATCTTTTCGATTGCGGATATCAACGTCCCAATACCTGCGATTCTAATACTATTGCACCAAACATGAGGGGCATCATTGAAATGAAAACTAGCTTGGAGAAAGAATTTGAGAGAATCTACGCGAGTCACTACGGAAAAATGCGCAACTATGCGCACCACCTTTGTGGAAGCCGCGAAGATGCAGAAGACATTACGCAAGATGCTTTTATGCGAGCCTATCGTGCATTGCCAAATTGCGACAATTTGGACAAACTTGATAAGTGGTTAACTCGAATTGTTTTTCGGACATTCGTCGATTTCACCCGCGCACAAAAGCGCAAGCCTTTAGTGTGGAACATCGAGAGTCCCTTAGCGGAAGAGCTCGCTGATGATGGATGTACAAACCCAGAGCAGCAGACGATGCAGAACTCTATTGATGGGCGAATTATGAGGGCAATCCAGCGCTTAGACCAAACGTCCAGAGAGATGATGGTACATGCCTATGTGCAAGACTGGTCGACGAGCGATATCGGGCAGAAATTCCACCTAGACACCCAAGCGGTCCGGGCACGACTGATTCGATCTTGTGGCCGGATTCGCAGAGAGTTAAATCCGACGAACCGACAAAATTGGTCTATGAGCGTCATGCCAAATACCAACTGGACTGCAAACAGTTCCTCCTGGAACTTCAATTGAGCGGGCCACGCATGCCACTTACAGGTTTCATATCCCCATTTCCTCTTAGGTCTGCTCGTTGTGACATTTTCGAAAGCGTGTCTATTTTTGTACCGCATCAACTTCACAATTTCCAGATTAAAGGAAAGCATTTAGGAGATCCGGCGGGTCAAAACTTATGAAGAAAAGAAACAATCCATGGTCAGCGGAGAATTTACATTCTCTCAACACCTCATATCCCTGCTTTATTCCTTCAACAAGACACCAATGTTATGAGCCTCCAACATCTAACGCATTAAGTGAAGAAGAGCTCAACTACAGTCTGGAACATGGAATAGACCGAAACTTTCCCGCGCACACTTCCCAAGAAGCTGCAAAGTCTCTCTTGAGAAAAGAGGAATTGTGGCTCTTCTATTCGCACTTTATACACGAGTAATGCCAACCAGGAGCTGACAATCCCCCAGCAGCGCCTCATGACCACATCCTTTGGTTCCTTGGATAGGAGGAGCAGCTAGCGTGATACCCCATCAAGTCCCCTCACAGCTTTCGGCTCCTTCTATCGAAGGTGCCTCGGAACGTAATAACAAGAACATGTCAATTGAAACATTCAAGGAACTCTATGTCGAAGAACTCCGCGACCTTTATAGCGCGGAAACCCAGCTCGTCGAGGCTCTGCCAAAGGTAGCCGAAGCCGCGACAAGCCAAGAACTCATCGAGGCGATCGAAGCTCACCTCGACCAAACTCGAAATCAGGTGGCCCGACTGCAGTCTCTCTTTCGGGATCTTGACGAAAACCCCGAAGGCGAAACTTGCCAGGCCATGAAGGGCCTCATTAAGGAAACGAAGGATGCCATCGACGAGATCGAAGAGGGTCCACTTCTCGATGCGGCGCTCATCATCATGGCTCAAAAGGTCGAGCACTACGAGATCGCCGGTTACGGGTCGGTTAAGACCTTGGCTAGCAGTAGTGGGCACGATCAGCACGTCCAATTATTGGAAGAAACGCTCAACGAAGAAAAGGGCGCGGACCAGAAGCTGACGTCCATTGCCGAGGCAGTCGTTAACCAAGAGGCAATTTCGCAAGCTTAGCCTTGGTTACAAAAAAGCCACCGGTGGATTTGATTCCTCCGGTGGCTTGCCTACGTTAACTACCGTTAAATAATGCCCTGAGCCCGAAGCGTCGGATAGTGGCACGACTTGAACTTCAGTCCGCTGCCACAAGGACACGCATCGTTCCGCCCGACCTTCTTGGGATCCACTCCCGTCGGCCAAGAAAGGGTGCCCGGCTCAGCCTTCGGAGCTTCGGTCGCTTCTGGAAGCGCTTCCACTTCCATCCCCTCAGGAGCCTGCTGCTCCACTCGCACATGGAAGATCATCTTGGAGGCTTGCTCTCGAATGTTCTTCAGCGTGTTCTGGAAGGTGTCATACGTTTCTCGCTTGTAAGCGACGAGCGGGTCGACCTGGCCATATCCTCGAAGGCCGATGCCTTCTCGGATGTACTCGATCAACTGCAAGTGCTCCATCCAACGATCGTTGACCGCACGAAGCATCACCCATCGCTCGGCTTCTGGCATTGCCTCGCCGGCGGCTTCCACCTTTTCATCGTATGCCTTCTCCGCAATACCCTGAACGTATTCGATCACGTCGGTGCCTGGCTCGTGTTTTTCGAGGTCCGCGATGGTCGCGTAGTCGAGAAGCGGGAAGATTTCATTAAGGTCTTCGAAGAGGACGGAGTGATCGTAAACTCGGTCGCCATTCTCTTCTACCATCCAAGCGTTGTCGCAGATCTCCGCCACCACTTCGGACAAGTACGTCTTGATCTCAAGGCGAACGTCTTTGCCCAGCAGCACTTCTCGGCGAAGGCCATAGATGTGCTCACGCTGAGCGTTCAACACGTCATCGTACTCAAGAACATGCTTTCGGGCTTCGAAGAAGTGGTTCTCGATTCGCTCCTGAGTTTTCTTGATCATGTTGCTGAGGAAGCCAGCCGTGACTTCTTCCATCGGCGGCCACGCCTTCAGCATCGGATTCTCCAGCATATTTGGATTAAATATCTTCCAAAGCTGGTCCTCGAGGGAGACAAAGTACTTCGATTCGCCCGGGTCGCCCTGTCGTCCAGCGCGTCCACGAAGCTGGTTATCGATTCGTCGCGATTCGTGTCGCTCGGTTCCAAGGATAAACAATCCACCCACGGCTCGAACTTCTTCGGCCTGAGCGCGTCGCTCTTGGTCACTGAGCGGAAGCGGAGGTGCCGCTCGCTCATGGCCACCTCGACGGTAGCTCTTGTACGTCTCGCCGTATTCATCGACGCCGTCGTGGGCAATCGCGACTTGCTCGCGAGCCATTCGGACCAGATCGTCTTCCACACGTCCACCCAAAAGGATGTCGACGCCACGGCCAGCCATGTTAGTCGCGATCGTCACCGCACCTTTTCGACCGGCTTCGGCGATGATCAGTGCTTCTTGTTCGTGGAACTTCGCGTTCAAAACATTGTGGGGAATGCCATGCTTGAGCGCCTCCAACAAGAATTCAAGATTGCTTGATTCCAGACCCCACTCCTTCAGGCACCAATCGGTCCAGTTCGAGTCTGTAATCGTCGTCGGCAATCCGATCTGTCCGAGCAACATGCTCACTTCCGCCATGCTCAGAGGCTCCAGATCCATCTCAAAGAACCGACGGGCGTCCTTCGCTTGGTCACCCCTCAGATCCTTCGTAACTTCGACCATCGACTGCAGTCGCTTGGTAACGACCAGCTTCTGAAGCATATCTGGCTCCAGTCGCTTCGAAACCATTTCCGACATTTCGATCGACCGAGTACCGACCAGCACTGGCTGCTGCTTGGAGTACAAGCGGATGATCTCCCAACCAATGGCGCGGAACTTGGCTTCCATCGTTTTGTAAATAACGTCGCCTTGGTCGGTTCTCAGGCTGGGGCGATTGGTCGGAACGCTGACAACGTCGAGGCCGTAGATCTTTCGGAACTCGTCTTCTTCCGTTTTCGCCGTTCCCGTCATGCCTCCCAGCTTTTCATAAAGTCGGAACAAGTTTTGGAACGTAATCGTCGCAACCGTTTGGCTCTCACGTTGAACCTGAACGCCTTCCTTTGCTTCCAAGGCTTGGTGAAGACCGTCACTGAATCGTCGGCCAAACATCATTCGACCGGTGTTCTCGTCGACGATCACAACTTCGCCGTTGCGCACGACGTAGTCCACATCTCGAGTGAAAAGGCCGTACGCCTTCACGGATGCATTGACATAGTGCAGGAGCTTGACGTCGGCGGCGATGTTGTCGATGCCGAGGAGTTCCTCGATTCGGTCCATGCCCTCTTCGGTCAGGGTTGCACTGTGATTTTTCTTGTCGGCGGTCCAGTGCGTTTCTGGTTCAAGCTGCTTTACAAGTTGATCAATTGACTTGTAGGTCGAAACATCTTCCATCGACGGACCGGAGATGATGTGCGGAGTTCGCGCTTCATCGATCAAGATCGAGTCCACCTCGTCGACGATGGCGTAGTGCAACTCGCTCATCACAAGCTCTTCTTCCGAAAAGGCCATGTTGTCGCGTAGGTAGTCGAAGCCGAATTCGTGGTTCGTTCCGTAGGTAATGTCGCACGAATAAGCTTCTCGTCGGCTGCAGGGGACCAGGTTCAGATAGCGAGGATCACCCATGTCGTCGGCGCCAGGTACATACTTGTAGCTGCCGCCAAGCTCATCGCTCTCTTCCCCTTGACCCTGGATAATTCCAACCGTGAGTCCAAAGAAGTGGTAGATGGGACCCATCCAGACCGCGTCTCGTCGGGCAAGGTAGTCGTTCACCGTGACCAAGTGAGCACCGCGTCCACTAAGGGCATTGAGAACGAGCGGAGCAGCGGCAACCAGGGTCTTGCCCTCACCCGTCTTCATTTCTGCAATTCGGCCCTGGTGCAACACCAAGCCGCCAACAAGCTGAACGTCGAAGTGCCGCATGCCAAGAGTTCGCTTGGAAACTTCGCGAACACAGGCAAACGTCTCAATGATAAGATCTTCAC
>CAMFIS010000057.1 GCA_945952345.1 uncultured Fimbriimonas sp.
AGTCCAGATGGCTGTTAGCCCTTGACGGTCCTCCGCCTCAACAAAACTATACAAGCCCTTGCCACTCGTTGCCACAAAGGCAACGAGTCGTGTGGTGGGGTTAGGGGTAGAGGGGAAAGTTGACGGAGATCGTCAAAGCAACTCCAAGATTTCCGTATACGATCCCCTCCATCCCCAACCCTTCCTCCCCAAGGAGGAAGGGAGCTAACTTCGCCACATCCGAACACCGTCGACTTCCCTTGCACTCGCACTTGCACTGATATCCCCCCATATTCCGATTCGACACAAATTCGAATAGCGTCGCCGCCGCGTTCCATGGTAAAACGCGCTATCCATGCGTACTTATACCCTCTCCGCCCTTGCGTTCGGAGTCGCCAGTTTGGCGTCCGCGCAAGCTGGGGATTTTGCCATCACGGGTGCGAAGGTCTTCGTCGGCAACGGACAGGTGCTCGACTCGGCGACGGTCGTCGTCAAAGCCGGGCGGATCGACTCTGTTTCCACCAATCCCGCCCCTGCCGGGATGACCACCATCGACGGTAAAGGCAAGATTCTCTATCCCGGTTTCATCGACGCGTACTCCACGCGGCTGCAAAAATCCGCCCCCGAACCCTCGCAAGAAGGCAAGCCCGACATCAATTTCTCGGCCCCTCCGTATATGTGGATCGGCAACCGAAAAGGCGTGTATTCCGAGTTCGGCGCGGCCGACCATCTCGACTTCGAGAAGGATTCCGGCTCGTGGGAAAGCGGCATCACCACCGCCCTCCTGGTGCCCAGTAAGGGCTGCATCCGTGGCAGCGCGGCGGTGGTCGACCTCGCTCCCGCAACCGAAAAGGGTCGGGTGATCGACCCGATGTTTGGCTTCGGAATCAGCTACCGAAACGGCGCAGGCGACGGCTATCCGTCGAACATCCTCGGCGTGGTCGCCCTCATGCGACAAGTTCTCGCCGACGCCAAGTCGCTGTCCGAAGGCGCCGAACTGGCCAAGCCGACCGAGAAACCATGGTGGCTGAAGTCGCTGCAGGATCTGAACCCGCTGGTCACGGGCAAGAAGCCCGGAATCTTCGAGGTCAACATGGACCGCGAGATCGAACGATCGTTCAAGATGTCGGCTGAATTCGGCTTCTCCCCGATCATCGCTGGAGGTCGCGACGCCTACAAATTGCTCCCCGCCATCAAGGACAAGAACGTCCCGGTGGTGTACCAACTCGACAATCTTTCCGAGCCCTCTGTCGAGCCGGATCGAGCGGGAACGCTTCCGCAAGATGCGACTCCGATGGAGTACAAGAAGGAGAGGCACACCCGCTGGGAAGAGCAGATGGCCGGCCCCGGCCTCCTTGCCAAAGGCGGCGTGCGAATAGCGTTTAGCGCCGGTGGCAGCGTGGGCTCCTACTTGGAAAACGTTCGCAAATTCCTGAAATTCGGCCTCAGCAAGGAGGACGCCCTGAAGGCGATGACCTCCGGTGCAGCCGATATTCTCGGCGTATCCAGCCAACTCGGCACCATCGAGAGCGGCAAGCAAGCCAACCTCGTCCTCATGTCCAACGAGTTCTCCGAAGATTCGAGCAAAGTCGAACGGGTCTGGGTCCTCGGCAAAGCCGTTCTCGAACCCAAAGGAGCCACGAAATGAAGCAAATCTCCCTCCTCGCCCTCGCGCTTTCGTCCTTTGCGGCGGCGCAGTTCCCTTCCGAAGTGGAAGCCGACCGCGCCCCGAAGACCAAGACCGACGGCAACTGCCTCATCAAATCGGCACGGATTCTGACCGCCAGTCACGGCATCCTCGAAGATAGCGATATCCTGGTTCAAAACGGCAAGATCGCTAAGATCGGACGCGGCCTCGTCGCTCCATCCGGCACGGTTGTGATCGACGCCCATGGTCGATGCGTGGCGCCGGGGATTATCGATGGTCACTCGCACCGAGCCGCCGACGGCACCAACGAAGGCGCGGAAAGCATCACCGGCGAAGTGCGAATTACAGACGTTCTGAACCTCGGTGCGCTCTCGGTTTGGCAGGCCTTGGCCTCCGGACACACTTCCGCGATGATCCTCCACGGCAGCGCCAACGCTATCGGCGGGCAAAGCGTGGTGATCAAGTACAAGTACGGCACGAGCGGCGACGAAGCCCGCATTCCGGATGCCCCGCGCATGATCAAATTCGCCCTCGGCGAGAACGTGACGCGCAAGAGCAGCACCAACAGCAACCGCTTCCCCAACACCCGAATGGGTGTGGAGTCCGTGTACCGTCACGCCTTCACCGAGGCAATTCAGTACAAGAAGGACTGGGACGCTTTTAACTCCGGCAAGACCACCAAGCGGCCGCGCCGCGACCTGCGGCTCGAAACCCTCAGCGATATTCTTCAAAAGAAGATCTGGGTTCAGTGCCACTGCTATCGCAGCGATGAAATGCTGATGATGGTCCGGCTAAGCCAGGAATTTGGCTTCAAGATCGGCGCGCTCCAGCACGCCCTCGAGGCCTACAAGATCGCGCCCGAACTGGCGAAAGCTGGCATCGGCGTTTCCATCTTCGAAGACGAATGGTCGTTTAAGCAGGAAGGCTACGACGCGATTCCGTGGAACGCCATGATCTGCAAGAAAGCGGGCGTGAACGTTTCGATCAACACCGACGGCCTGAGCGGCACGACCGCGCTGAACATCGACGCGGCCAAGACCATGCGATACGGAGGTTTCTCCGAAGAAGAAGCCCTCCAGACGGTGACGATCAACCCGGCCAAGGAGCTGGGAATCGACCACCGAACTGGCAGCATCGACGTGGGCAAGGATGCCGACCTCGTAGTTTGGAACGGCGATCCGATGAGCGTGTACAGCAAGTGCGACCTCACCATGATCGAAGGCAAGGTTTACTTCGAGCGGCGCGATGCTTACGGCATCGACAAGACTTCCACCATCAAGCAGAAGCTGGATAAGAAGGTGAATCGAGCCGAGAACGATCGGCTTCCGTCGAAGTCCAATACGTACGCCATCGTCGGCGCGATGGTTCATCCAGTTTCGGGTCCGAACATCGACGGCGGAACCGTGGTGATTAAGGACGGCAAGATCGTTGCCGTCGGAAAAGACGTCTCGGTTCCGGGCGGTGCATCGGTCATCAACGGCCGCGGCCTGCACGTGTACCCCGGCTTCATCGACGGCCAATCGTCGATCGGATTGATGGAGATCAGCCCGATCGCGGTCATGAATGATAACCGCGAGTTCGGCACGTACAACGCAGACCTGGATTCGATGACGAACGTTTGGGTGGAAAGCGCCCACTTCGCTCCGGCAAGGTTTAACGGCGTGACCAACGCATTCTCGTCGCCCACCGGCGGCACGATCTCGGGCCAAGGCGCGATCATCAACACCGACGGATACACCACCGAGCAGTTCGGCGTGAAGCGCAAAGCCGCGCTGATCGTGAACTTCGGCGGCGGCCGCGGACGCCCCAACTTCGACCTTTGCGATGAAGTAGATGCCTCGATCCTGTTCGGCGGCGCGGGTAAGACCGGCCAGATGAACGGATCGCGCGGCGACGCCGATCTCACGCTGACCCAGCTTGAGCAATATTACGACTTCCTGGGTGGCCGCATGCCGTACCAGGACGGCGGATTCTTCGCTCAAGACGACGGTGGCGGAGCGCTCAGCCTGGAGAGCTACTTCAACCGCGCGACAAAATACATGAACGACCACAAGGCCGACCCGTCGCTGCCCCTCGACCTCGGCTACGAGGCGATGATTCCATATCTGAAGGGCGAAAAGGTCGTGGTTCTCTCGGCCCGAACCGCCTCGCAGATTCGATCCGCCGTCGCCTTCGCCCAGAAGCACCACCTGAAGGCAGTCATCTCGGGCGGCAACGAGGCGTACAAGGAGACCGAACTGCTGAAGAAATCTGGCATCGCGGTGATCCTGCCTCCGGCAGGCGCGAGCACGCTGGGTGCGAATACCACCGACAACGCGTGGGATCCGTACGATACGCCGTACGTCCGGGCTGGCCTGCTGGCCAGAGCCGGCGTGAAGTTCTGCTTCGCGGGCGGCGAAGGCTCGAACACGATGATGCTTCCATTTAAGGCGGGCGAGCATTGCGCGTATGGCCTTCCGCAGGACGAGGCGCTGAAGGCTCTGACGCTATATCCGGCGCAGATGTTTGGCGTGGACGACAAACTTGGCTCGCTGGAAGTGGGCAAGCTGGGCAACGTCATCGTAACCGACGGCGACCCGTTTGAGCTCACGACGACGATGCGCTACGTGTTCATCGACGGCCAGCCGAGGAAGCTGGAGAGTAAGCACACGATGCTTCGGGACAAGTATCTGGAGAGGTTGAAAGGCTAACCAGGGCTCGCTTCGCTAGGGCGAGGGCAAGGGCTAGGGAAATCCCTTCGTCGGTTTCGGCGAGGGGATTTTTGCTTTCGCTGCCTCCGTGGCGAGGCGTCGGTGTGCTCTGGGATTCCCATGCCGCGCTATGGAGGCTTTGGATTTCAAACTATCCCTTCACATTTGAGCTCTCGTTAACAATCCCTCGGTTCGCTTCGATTTCGAATTGAATCTTGATGGACTTTCGCTCACCTCCTCATGAAAGCTTGCCTTCGGGGCAACCTTTCACAAGGACTCTCCTTCGCCAAGGGACAGTCTGTTTTGCATCAAGCGAGTGATCCAATTGTCGGGTTAAGGACTTGGCGAGGGGATTCTTGTTTTAGAGCCCTTCGCCTTGCTCTTTGGGAGCGAGAGCGGCGAGGCTGCCGGGGGTTGTCAAAGATCCCGCCGAAGGGTAATGAGTGTAGGGAATCGGTAGGATGGGGGTCGGGAGTTGGCAAGGGTTTAGTCCTTCCACGACCAAAGCGAATTGCCTGAACGACTAGTATTAGCGCGAACCTTCAGCCCGCATGATTCTCACTCGAATGTTCCCAGGGCGCCGCCCTGGGCTCAATAAGAGCCGCCCATACTGGGCTGGTTTTGCTCCACTCGTCTATTGATCAATCATGTCTGCTGAATTCGGGCGGGCCTGAAGGGCCAAGTTTTGGTAAGCCCAGGGCAACGCCCTGGGTAGATGGTAGAAGGTCATGCGGGCTGAAGGTCCGCGCTAAGTTTCTTTAGCCTCGGGGCGGCGGCATGGGAGATTCCAAGGCTCCTGTCCTTCATTCGGCCCGAGGCAGCGACTTTTCCTTAGCCTCCATAGCTCTGCTCCGGTGTTCGAAATTTTGTCGGAATTCCTCGCCACGGAGGCAGCCTTGAGTCCTATGACCAGATGGGGCACTGGCCCGCGAGCCGAGTTTTGAATCACTTTCTAAAGACGACCGACGTGAGTTTGCCAGTGTTCTCGGCTCGTTGCTTCACTGGTAAGCGCCGCTCGCTCCACCTCCGCCAAGGCTAAGGCGGACCACCCTCGCTCTGCGTACCAGTGCCACGACAAGCTGAATCTTCTTTCAACACTGGCTCATGCAATTACTTCACGAACAACAAGAATCATCCCTTCCGTCACGCCGCACAACATCGCTCGTACTTCGAATGTCTTCTGCGGCGTGCCACCTTCCGGGACCTAGGGGCAATCTTTGGGAAGGAGCTGTTTTGTGCATCCATTCTGCTGACTGCAAACTGCCAACCGCAAACTCTTCTTTGCTCTCCTTCGCTCTGCGTACCAGTGCCACGACATGCTCAATCCTATTTCATCACTGGCTTCTCGCAGGCTCACTTCGTTCAAGCCAGATCTCGGAGCCAGTGCCACGACTCTTCTCTATTCTTCCTCACCCAAAACTGAAGCCTGAAGCCTGACTTCCTGAAGCCTAGGCAGTTAGCACACCTGAAATTCTGGCGTCGAAAACATCACCCGGCAAACCGAGCGGGCGACGTCGTTGGCGGATCGGACATTCATATTGGATGCACCGGCCTTGTCGGCAGCGGAAACGAGGTCGGCCACCTTTGCTGCCGGTAGCTGTACGTCGAACAACGACATCAAACTCTTGACAACCCCCGACGAACTCCGATCCGTAAACAGCGAATACGCCTGCGCGCCGACTTGCGGGCCGCGGTTTCCACCCAGTGGATTCTGGGGCTGAGCATTGCCACCTGACGGACCACCCGCAAACAGCTTATCCGCCCACTTCATTCGCTCCACCATCGTCGCCGATGTGATCCAATACGCCCCCGTCCGCCAACCCGACACATCCGGCGGAGTCAGAAGCTGCATTCCCATGGAACCCGCCGCTGAGAATGCAGCTTGGGCCGGGGACAGGGCCCGCACCAACGGCAAGTTCAGCCCCGTCTGCTCGTTGATCTGAGGATTCGCGATCGCATCCTTCATTCGTTGGATCATGGATTGACCCATGCCCAACTGGCGAACCGTGGAGACCGTGAAATCGATGGGATTTTTGATCACCCTTCGAACTGCCTGGTCGGAATAGAACTCCTGCGACTCCATGACATTACGAACCAGGACCTTGATATCCAGTCCCGAGGCGAAGAACGCCGACGACAAGCGGGAGATCAGGGCCTCGGAAGGGTTCTCGTAGCCAAACCAGCTCCACAGCTTCCGAGTGATAAATGTGGCGCACTGCCGCTGTTTGCACAGCACCGCCAGCATTTCCTCGCCGTTCAGATTTCCTCGCTCCCCAAGCACTGCCTTTGTGCCCACATCGTGCCGATTCAGGACGAATTTGAACTGGTCGATGCGCCGAGGCGAATTGTCGTTCACACGCAGCCCGCGGCCGTACGTCCACCCGGTAAAGCAGCGCGCTGCTTCTTGCACGTCCTTCTCGCTATAGTTGCCAATTCCCAGCGTAAAGAGCTCCATCACCTCGCGGGCAAAGTTCTCGTTGGGATGCTCGGCCACGTTCTCCTGCCCATCCAGCCAGTAGATCATTCCCGGATCTTTCGAGATCGCCTCGAGCAGAACGCCAAACTTGCCCAGACCATACTTGCGCAGCGTGTCGATGTGGTTGTACATCACGAAGGCGTTGTCCACCTTCTGACTGCTGGTGGCAAAGTGGTTGTGCCAAAACACCGTCATCTTCTCTTCCAACGGACGAATGGTGCCGATGCACCGCATGGTGAACAGGTTCTGCACCACGCGCATGTTCACCACGTTCTTGCCGTTCGAGAACGACATCGGGTCCACCGCGCACACATCCTCCACCTTCTCGTAGTTGAGGAGAAGATCGATCGCGCCGGATAGGCCGTTCTTGCCGTAATACTGCAGCTCCGCTTCACTCGCCCCAAACCCAAACCGCCGAAGGAGATGGGCCACTTTCTCTTGCTCGGTTAACGACATTTGTTGGGAGATAACGGAATTTTCTTGTTCAGGGTTCAGTACGGTCCTATTGTGGACCTGCTATCAATCCCTTGTCCCGATGCGCTAGAAGCTTCCGGGATGACGCTAGGGCGTCAGTTCACCGAGGTCTATTGCAGGAACACGCAGAGGACCGTCGTTCGAAGAAATCATCCCTTCCGTCACGCCTCAAAAGGTTCTCGCATCAGACCAGACGTGGCACTGGCACGCGAGCCGAGATTCGAATGACTTTCTAGGACGACCGACGCGAGTTTGCCAGTGTTCTTTGCTTGTTGCTTCACTGGTAAGCGCCGCTCGTTCCTCGCTCTGCGTACCAGTGCCACGACAAGCTTCATCCTATTTTCATCACTAGCTTCTATCAAGCTGTCTACTAAGATAGCTGCGAGTTTGCTGGTGTTCTCGACTTGTTGCTTCACTGGTAAGCGCCGCTCGTTCCTCGCTCTGCGTACCAGTGCCACGACAAGCTCCATCCTATTTCATCACTAGCTTCTAGCACGCTGTCTACTAAGATAGCCGCGAGTTTGCCGGTGTTCTTGACTTGTTGCTTCACTGGTAAGCGCCTGGATAGCTGGCAGCCGTGACCATCAAACGACGGTTCGGCACGAAAGCTAACGCCCATGCAACCGAATGTGCACTCGGAAATTGTCATTCTAGGTTCAAAGGAACCTGCGGTTTTGATCGTTTTTGTGCACTTTTGTTCTGAACGGATGGGTTTGGCAAGTGCCGTTGAACCTGAGCCGTTTTCGTTTTTGAGCGCGTCGTAAATTGTTCGGTGAAACACTTATCAAAATAGTAGAAACATTTCTACTATTTTGGACGTCTTGTATTAGTGCCGTTCTCATTTTGAACCTGCGGGACAAGATCCAGAGTTGTCCTTGAAGTTTCGTGGAAGGGGGGCGGTATCCAAATATGCCTAAGAAAGCTTTGGCGGCTCGGCCGCGTTCGTCCTTTCGACCCTTTCTTCGTCTTCAAACACTTTTGACTCCGCCGTGGTGGAGTCGCCTCTCGATCTCGTTCCTCGAGGTCGTCGTCTTGCTCCTTACCCAGTTCATCGTCGGCTCCGCACTAGGCCGCAGAACCTTGCCTTGTGACTTTCATCCTCCGCCCATGTTGAGATTTTGATTCGCCGTTCTGCCCTTGTAGCTCCGACGCTCTTTGACAATCTGGATGGAAGCATTGGTGCGGGCCGCGCCTCTTGACTAAGAACGAATGGTGGGGGAAACTAGCGCACGGAGTTGCCATGAAGCGAAGGACTTGGATATGGCTGGGAGTTTGCTTCGTAGCGCTCTTCTCGGGGGCATGGATCAAGAGGCCGAGGACCGTGCGAGCGGAGTTTGCGGCGGCGGACATCGAACTCAAGCCGATCCCGCTTGGCCCGACTCCTTGGGCGGGGCATCAGCTCCTGGCGGAGAATGCTAACGCATTCGAGGTTTCGGAGCAGGTCCTTTTGAACATCTACACCTTTCTGTTTGATCATGGCATTCGCAACTCAGGAAGACCATTTGACTTTGGACCCCGCACGCAGAGTTTGAACGTCCATTGCATTTCCACCCAACCAAGTTTCTGGGGATTAGGGCGCCCCCGCCGGGTTTGGATTGTACGGAACAACGACGAGATGGCGAAGATGTATTTCGAGCCTGCTCTGTAATCGACAATTGCGTTTTATCCTTCGTCGGTCCATCGCCTGATATCGACCGGTTGACCGACCGATAAATCCTTGTTGCAGATTGCGAATTGGGACAGACCCGGGAAATCGCGGCTATCGGCCATGACGAAAATTTCCAACGATTCTATAGGCTGGCCACGGGCTAGCGATCGGGTGAACATTGACGAGGTTGGAGGGTATTCAGCGGTTGTATCGCGTTCGGCATTTGATCCAGCTGGAGCACGCGGAGGCGAGGCCGCCGGCGGTTTACTCGGGATCGAAGCTGGAGCAGTTCGACCGATTGATCGACCTGGCGCGGCAAAGCGACGAGGACGTCGATATCAGCCACATCGTGACGACGGCGGAGCGAGCCTGCAACGTTCGACCTGTGAGCCAACATTAACTAGTAGCTGCCATGAGGTCGGTCATTGACCGGAGCACGGCCTCATCGTTACAATGCCGAATGGATTTCCATCCCCTGCATGGCGAATTCTCCCTCGGAGACAAGCAAAATATGGTTCTTTGTGCCTCCAAAGACCTCTCGTACATTATCTCGATCACCCTGACTTCCGATAAGAAGTCTTCGATTTGGCTCGTGCAAGAAAATCCCTCGAATGGCGTTTTGCCCAGAATTCTCAATATGGTTGGCGGGACATCGTCTGTCATCCATCTGAATGGAGAACTGTGGATCGCATCTACCGGGGCAGTTACCGGTGAGTACACATTGCTCCCGTTTGGATTCCACTAGCGTTGCCTCAGCAGGCGATCAGGCCTTGGGAAAGGTTAATCTAGGGTCACAATCGATCTCTTTGAGGCTCCGCATACTTTTCTTCCATAGTTCATCGAAACCGGTACACATAGGGGCGGCGAGTTCCGGCGATCGCAGCATGAGAGAGCTGAATCTCCGTTCCAGAAGAAACGGATTGTCCAAGCTGAGAATGACGGTTTCCTCGTCGACTACGTGAAATGGATGGCCCAAGAGGCCCGAATAGCGCACACCGGTGGCGGACCTTAATTCCTTGTGAAAATCTCGAAGAAATTGCATCAGTATTGGAGCATCTCTTGGTCCAAATCCAAAAACGATTCGATGGGGAATATTTTGGGCTTCCACGTTCTTACGGATGGAGCTCAATACATTGAAGCCTTCCTTCTTGGCAGCATAGATGGCCAAAACATCGGGCAACTCCAAGTAAGAAATAATCGACTTGTTGGCCCCAGCGAGCGAGGCGACATGCCGACGGACATGCTGCATTCGCCCCATCGCCACATCGGCAAAGCCTGACGTTGGCTTGGACGTACCTTGGGCGTCCTCGATAACCTTCACGAGGCGTTGACTTTCCTGGGCGATATTTTCCGCTTCTTCCCGCGCGATTTGTCCAATTCGCTCGACGACTGCGGAGGCAGACATCGCGGCAAACTGGCGAGGGCGAGACCTTTGGACGCTGATGAGGCCGAGAGATTCGAGTCTCTCCGTGGCTTGGTAGATTTTCGACGTTGGTATTTCCCCGACCTGGCATAACGTTGCGGCATCGGCGAAACCACACTTGAGTAGGGCCACGAGGGTTTGGCGCTCGTACTGGGTGAGCCCAATTCGGGAGAGCAATTCGAAGTCGACCACCAAAATATTATCTACTACACACAGTAGTAGATTTCGAGACTTCCGTATTCGAAACTGAAACTATGGCAAGTTCGACTTCCTTCGATCCCTGCGAAGACGTGATTCAGCGAATCTCCTTCGCCCGACAACTTTTCGGCGCCGACGTGCAGGCTATGTCCCCGGAGCTGCTATCCGCAACCCACGGCGGCGAAACACGCTGCGGATACGACTTCATGTACGAACTCGTGGGATTTTTCGATTCCTTCGGAAAACTCTTGGCCCAGGGCCCGACCAGCATCGAGGGACCATCTGGCTGGGTGCGTGCCCCCAAGGAATTTCACGATAAGGAATCGGCGATCCGGGCCCTCGATGCAAAGGCAGACAGCTTTGTCGGGATTTTGCAAAATTACTCTGGCGACTTCATCGCAGACGAATTCCCTTCCCCGGTTGGCCCATTTACACCTTTAGGAATGGCAAATTTGGCGGTTTGGCACATGATGTATCATTCTGGACAACTCAATTACATCCAGACGATCCACGGCGACGCGGGCTTCCACTGGATGCCAGAGGCACAATGAGCCAGATTCCAGCCCAAGTCATGCCGATGGTTGCCGTTGCATCCGTCGATGTCACCCGCGATTTCTACGTCGACAAGTTGGGCTTTGACCACCTCATGGCCGTGGTGGGCAACGATGGCAAGCTCGATTTCTGCACCGTGGTCAAAGATGGCGGCCGGATTATGTTCACGCGATCGGAATCCACCGAGCTTCCGGCGCAAACGGCTCAGTTCTACTTTCAGGTTCACGATGTGGCCAAGTACCACCGGCAACTGAGGTCGATGGGCGTGGAGTCGACACAGCCAGAAGACATGTGGTGGGGTGACCGGGTTTTCATCGTCGAGGATAACAATGGAATCAAGGTATGGTTTTACGAATCGGTGACGGAACCATCGCCGCCACCCGGAATGAAGATCGTTTAGGATAACGGCAATGGCTTACGATGAAGGAACGGCAGAACACATCCGGCAAGTGCTGACGACGGTGCGTTTGGAGCCTGGCGAAGAGCTTTCGGAATCCAAAATGTTCGGCGGAATCTGCTTCTCGCTGAACAAGAAGATGCTGGTGGGAATTGCCAAGGAAAACCTCGTGGTTCGGCTGCACGATGAGGACCTGAAAGCGGCGCTCGAGGACGGGTCGGCAACCCCGATGGACTTCACCGGTAAGCCACTGCGAAACTTCGCGTACCTGCCGGCGAAGTCTTGGCAAAGCGACGACGCGATGCGAGCGTGGATCGAGAAGAGTGCGAAATTTGTCCGGGAGAAGATGCTGGCCAAACCAACCAAGCCAAGAAAGGCAAAGTCATGAGCGGCTTTCCTAAGGCGGGAGTCGAGTTCTTAGCGCAGCTCTCGATCCACAACGATCGGGAATGGTTTGCTGAACACAAGTCCGAATTCGAGCGGACGGTGCAGGAACCGAGCAAAGCCGTGTTCTACGCCTTTCAAGAACACCTCGCGCTCCTAACCGGTTCGCCCATGGACGGGAAGCTGTTTCGAATTTATCGCGACGTGCGATTCTCGAAAGACAAAACTCCCTATTCGCCCTACGTTCGGTTCTCGGCGTGGAAGGCAGGGTTGGACCTGGGTACGGCGTGCTGCTTCTTTGCTTCGATCGAGGCGGACCGGCAAGTTTTGGGAGTTGGGATGTGGGAGTTCTCGGCCACGGCTCTGTCATCCTTTCGGTCTCGCGTTTTGGACGGAGAAGTTGACCGCGCGATACCCGCCTGGGGGCCGTTGCGGATTCCCGAGCCAGAACTCAAGCGGTTGCCGAAAGATGTGGTCGGAGACTCGGACCATTATCGTCGCAAGGGTCTGACTTTGTGGATCGATTTGCCGTGGGACGGCAAAGATATCGACCTCGCGAACTGGCAGGAACATTTGCTTCGACTCCAGACCCCGTACGAGTGGCTCGCCAGTTTGTAACCGGCGAGCCACCTCGAAGAGCCTACATGCCGCAGGCTTTCATCATCGCGCCTTTGAGAGCCATCAGGCCCTTTTGGTCGCCTTGCAGATTGACGAAATTGGCGTCCACCTTCATGTCGTGATACACCAGCACGGTGTTCTTCACTTTCGAGGAAGTGTTGATCTTGTATTGACCGACGAACTTGGACGCGGGGCCATCGACATAGGTGAGGGCGACGTGCGAGAGCTTGCACTTCTCGGCAACCATTTTGAGTTGCCCCTCCAGCATGGATGCAGAAACGTTCGACGGTCGGATGAAGACGACGAAGGCCTTGAGCTTATCGCCACCCTCCATCTTGATCGCACCTTCGAGCGCATCGGCGATTTTGGCCACGTTCTCGGTTGTGTCTCCATTGACCCAAACCTGCACGGCGGGCGCCTTGCCATATTTGCAAATGGGGCACGTCTTGGTTCCGGCATCGGGTCCGGAAACGTGGGTGGGTTCGAAGGCGGAAACCATGGCGCCAGGAGCCAGACCGGAGTGGAGTTGCGCGCCGGCGAGCCCCAGCAAGGGTAGAGAAGCGAGCGCCGCCAACGAGATTGAGGTGAGGGATTTCATGATTGTCCTTATGACCCGAGCTAATCGGGATCTGGCTTTATGATCCGGCCATGGAGTTCGGTTCCGGTGTGTCCGTGGACACATTTGCGGCATCGGCGGCGAAGCCCAAACGGGAGCGGTAAGATCGTAATTGGTGGCCGAACACTCCTGCATTTGGTATATCCGCAACCTCAAATTCTTCCCTCAATTGGATGAAGGGACGATGATGGAATTGGCGTCGAAATCTAAGATGATCGAAGCCAAGCGGGGGGAGACCGTGACGGTGCAATCCACCTTGGTGGGGCACGCGTACCTGGTGAAGGAGGGGCACCTTCGAGTTCTGCGCTCATCGCCCGACGGGCGAGCGATCGCGATCGACATCTTGGAGCCTGGCGACGTGATCGGCCTTACGCCCATCATGACGGAAGACGCCGATGCGGACCGGGCCGAAGCCATGGACGACGTGCTGTTTTGCCGGGTTCCGGCGGCGATGCTGCGCGAGGTCTTAGAAAAGAACCCTACGCTCTCGCTCCACTTTTCCAAGCGCATTGGGATTCGCCGTCGGGCGCTGGAGACTCGCCTTTTGGGAATTGCGTTCTGCACCGTACGGGTGCGAACCGCCCGCCTGATCCTGGAACTGATGGACCGCTTTGGCGAGAAGCGGAGCGACTGCGTCCGAATTGGAATTCGGCTGAGCCACCAGGAGATGGGCGAGCTGATTGGGGCAAACCGAGAAGCGGTCAACCGAGCGATGGGCTCGCTGATCGATGACGGCGGAATCCGCTTTGTGGGGAAGACTTTGGAAGTCGTGAACGTGGACGCATTGCGCCGGGCGGCAGACTTAGATTTTGCTTGGTGAGCCTTCACACTACGACGTGAGGTCGGGATTCGCCCCCACCGACGACGCTTTCGCCAAGCTGGAGAAGAGCAAGCCGGGCACCATCGCCATGCTCCTCAAGCCGGAGAACAAGGCCAAGCTGGTCGCGATCCTCACCTACCACGTCGTCCCGGGCAAGGTCCTCTCCACCGATGCGGCCAAGCTGAAGAACGGCACCCACGTCAAGACGGTCAACGGCAAGTCGATCGCGGTGAACAATAAGCACGGCATCTCGATCAACCACTCGAAGGTGATCAAGGCGGATATCGAAGCCAGCAACGGCGTCATCCACGTGATCGATACCGTCCTCCTCCCCCGCTAAACCCATCCCCGCACCCTAGGGCCCGGCTCGTCCGGGCCCTTCTTTTTGCGGGCGAACGATATCAAGATAAATTGAATTAGCCGCTTGTCGCGCGTGAGCAGTCCCGGAGACATTACACACAGCCCAAGTTCGCGTGATTTTTAACCGCTATCTTCCGTTCAAATTGAAGGGAATTCTAATTCCGAAAGATAGTCCTCAGGACTATACTTGACAAGTCAGGGGGACTTATTTGGGGGGCAACAAAGCACTTACAAGCATCATCGATAACCAAGGGGAGAACACACTTCATCACGCCTTAAATCAAATCACGACGAACGGGACCGAATTCTGGATTGCAACCGCGTTCTTCTCGCTCGATGCAATGAACATGATGGGCGATCGCCTGGGCCAATTCGAGCGTGTCCGCCTGCTCTTCGGTGGCGACGCGGCGCCGACCCAACGCCGCAAGCTGCTAGAAATGATGCGGACCCGAAGTGACGCTGACCTCCTTAAGCAGCGAGAACAAGACCCATTGCTAAAGGGTCTAGAGTTCGCCAAAAAACTCATCGAAGAGGGCCGCCTCGAAGCCCGGGTCTACACAAAAGATAAGTTTCATGCCAAGGCCTACCTTGCCCACTGCACCGGTCACCCCCCACTGAATGGCATCTTGGGTAGCGGCAACTTCACTCGTCCAGGCCTCACCCAGAACATCGAATTGAACGTCCACCTGACGATCGATCAAACCCAGCAGTTAGAAGCTTGGTTTGAAGAGGCATGGGCCATCGCCGAAAAGGACACAATCACGGTCGAACTTCTGGATGAGATTCGACGACAGCTCGACCTCTACGATCCGTACGCAATTTACCAAAAGGCGCTGCTCGCATGGGGCCAACATTACCAAGGGAAAATTACCGATCCTAAGAGCTTGAAAGTGGCCAGCGAGCTCGACCCCCATCAGTTGCTTGGGTATACGCGAGCGCTTGAAATCCTCGACCGCGAAAACGGCGTGATGGTGTGTGACGGTGTCGGACTTGGAAAGAGCTATATCGCGCTCGCGCTCATGGAGTACTTCTGCCAACAGAAGAAGAATGTCCTGCTCATTGCGCCTAAGAGCATCATGGAAGCGAGCTGGCGCGACTACTTGTCGCGATATCTCAGCGACTTCCGCCAGCCGTACGGCACAATTTTCGAAAAGACCATGTCCGACCTCGGATTCAAACCTGACGATGAAGATAACGACACAATCAAGTATCGGGATAAGGTCGACGAACTCCAAAAATTGGCCGAGCGGGTCGATGTCATTGTCATAGACGAGTCTCACAATTTCCGCACGACAAATACTCAGCGGTACAACAACCTCAAGCGGATTGGACAAGCTCTTTCGGCCGACCCCGACAAGCAGAAAAAAGTCATTCTCCTCACCGCAACGCCGATCAATACGAGTTACCAAGATCTGAGCGCACAGTTGGCGCTGGTTGCCCACGAGACCGGAAATGTCTCTGGCTACACCGCTCCGAAGATCAACACGGCGGCCAAACAACTCGACAAAGAGGCAAAGGAGAAAACAAACAAGAGCAGCCAGCCAGTCCTCGATATGGCCGTGGCGGAACATGACGCGACGCTACGCACCGTACTTGAGTCGATCGTGATCCAGCGCAAGCGGACGACCTGCATTGAGTTGGCCCAAAGCGTCGGTAAACAACTCGTCTTCCCAAAGCGAGAAAAGCCGATTACTCCTACCTATGAACTTAGCGAACACTGGAAAAAGGTCGTCGAGATGGCTCACTCCCGCTTCCACCCGATTGCCGTCGCCCTCAAGAAAGCCAAAGAGGACTACCAAAAAGCAGAGGCAATGGGAGTAACTCTAAAGCCATTCCATTTGCCTGCTCGCTCATCCGGGATTCGATTTGCGGCATTCTTGCCCCAGCAATATACAAAAGCCGGGACCATCGGGAAACGAAACTACCAAATCGAAGTCTTTTTGGCTGGCCTTGTCTTCACGAATACGATGAAGCAGTTGGAGAGCAGCCCAGCCGCTTTCCAAGGAATTCTCCAAAGCCTTGGTACGAGCCTGATCGCGAGGCTGAAATTCGTCTTCAACGATGAAGCAAAGCCATGGATCGAGCCCCATCTCGAATGGGTCCGGACCGAAATCAACAAACTTGAATATGAGCTCGATGATGAGGAAGAGTCATCGGATGACGAAGCAGTAATTGCGGATGGCGAAAGCGCCGACCAAAACGGGAAAGAGGGTGAATGGCTACAACAAGCCATCTCGAGCCGCCACCTTCACCATAAGCTCGGAGACTTTCAAGAGCCGTCTTACGACGTAGAGCGATGGAAAAAGGACATTCTGCATGATCTCGATCACCTCCGAGAAATCCACCGAGAGACGATCGAGGCAAGGCGCAACACAGACTTCAAGCTAGAGGTCGTCGCCAAAATCCTAGGCGAAAGGATTGCGCTCGGACAACGAGTCGTCGTATTTACGCAAAGCCAAAGAACGTCGTTCTACTTAGAAAAGCAGCTCCAGGAAAAATTCAAAGCCGCCCACATTTCCCGAATCGACTCGAACGTCAAGCAGGAAACTCGTGCCGACATCCTGTACGCCTTCTGTCCAAATTACAATCCCAAACCACGCGATCAAAGGCGCGAAAGGGTCGATGTCCTCATCTGCACCGATGTCCTCAGCGAGGGCGTGAACATGCAGGAGTCAGAGTGCATTCTCAACTACGATATACACTGGAATCCAGTGCGTTTAATTCAGCGCATCGGTCGTGTCGACCGTCGACTTGACCCCGTGAAGACTCCGGAGCCGCACTCGTTCAGCATCATTAATTTCCTTCCACCTAAGGAAATCAACGATATCATCCGCCTCGTCGATACCGTCGAAAACCGCACGACGCAGATCAGCAAGACTCTCGGAATCGATCAGGCATTCTTCAAGTCGACAGACCCGGAAGGCACGTTGCGAGAGTTCAACGCCATGGTGGATGGCGAGCCTACGTTGCTCGACAAAGCGAACGCCAAATACGTCAAGGCGCTAGCATCTCCCGATCCTGAGCTACAGGCAATTGTGGAGCAGATGCCGCTCGGCGCATTTGGAGTTTGGACTGGGGCGCCAACCGATGGCGTATTTGCCCTCTTCGAAATGAAAGGCACCGAAAACCTCACCAAACAGGATGTCGAGAAGTTCAAGGGAGTCCTCAACTTACCAATCTTGATCCTAAAGACTGATTTAGGCTATTCGACCGATGGTGGCAAGATCCTCGACATCTTGGGCCAGACCGTAAAAGGAGAGAAGAGCGGCGACCCTGGAGACGCCACCAAGCTTGCTGCTGAGCTCAGAACAATGAAGAACAAAATTAACCAGTCGTTTCGCGAGATTAACCTTGTAGGCTCGATTCAACCGAAGCTGGTTTGCTGGATGGAATTGCGAGGTCCCAATGCCTGAACCTATTACCTTAGCAATCGCCGCTGCCGCAGGGCCCGCGATGAACGGCGCATCAAATCTTATTTCGGCTCTGAAAGAGCCGATGGGCAAGAAGAAGATCGAAGAAATGAGAAAAGAAATCAGTGTGGCTCTGGAGGAAATAACCACGCAATTGATTTCACAAGATGCGAAATGTCGAGCACTTGAGCAGAAGATTGCCTATTTAGAACTTCCGTTCTGGAAGCGATGGTTCGTGGAGAAGCCAAAGTAATGCTCACAGACGCCAATATCCGGACATTAAAGTCGATCAACTCGATCGATGCGCTACTAAGCTTTTTGCGCAACGATCTCGAATGGCCAATTTCGGAAGGAAACGTGGACGAGGTTACGTTCACCTACGAGCCAGATGAGTTGGGACTCAAGGAAGAACACGCCCCTAAGATCAATTGCGTTTACCAAATTCGACCCATCACGACGGGCCAGCCGTGGGGCATTTTCTTCATCGACTTCGAGAACAAGAAGTTGCCAATCTCGCTCATGCGCAGAGTCCTGAATCACCTTCGGGTCAAAAATCGAGGTGGCTCGGGGCAGTGGGACACCGGCGACCTCCTATTCATGACGACCTATGGCGAGGACGTAGAAGGGATGCGCGAGGTCGCGTTCGCGCACTTCCACCAAAAGCCGGGCGATCTGCCGACGCTGAATGTTCTCCAGTGGGATGCCCAAGATACGCCTG